>NZ_CP038867.1 GCF_004792515.1 Vagococcus xieshaowenii | reverse complement strand
CTATTAAAAGCCTATTACTTATTGTACCTCCAAGAAAAAGACGAAAAAAAGAAACAAATGTTAGAGGAAAAAATTCAATTAATCATTGAAGACATAAAACAATCAAATTATAAGGATTTATCTGAAGAACCTGAATGGATTGAGATTTGTCGTCTATTTAGTATAAAGAAAGAAGGAAAATAGGTATGGATGAGAAAAAAATAGAATCAGAAAAAAGTGTTCAACCGATATTAACATTGAATGAAAAAATTGCAGAATATGAGAAGTTGAAGGGTATCCGTAGTCAAGCAGCTATTAGAACGGTAGATATTTTGAATGAACATAAAACTCTATATGGAACTGAACATGAAGTTGGAACAATAGAGAGCTGTGACTCGTGTCAAGAATTCAAACTATTTTTTAATTTACATCAAGATTTAGGTGATCAACTAGATGATATGAAAAAGGAATTAGGGTTATTACAGACCAAGGAAAAAATAAGACGTAAGAGACCATCTAATAGTTAGCAAAGAATATTAACTTGATTATAATAGTAAAACTCTTTTGTTCAAAAAAAATACTCAAAATACTTAACATAAAATTTAGACTAATATGTTATACTTTATTTATACAAAACAAAATCCATTTCAATCTGTTTTATTCCTATAGAACAGCAAAGACAGACTGCTCCTTCAGGCGGTCTGTTTTTTTATCAAAATTTCCATCTATTTTTAAACTGTGTAACAAAACCGCTTCTCAGATATTTTCCATTTATTATTCCACCCCGTTTTCTCTAACCTGCGTCACTCTCACAATCCTAACTCGTATCAAATCGTCTTATATCCCGTCTCATATCGGTATGCATAAAAAAATAACCCTCAAATTGAGAGTTATTCTTCACTATTTTTTTCTTTAGATGTATAAAATTTATTGCTTAAATATTCCATAAAAATTATTAAAAAAATAAACAAAACAATACTTCCAAAAAATATTCCCAAAATTTGTGTTAATGCTGGATCTTCATAAAATGATAAGACAGAATGTCCCGCAAGCAAAGATACATACAACAATAACATAGTTACTATTGCTGAATCTTCATTTATCACTTCAACGTTACTCTTTACATCTTCATTTTTTTCTGTAACATCTTTATATCGTGTTTTATCAAAAGCATATATTCTTGGGATTATTTCACATAAGACAATAGGGATTACTACTGTCATTAATTCGTTTCCACTATTTAGCATTAAAATTACTAAAACTAATTCTATTAGAAGTAATATACTATTTTGCTTAACCTTATCATATATTTTTTCAGTCTTCTTCACTTAACCACTCCTAGTTTTCATTACATTTATATCTTCATATAAGATAAGAAAATAACTATTAATTTTAGTTATTTTTATTTATCTACTTAATTTTCATTTTCTAAATCTTCTGTTATTTGTAATCAATAATTTAGGTTCTTCATCAAACATGCCAAATATATATTTATATACTTTAAGTACAATTAATCTGGCATACATAAATGTAATTAATACAATAATAAATAAAATTAATCCTGTGATGGATATCATTACATCTTCGTACTTATTAAATAGATATGCTATATCAAAACTGAAAATATCTCGAACAATTTTTGATATTTTATTAATTCTGTCCTGCAATTCTTCTGGCTTCATTATATAAATAGCAAAGAATAAAAGGTACATTTTATATAATCCAGTCAATATGCTATCTTCTATTTGTTTATTCACAAAATTTTTAGGAGATATATTTTTACCATTATTGACTTCCATTAATACCAAGATAAATAGAAAAACTAAATATATAGTAAATAGATGTATTCTTCCTATTTCTGGTTTATAAACACCAAGTAGGTATGAAATGATGAATGGCGATATTGAAACAATAATAGCCGTATATTTTTCTACCAACAACTCTTTCTTTAGAATATATTTATATTTCTTTATTTTCTTAATTTTATCACACACTTTCCCCACAGTGTATTCCTCCTCTCTTTTTATATGAACGTTATTTAAAAACGCTTATATAATATAACTGAATTACATTCAAATATCAATTAAATAACGTATAATATATATAAATAGTTTTTTCAGACTAGGTCGCACACTCACATCTATCTCAGGTTTGAAACAGAACCTATCAAAGTAACCATCATAATTAACGTAAATAATTATTGACGTTAATTTTTATTTACGCTATACTGTAATTGTGGAGGAAAGAAAGATGACAATTAATGAGTTTCAAAAATTTATTTACAAAAATATTAACTTAATTGGTTGTACCAAAATAGTTTTTAATGAAACGGAAACTACTTTGGAAGCAACCCTATTTTATTCTGATTATACTATGTCATTTAAAGTGCTGAATGTTCATGAAGGAAAAGATTTTGAAATTAGTTATTTCTCAACCGAAGGGTCTCCCTTTTACTTTATTGAATTTGAAGAGCAAAACGATATTAGTTGGAATGAATTAGATAAAAATAAGTTTGAGCATGTGTTTGATAATGCCCTTGAAGTCATCGAGGGAGAAGACAGTGGTTGGGATATAGAAAAAGTGACTGGATTAACCAGGGCAACTGTCTCTAAGTTTAGAAAAGTAAATAATTCACTGAGAGCTAGTAACGTAGGATCACTCATTGCATTGAGTAATTATTTTTGTCTAAAAACAATTGAAATTGAACTAAAATAAGGGAGTTGTATTGTAAGATAACTTTAATTAAAGGAGGGGTAATATGTTTTGGCTAGGTTATTTTCTAGGGAAAGGTAAAGCTTCAGGTAGTAGTCCTATTGGAGGGGCGTTTAAAGGGGTATTGTTTATTATGTTATTGGTGTTGTTAGGAAGTCCAGGAGTTTTACCGACAATCGTCGTGTGGGGGCTTAGGTTACTTCTATTAGTTGTCTTATATTTTGTTGGTTGTATTTTATGGGGCGCTTGGGCTGCTTTTAAGGAATAACGTTAGAAGAAGAATTTAAAAATAACTAATTCATTATTATTTTAAATAAAATGATGAAAGAAGAAGGAGAGAATTAAATGTTAACATTTACAGATCACAAAACTATTGAAAGTCACACAGAATACGGAACCTATAAAGGGATGGTTAAGCAAGCTGTTTTAGACGGGATTAAAATTACCCTTTTACCTGTTAAAGAAGGGGAGTATACCGCAATCGTCAATTTTTACGGTGATAATATTTTAACGTATCATTTAGTAGGCGGTACTGTAACCTTAGAACAGGCAAAAAACTTTATAGAAGAGATTTTAGAAAAAAAATGATTGGGCTAACTTATCATCTAAAGAACGAAAAAATATCTTATCATCTATTAGCTTATTGAGATTACAAAGAGATAATATTACCTTCCCAGTTGCTGAAGAAGAATAAAAAAGGAAAAGAAGTCTGCATAAATGCAGGCTTCTTTTTTTTTGTGAAAAGCTTTTTATAAAGGATAAAAAAGGGTTTTACGCTGCGGTACAGTAGCCCTTGCTTCAACCCACCCCTTTTTATTTAGAGTTTTTACTTTGCTATAGTACAATTAAAAACTTTGTGCCTCCGTTCCTCCAGCAGTCGTTTTTTCGTTGGTGGTTCCGTTCCTCCACCAGTCCGCCATTGAAAATATTAGTCGCTATGAAGCATAGCGACACGTAAAAACAAATGAGACACTCAAAGCATAAATCGAACTTTTCGTGTCATACGCTAAGGCCATATAGCCACCTTGTATTGTTGTTTTAAAAAATATTTATTACTTATAAGTCGTTTTTTATGTTCCTGTTATCTTAGCACGCCCAGTCGTTCATACAAGGGTAAAATGCACGAACAAGTTCGCCCTTGTATGATCTTGGTGGTCATGCAACGTTAACGTCACAATAAAAAAAATAACTTATAAGCAATTATAAAAATATTTTCTAAAGGAACGGATGGTGTCTACTATGACAGAGAAAAAAGGTATCACGAATATAAAGGAATTAATAGACAGATTAAGGTATTTTTCGCCC
Source organism: Vagococcus xieshaowenii (assembly GCF_004792515.1). NCBI lineage: Bacteria > Bacillati > Bacillota > Bacilli > Lactobacillales > Enterococcaceae > Vagococcus > Vagococcus xieshaowenii. The sequence continues at coordinate 56,362 of NZ_CP038867.1, read as the reverse complement.
ACGCAATTAATATCTGTGTTTGACCTTGATAGAGGGTACGCACCTATTATTTTAACAAAAGAAGAACAAACCATTATTGTTAGCCCTAGTGAGAAAGATAAATTATCAACGGTCGCACGATTAGTGCTTATCTTACAACGTGTTGATGAAGAAATAACGTTAGCCATAAAAGATGATGAGGGGGAACTATCCGACCTTTATATCGGTTTAGAGGGAATGGAACAAGAAGGAAAATATATGAAATGGTTAGTTCTATGTGACAAGAAAAATTATGAAAAATATTATATGGAAAAACCAACAAAGCCGATAGAAAAGCCTATTGAAGAAAGTATCCCTTACAACGAGCAACAAGTGGTAGAAAAAGCCCTAGCAAAAATGCTAAAAGAAATGCTTGAAAAACATTCTAATGAAGAAGATAGAATACACAATTGGTTATGTGAACAAACACATGACGAAGAATTAATGAAAGGAATTATCAAGAAAGATAGAACCATCAAGGGAGCTTTACAGTACGCCAAACAAAAAGCGAAAAGTTTTGCAGAAAATGGTTGTGCTTGTATTGAAGAGGGTACGGTATTTAGTTGGGTTAAAGAATACTTTTTATTAGTAAAATTGGACACTAAAAAATCAAAAAGCAAACCTAAACCTAAACCTAAAAAGAAAGTCACTGAAAAAACTAACAAGGAGCAGACAGAAGAAATTAAAGAAGTGGAGGTACAAGACGAGCAGATAAGCTTGTTTTAATAGGAATGAAATCAGAAGATAGATTAAAGCATTACATTGAAAATAAATTGACACCACCTAAAGCGTTCTTTACGTGGTGTCTGTCACATTTACCCGTTTACGAATGGAAGAACAAGCAACAAGTGATAAGAAGTAGTGAACGTCCTACAGATATCGTGATTACAAAGCGATTAACTAAAAACAGTCAGTTAAATAAAGAGTCTAAGTATTTTGCATTTGCTATTGTGTTAAGCACGTCAAAACGTATAGAAATTCAGTCATACGCTTTTTGGCAAGTGATAAAAAATGGTAAAGAAGAAGTCACATATGAATTATCTAATTTTGAGTTATTTCAAAAAGACCAACACATTAAACTTTATCATCATAACGGAAGTATATATGGAAATACAGTACCACAATCAGAAGTAAAATATGGCTATTATAGCGCTATGCCATCTAGTAAATATTTCGACGTACGTTTTTATCCGAATAATTGGCAAGAGAGAATATTTAAAATATCAGAGTTAAAGTATATTGAACCCTTTAGAATGTTTTTCGATGATATTGAACATGTCTATAAGTACAAAAATGAAATAGAATTTTTACAGAAATTAAACGCAAAAAAAATAGCTCATGACGTTATAACAAGACGAGCAGATATGAGGTTTGTCAATCAAAAATGGTTGAGAAAAAACAAGCACTTATTAAAAAATTGTGATAAGAATTTTGCAGATTTTTTTATCGAATTAGTAGCGAAAGAACGAAAAGGATATATAGTACCAGGCATAGAAAAATATATGACCTATAAGGAACTTAGACAGATACCTAAAAATGTAGGCTTTGTGAGGTTTCAAAATTGGCTAATCAAACAAGAGAAAACATTTGAATATTATAAAGATTATGTAAAAATGCAAAAGCAGTTAGAAGTACAATTAAATCATCCGCATGTTATCTTGCCAAAAGACTTAGCAAAAGCTCATGATGATTGTGTTAAGAATATCAATCTATTAAATAAAAAAATGGAAGAAGAACGTCTAAATAAGCAATTGGCAGAACGAAAAGGAATGGAAAAGAGTATAGGAAAGTATAAATTTATAGTACCTAAACAAGTGAAAGATATTATACGAGAAGGGAACGAACTCGTTCACTGTGTAGGAGGAAATCACTATTTATCTAAACATGAGAGCGGTAAGACAACCATCATCTTTATAAGAAAAGAAGAGGACATCGACACGCCTTTTTACACTATGGAATACCGAGATAATAGAATAGTCCAAGTACGAGGACAAAGAAACGCAATAGCTCCTAATGACGTATTAAAAGCAACTGAAAAGTGGTTAGAACTCGTTAAAGGGAAAGATAGTCATTCTTAACAGAATGGCTATCTTTTTTTGTTTAAAAGGATAGAAAAGGATTTTCCGCGGCGGTGCAGTTGCCCTTGCTACAACCCAATCCTTTTCTTTTTGAGTGTTTACTTAGCCATTATCAATTAAAAACTTTGTGCCTCCGTTCCTCCAGCAGTCGTTTTTACGTTGGTGGCTCCGTTCCTCCACCAGTCCGCCATTGACAATGCTAGTCGCTATGGATCATAGCGACCCGTAAACACATAGAAGGCACTCAAAGCATAAATCAGACTTTTCGTGCCATACGCTAAGCCGAAAAATCGCACATTCTTTTAACTGTATTAGCAAGCGTTTATTTCTTCTCATAAGTCGTTTTTTCGTGTTCCTGTTATCTTAGCATGGCCAGTCGTTCATACAAGGGTAAAATGCACGAACAAGTTCGCCCTTGTATGCACTTGGTGGACATGCAACGTTAACGTCACAATAAAAAACAACCAACTTATGAGAGAAAGAATAAAAAACCTTTCTAAAGGAAGTCCGTATCATTGGAATTGTTCCGTTCTCATAATCTGAAAGGACGTATATATTATGTTTAGTACTAATTTTTATCCATCACCTGAGAAGGTAGCTCGATTATTATTGGAAGATTTAAATTTAACAGATGCAAGAGTGCTAGAGCCATCAGCCGGTAAGGGTGATTTAGTGGATGCAATCGCCAAAGAAAACAGTGTTAAAATAGATTGTATTGAGTTGAACCAAGACTTACAAGGTGTATTACACTCTAAAGGAAATACAGTACAAGCAGATGATTTTATAAATTATGAAACATATACAGAATATGACGCAATTATTATGAATCCACCGTTCGACAACGGAGCAAAACATTTACTTAAAGCAATTCGCCTAGCAGAAAAACAAATTTCTAAACCTTGTAACATACGTTGCATTTTAAATGCTGAAACGATTAGAAACCCGCATACGTTTGATAGGCAAACACTGTTAAATTTATTAAACCAGTATCAAGCTACATTTTCATATCATGATGATTTATTTATAGACGCTGAAAGAAAGACCTCAGTCCGAACTGTTATCATTAAGTTAACGATTGATCGTGTACGGACTAACGTGTCAGATTTATATGCAAAAATACTTAATACAGTTAAAAATGCTACTCTTGAAGAGAATCAAAAATTAGAAAAAAGCTTATCTTGTTTCGTCAAATCGAATGAAATTAATGAGAGAGTTAACTCCATAAAAACATTAGTTTATCAGTATGAAGCCCATGTTAAACTTATTAAGGAACGTTTCAAAGCGGATACAGCTTTAAAATATTTTGAGAGCATGTTACCATCTATGAGTTATTGTTCCAAAAAAAGTAATTTAACACAAATTAATGATGATATTCAAAGTACACGCTACACATATTGGGAACAAATATTACAAACAGATGAATTCTCTAAACAATTAACCGAACACGGTAAACAACAACTAAGAAAACAAATGGAAACTTCTGCATCTATGGAAATTAACTTAGTAAATATTGAGTTACTTTTAATGGCAGTTACACAGAACTCTTCCAGCCTTTGTTTAGAAAGTTGTCTTCATTTCTTTAAAGAAATAACTAAATACCATCAAAAAGAGTATAGTAATAATGTACACTATTACAACGGGTGGAAAACTAATAATGCATTTAAAGTGAATAAGAAGATTATTAAACCCTTCGATAATTACGGTAGGGGAATGGACGCAAGCGATATGGGGCTTAGTTATTACAATACTGTCAATCCTAAACCAGAATTTAACCATGTTAGGTACTCAGTTAGAGAATATATTCTAGATTTAGTAAAGATGTTGCAATTACTAAAACCATCCGTAAGTAATGAATTTATAGCGAACGGAATAGGTGATTTTGAAAACGAAACGTTTAGATTTAAGATGTTTTCTAAAGGAACTGTTCATATTTGGATTAAAGACCAGGAACTTTTAGAATATTTTAATGTGTTGTGTGGCCAACATTTTAACTGGCTCCCTTCAGATGACGAAATAAAACAAGATGATGAAGCACGAGAAATTATGGCCAAAGAGTTTAAGCACTATACGAAGAAATTAAACATAGCTGGATAAGTTCAAGATAGGTAATTCTAGAGGGGTTACCTATCCCCTTCTTATCATTAGGAAAGTAGGAATAAAAATGAAGTGTCGATATTGTAATCAATTTGTAGTGGAAAAAAATAATGAGTATGTTTGTAAAGAGTGTGAGTTAACATTTAAGTCAGAAGAGCTTGTATTTACGAGAAAAGACCTTGTGAACGTCATAGAACCTATTATTGATCCATTATGGTTTAATTACACGACAACCTCAGATATGCTTAAGATGACCACGATTGAATTAATTAATTGCTTAGGTCTTACAAGACGTTTAAAGAGAGAGTTAGAAGAAAAACGTAGAAGAAATAAAGGCAATGATAAAATAGACCGTGATAATTTAAAGCAAGCTAAATTAACGCAGCTTAAATTAGAAAACATCTTAATTGAAAAGGCGGGTTATTATCCAGAACGAATCAGTCAAGAAGTGGTAACTGGGAAGATTATTCAAACCATTCAAAGACAAGAAAGATACCTAGAAAAATTCTCATTAAAAACGAAAAATTAGAATGCTATATAACCATTTTTATCATCCGTATAAAAGAAAATAATTGACAATACGCACTATGCGCATTATAATTATAATAGTAAGGAGGAGATAAGATTTGCCACTTACAGATAGAGAAATGATTAAACTTTTGGTAAAAGAAGGATGGATAATCAAACCGAAACAAGGTAAAGGTTCTCATACTAAATTAACCAAAGAAGGTCATAGACGACCAATCATTGTTCCTAAAGGAGAGTTAAAATATGGAACGGAACGCTCAATTTTGAAAGAAGCAGGACTTTTATAGTCCTCTTCTTTTAAAAGTAAACAAGAAAGGATGATAACAATGAAAAAAATCTACCCTGCTGTATTTTCAGAAGAAGAAGCTGGTGGTTACTACATTCAATTTCCTGATTTAGAAGGTAATGGAACACAAGGTGATACATTAGAAGAAGGTTTAGATTTTGCCTCAGATTATCTAGGTATTGTCTTATCTGACTTAGTGGAACATAACGAATCACTTCCTAAACCTTCAAATATTAAAGACATTTCTGTAAAAGATGATGAATTTGTGACGTTGATTGAAGTTGATTTATCAGAGTATATTCAAGATAATAGATTATCTAGAACTAACACCAATATACCTGTATGGTTAAAAACAAGAGCAGAAAAGCAAGGAATTAATTTTTCCAAGCTATTGACTGAAGCGTTAATGAATAAATTAGAAGTTTAAAAGAGTAGTCTCTGCTCACTTTTTAAATTGAAAATCAAAAACCCAACTACATTGTAGTCTATTATAAGAAAAATATGCTATGATAAAGATAATAAAAAGAGACGTACGCGAATACGTCCCTTAAGGTAGGCCATTTAAGACGGCAGCAAAATTATAATTTAGAAAAAAATAAACCTAACTCTGCTAAAGTTATGAGGTTTATTTTTTTGTCGTTTTTAATAACTGACAACAAGCCAAAAATGATCGTTGCGATTAAAGAACCGAAACTTATCATTAAGCCTATTGCTTCAGCAACAGACAAAATGCTACTTCTTTTAAAATGATTCATCGTTATTCCTTATGCAATCTTTTTTCATTATTCTAGTTTTTTTTTTGAGTAGATTTAAAACTTTTTAACAGACTACATCATTGTATATTAGTATTATTAATAATTTTTTAAATAATATTTATTTTAAGAGGTAAATATCGCTTTTTCAACAAAGTTTTTGTATATGACAACTTGATAATCTTCTCCTAGAGTATCTAAAATATCTAATAAAAAATAGAGACGATCATAGTTAGGATCTGGTTTGTGCTTTAATTTTATACATTCTTTTAATAGTTGATAGACGTACTTAAGAAAGAAATCTTCAGGATCAAGTAGATGTTTGACTTCATTTAGATAGAGTAGGCAAATATCGTAGTTTTTTTTATTAAATTCTACTATAGTAGAATTTAATAGTGTTTCAGAAATTATTTTATTATAAATAGGGATATTATTATTCTTCTTCTTTTTTATAAGTTCAGTGATTAATAAGCTTGAAAGATTAGGGTTTATCAGTAGAACGCTATTTTTGAAAATTAATAGTTCAAATAAGTACCAACGTTCACGTTCAAATAGATAATTAGATAACTCAATAACTCGCGTTTCTGATGGTTTATAACAACCATCGATTGACGAAAGTAATATTAGAATCATAGTGCTTTTTATTCGGTAAGAAATAATAGCTGTTTGTTCATATTTTTCTTCTTCTTGTTGAAAGTAGTGGAGGAGAAGTGAGGTATTACCTTGTTTATAAGCCTGTTTTACTTTGTCGAAAAATAGCGTGACCGTTGAAAGTTCTCTGTTATTTATATAATTTAAAAATTCTGGTATAGAAATATCTAATCGCTCCATCAATAGTAAAAATTTTTTTAAGGTAATATCACTATGTCCCCGTTCGAATTTGGATAAACCCGCTTTTGAAAAAATCCCTTTTGAACATTGTTCTAGAGAAAGTCCTCTTTCTTTTCTAAGAATTTTAAAAAACAAGCCCACATTAATCAAGAAATCACCTCATTTATTTGTAAACTATAATTAAAAAATGAAACTTATTATATATATTGGTTGTACAATTAACGATATCATAGTTCATATTAAAAATATAGGAGGAGAAAAGTTTTATGAGAAAATTAATAGTTCTTATTAATGGTGTATTAGTTTTAGGTGTTAGTTTAGTTATTTTAGAAGGAGAAAAAGTAGAAGCGGATTCAGCTGAAGCAAGGTCTAAAGTAAGTGCTTCATTTACGTTTTCAGATACGATTGGAGATATAAAACCGGTTGATCCTATTAATCCAGATCCATCAGTTCCGGGAAATCCAGGTGGTCCATCTAATCCAGATTTACCTGAGGAAGAAATTCCAGTGGGACCTGGAACAGGAAGTAATGGGGACGGATTATTAAAGATTGATTATGTGTCAAATTTTTATTTTGGAAAGATGGAATATCATCCATTAGAAGGTGCTGATAGTTATGCATATCCGGAGACCTGGGTGACGGAAGATGGAGAAAAAACAACGGTACCTAATTATGTTCAAGTGTCTGATTTAAGGGCTAACAATAAGGGATGGAATTTAACAGTTACACAGGAATCACCTTTTAAATCAGGTGATTCAGAATTACAAGGAGCACAGATGAGTTTGGCAAATATCACGAGTCAAAATATTAGTGGATCACAAAATCCGGAGGTTTCTTCTGGTGAACAAGTCTTGAAGATTGGAGAATCTATAAAAATTGCTTCAGCTAAGGCAACAACACCGAGTAATATTGGAGAATCGATAGGGGTAGGAACCAACATTATTCGTTTTGGTGATACTCAGACGATGAAAGAAAGTGTAAAGTTACATGTTCCTTCAGGCGTATCAGTTATTAAAGATGTTGCTTATTCAACAAGTTTATTATGGACGTTGAATGACACACCTTTGTAAAAATAGATAGGAGTAAAAATGAAGAAAATACTGTGGTTAGTAGGACTATTAGCTTTAATTTCTAGTATACCAAAAACATATGAAGCTATAGATTTGACAACAGAATTTTCGGTTAATATAGTCACACCCGAAAATCAAATAGATAATCAGCTGACGTATTTTGATATACAAACTAAAGCAGGTTCAACAGAAGTACTAGAGGTTGTATTAAAGAACAATTCGAATACTACTCTAAAGATTAGACAAACATTAAGTACAGCAATAACTAATTCTAATGGAGTGGTAGATTATTCTAAAATCAATGCAAAAAAAGACAATAGTTTGTCTTATCGATTACAAGATATTAGTGAGTTGGAAGAGTTGATTTTACTAGCTCCTTTAGAGGAAAAGAAAATTAAGGTAACTATTAGTTTGCCCAAAGATGTCCCCAACGGTTATTTATTAGGAGGGCTATCTTATCAACTTATCAAAGAAACAGATGTTAATGAAAACGAGGGTATCTTAGTGAAAAATAATTTTTCTTACGTACTAGGAGTGCAATTATTGGTAGGAGATAAAAAACAATTAATTTCTCATATGAGATTAAATAAGGTAAAAGTAGTAGAACAAGAGGGTCAAATTTTTTTATCGGCTATTCTTCAACGAGACGTGTCATTGGGTATAAAAGACATGACAATTTTAGCCTGTGTTTATAAGGAGAATGATTCCTCACCATTAATTGAAAAAGAATTTATAGATGTTAGAATGGCTCCCAATTCTAGTATGAATGTCTTAACTGAGTGGACAAATGAGGAATTGGAAGATGGGCAGTATGTGTTAGAGCTAAAAGCGAAAACTATTGATGAGGAGTGGAAGTGGAGAAGAGAATTTAAGGTAATTAATGCTAAAAAAATGAATGACATGGTGAGTGAAAGTGAAATAGTATCGGATCTACATCCAGCAAAAAAACTTTATAAAAAAAGTTGGTCAATTTTGATGATGTTGACTTTGATAGTTTTTGTAGTGTGTTTTATTATAATTATCTATTTAAAGAGAGGCAATTCTAATGAAGAGGACTGACTATTTTATCGTAATGTTAATGTTTATAGTAGTGAGTTGTTTCATTTGTTTACCATCTTTGGCTGAAGCAACAAATGTACCAGTTTCTGAAAATGGTAATCAACTGCGTTTTAATCGATGGTATTATATGCATAATACTCACGTTAATCGTGGAGGAGTGACGATGCAAATTAGTTCGGGGTGGGATTATGCATTATTAAATAAAGACTCTAGATATGATGGAACCCCTATTCAATTTTTGCCAAAAGATAGTAGTAAACAAGGACAATTGATTACTTTAAATGATTTATTTGAAATTCAATCATATACGTCTAATTATGAAGGTTATACAAAATATAAAATGTATTCTTATGGTATTGCGTTAGAAACTTCAGGTAGTCAACTGAAGTTTCTAAACGCTAATGAATCTGGTGTTGCTATAGGAAGTAAATATAGTGCTAATACGTCTTACATAACAATTGGGGAGAACATTTCACCAGTCTGGTTGATTTCAAAAACTATTCTATCTAGTGACCCATCATCAACTGATATTAGATGGCGTTTAAAACCTGCACGTAATCTTGCCGGAAATATAACAGTTAAATATGTAGAATATGGCACTGGAAAAGAATTAGCTTCTAGTACAATATTAACATCTGATTTTGCGGATGATCCTTATTCAATAAGAGCTCAGTCGATTGATGGCTACACACTTATACAAAATACGTCGGAAGTTAAGAATGGTTATTTCACATCTACTGCACAAACCGTACTGTTTTATTATCAAAAAATAACTTATCCAATTAATATTACTATAGTTCCTAATACTTCCAGTGGTCATGTTTCTATTCAATCTGAAAGTTTGGCACCTAGTGAAAAAACTAAGATTTCAGCTGTTCCATCTGAAGGCTATCGATTTAGTCATTGGGAAAAAGTAAGTGGTGAGGGAACAACTATTGATAATGTAAATGCTAGTGAAACAACATTAACAATGGGAAGTGAGTCTCCTAAGATTCAAGCTGTATTTGAATTAATTCCTCCAACCTATCCAATTAAAGTAGAAATTTTACCCAATGGTTCGGCGGGGAGTTTTTCTACAGGTAATTCTTTACTTGAGGAAGGTCAAATTACTGAAATACGGGCGATAGCATCGAAAGACTACCAATTTAGTCATTGGGAAAAAGTAAGTGGTGAGGGGACAACTATTGATAATGTAAATGCTAGTGAAACAACACTAACAATGGGAAGTGAGTCTCCTATGATTCGAGCCATATTCGACAAACTGGCTCCACCTATTAAAGAATTATTCCCAGATAGTGGATTAGCAGAAGGGGTAGCGACTAAACTAAATGTAAGTATAGATACTCGCGTTCCGATTAAAAAATTAGAAAATCTGACAAGTTTGAAGGTTCCTAATAATCAAATTAAATCGCTAGTAGGTTTAAATCATCTTCCAAATTTAAAAGAATTAGATATTAGTCACAACCAAGTGAGTGATTTTGGGATACTATCTGAAATGCTTGTACTTACTAAAGTAAATTTATCAAGCAATGGTTTAGTAGGGATTGATGATTGGTCAATTTTTTCAAATATCTTATCCTTGAATTTAAGTGATAATGCATTAAATAATATAGACGGATATTCGTTGAATTCTAAGTTAACATTTTTGGATGTGTCTTGTAATCAGTTGTTAGATGTGTCATCGTTACAAGAATTGGTGAATGCTGGTGCGAATGTTCAGGCTAAGGAGCAATATGTGACACTAAGTGACAGCATACTAGGTAAAGAAACAATAGTGAAAATCAGAGATTTTTTTAATCAAGTACCAATTATTCAGTTAACTCAAGGTGAATTAATAAATGATAAATTGCATTGGTTCTCGATAGATTCTCATGAATTAACTTGGCGTCAAGGAGAATATTTTAGCGGGACGTTGAAGCAACTAGTAAAAGCAGGTCAACAGGTGGGATTAACATTTTCAGAAGAGTCCATTACATTTCAAGATGATAATTTAGAACGAGTAGCTACTAAAAAAATTATTCCTAGAACATCAGATAATTGGTCAATGTCTGTAGTTGATACTAGGGGAGGTGGTAATGATTGGAAAGTTGCTGTTAAGATGGAAGGGACGTTTAAGGATCCGGACAAACAAGTTAGTTTGCCAAATGATAGTTTGATATTTAGAACTAATGGAAAGTCAGAGAGAGTCATTAATAATGATTATCAAGTGATTGCATCAGGAAAAACATCAAATGATGATTATCGTACCACATTTGATTATCAATCGGATGAAGGTTTATTGTTAAATTTAGTTCCGCTGTCTGTGCATCAGGGAGCACATTATCAAGTAGAATTATCTTGGTCAATAATTGATGCTCCTTAAAGGAGAAGTGATTTGAAATGAAAAAATATTTGTTAATAATTTGTATACTATTAGGTAGTGTTTGTTATAGTAATAAAACAGAAGCTAAAGTTATAAACAATGTTTTGTTTCATTCAGGAGCAACATCATTAGAAAATTATTCATTAGGACCGGTTTATTTTGGTAAAGGAAATTTAGGAAAAGGACGATTAACACTGGAAAATAGTGCTCGTATCTATATAACTAACAAGTTTAGTTCCGGAAAAAAGTATGTGGTGAAAGTGAAAGATTTAGTGGGGACAATTGTCATTTTTAATGATATTCATAGTGTATGTCATTTAACGAGTGATTATCCACAAACTAAAGTTGTGCGTTTTACTGTTGAAGCAACAGATGATGGGAACTATACAAGGATTGGATTTGGTGCAGATAATCATGCAATATTTACAGGTTATACCATCGAAGAATACTAAAAAATAGTGATAAATGTGGAATAATAGAAAAAGATTGCAAGAGAAAGGACGATGAATCATTTTGAGGGGAAACAATTTCAACAAGATATAATTATTGTAGCCGTTGGATATTATCTTAGCTATCGTAAAGTTCAAGAAATCTTGTATGATAATAGTCGTGATCAACGAACATGAAAATGTAATCCGAGAATGGAACTCCGACAATATTATCACTATTTAACAATCCTTTCGATATTAAGTAATAATACTTCATATAACACCCTTTTAATAATAATTTCTTTTACTCTATACCTTAAATAGTTGCAATGATATCGTTAAATATATTTACTATTTAAGGTATTTGAAGTATAATAAAGACAACAAAAAGAGACGTACGCGAATACGTCCCTTAGAGGTAGACCGTTTAAGACGGTAGCAAATTTTGGTAAAAATAACCGTTAACTCGCTAAAGTTATGGCTCTATAATAAATAGGACTGATGAAGGATTTTTCCTTCTTCAGTCCTATTTTTGTATTTAATTATAAAAAAACATATCGCCTTTTGTTAATATTAAGTTACGACACAAAACAAACAAAAGGAGCGATATGCTATGACTAATGATATCAAAAAAATTTATGGAATTGAAGACCCTAATTTAATAATTTCTAGTGTTTCCGAAGGAACCTACCGTAATAAGCCGGCGAAAATTATACAAGCTAGCTATAAACCTAAAGCCATAGTTTGTCCCGAATGCGGTTCTTCGCCCCGAAACAACGCCGGAAAGTACATTATTGTTAAGAATGGCTCTAAGAAGATAGATGTCCTATTGACACATGAGAATACAGGGATTGTCTCTATGAAGTTATCTAAACAGCGCTATCGTTGTTACAATTGTAATACGCACTGGACTTCGCAAATTGATTTAGTTCGACCTTCCCACAATATTTCGAGGATAATTGAAGCTAAAATCATTGAATTAATAGCTGAAAGAATTTCTCTTAAATTAATTGCTAAATTATGTAGTGTTTCAATTAGTAAAGTGATTCAGGTATTAAAAACTTTAGAAACATACCTTCCTAAGGCAGAAAACCGTTGGTTGCCAGAGGTTTTAATGGTGGATGAATTCCGTTCACATACTGCTTCAGAAGACTCTATGAGTTTTATTTGTGCTGACGGCGAATCAGGACGATTAGTTGAAATATTGGAAAGCAGAAGATTAAATTATCTTATCCCTCACTTTAGCTGCTATCCGGATGAAGAACGTTTAAGAGTCAAATACCTAGTGACAGATATGAATGCGGCTTATTTCCAATTAGTGAAGGTTATCTTTCCAAATGCTGAATTAATCATTGATCGTTTTCATATTGTTAAACATTTGAATGAAGCCTTTAATAGTTTCAGAGTACGGGAAATGAAAAAACTCAAGGCATCGGGACATAAAGTAGAAGCAAGTAAACTTAAGAAAAATTGGCGCTTCCTACTTAAAAATAGATTAGACATTAATATCTCTGAATACAAAAGATGGCCGAGCTTTCGGTCAAATAAGGATACTTATTTGACCGAACAGATGATGATTGATCGGTTATTAGATTTTTCCGAACCTCTAAAATTAGCCTATGGCTACTTCCATGATTTATTAGATTCATTTAGAAGAAAAGAATATGAACGATTCTTTGAATTATTGAATACTTTACCAGAAGAATTAGATGAAGAGTTTAAAGGACAAGCACAAAACCTAATACGTCATCAAGAAGGAATTACCAATGCTTTAATACATCCCTATTCAAATGGGAAGATTGAAGCAAAGAATACACACATCAAAACATTAAAACGAGTTTCTTATGGATTCAAATCTTTCAGCAATATGAGGATTAGAATCTTTTTAACCGAAGGTTTGATAGAAATTAATCATTAAATAACAAAAAACCATGAAATCAGAGAATGTTTTTCCCAATTTCATGGTTGGCTAAAATTACTCATCAGTCCAATTTGACAAAGAGCCGAAAATGTTGAATTAACAACATTTTCACGCTTTTTTTAGAACGGTACATCATCGTCAGAAATGTCGATGAAATAGTCCGTATCATCTTTTAAATGATGGTTTTGATTGCTTTCTTCCATCGTTTCTTTAGTTGTTGGTTGCTTTAAAATTTGGAAAAATGTTCCCGTTAGTTCCGTTATCTTTCGATTTTTACCGTCCCTATCCTTGTAAATTCTTGTGGTAATGATACCTGTCACAGCCAAAAGTGTGCCTTTTCGACAATATTTAACAAAGTTTTCGGCGTCTTTTCGCCAAAGTATCCAATCGATAAAATCAACTTTTTTCTTATCACCGTATGTTCCTGGTCGATCCACCGCCATCGTAAACGTACAAACTGACGTCCCGTTTTTCGTGGTCTTTAATTGTGGTGTTTTGGTTAATCTACCTACTACATTGCCGTTATTCATTATGTTGCCTCCTACCTGCTAGGTGTTTTTTCTTGTGTCGTCATGCCGAACGACTGCTTTTGTTGGTTCCCTTTTTGAAATCGATAGTACTCATTTAACCGGGCCATTCGTTGCTTCTTTGCGACATTTTCTTCGGACCATGTTTTACCAAAAATAGGACGTTCTGATTGAATAGGAAGAACATCCCCATTATGTGTTCGCAAGGTTCTATCTTGTCGATTAAACGCTTCTAATTGAGAAATACCGTCCAAGAGTTCTGCCCCTGATTTAGTGTGGTTGATAGTGACATGAATAGTTTTAAAGGCCGCTCCTTCCTGTAATCGTTCATTAATAATATCAATCATGGATTGAGGTGAGTCATCAGATAAACTAAATAATGTGGCGTTCTTTAGCTCCCCTTTCTTTAATGACCAATACGCTAGTAAGTCTTCAGGAGATTGGAAGAAATAAATAGTGTTCGGTTGTCCAATAGTAAAGTTAAAGCCATACCCTTCTTGTGAAAGGTCCATAATTCCTTTTTCGATTTTTTGTCTACCAAAACTTTTATCTTCAATGGTTCCGGTATATTGTCCTCCCCGAACTTCACCATCTTTCGCCCATAAATAGACAATTCGTTGATTTTCGTCTTGACGAATCAAGCGTTTAGACATTAAGGCGTTGACTAAATGTTCATCTACTTGATAGACGTTAGTTAGTCGGTTCTTTACGTTTTCCCAATCAGCAGCGTCTTGTAAGTAATAGGTAAATCTACCTTTCGTTTCCCTAGAGATTGAGTCGATAGCTTCGTTAATGCCATATAGTGTTTCTAATTCAGTTTTTAATCCTCCCGCACGTTCAACAAGTAACTGGTTGTTCCAATCTTTCGCTACATTGTCCTTAACCCTAAATTGTTCTGAGGAGAATACCTCATAAACTTCTTTAAACTTATCAGTAGCCCAAAGTCTTTCGCTTTCACTTAAAGGCTGTTCTCTATCTTGATAGATTGAAACAAGCGTGTCGATAGTGAGATTGTTTTCTTGAATAACTGAGGCTAGTTTTTCCAGACTATTTGTCACGTCTACTACTTTTTTAGGTTCACGATCATTTTCCGCAAAGTAACCATATAAGTTAAGTGCGTTGGCCATTCGATTTTGTGTACTAAAGTTGTTTTCTACTTTTGCAACTGTTGCTAAAAGTCGCCAATCAATCTCTTTTTCTTCAGCGATTGAAGTCAGTTGGTTCATAAAGTTTGTTGGTATCACGTAGTCATCTACGATAAGCGCATGGTTGGTTATTAGTTGGTTGGTTTGTGTGTTTCTGAAATTGAATTGACGGTCAATTTTATCGAAAAAGCGTTGACCTGCAACATCATTATCGACACCATAGTAAATTCCTTCAGTTGGAAGTGTTTCAAATTCTTTCATACCTTCTTCAACGAATTTTAAAACTGTTTCGGGTTTTAATCCTTCTAAACAAATCAATCTAGCATCGGTTAAATCTTTATTCAACGACCAATACGACAGTAAGTCAATACTTGCTTCAAAGAAATAATACTTCCTCGGTTCGCCTAACGTAATGTTGAAGCCATAGTTCTTTTCCGATGTTTTCATAATATACTTTTTGGGGCTACCTTCTGATACATGACCGGTTAAAATTGACGTTGCACCAATCGGCTCTTTACTTCCCAAACCTAAAGGTTTCCAATTTAAGACGGCACTTTTATAGCGTTTATCTTGTACTAAAAATTTCTGTTCCACTAAGTAATCAACAATATCTTTATCTATTCCTCGTTGCTTAATCAAATAATCTTTTGCGACGGTTACCTCGTGATCAAGTTCATACTGATATTGGTACTCTTCCGTTAGTTCTTCTTCCGAAACGCTCTTATAAGGTTCAAAATCGTCTCCCAGTAACAACGCCACCGCTTGTTGAAAGCCATATCCTTCGTACTTCGTTAATAACCCAATAATGTTGTCCCCTGTTCCTTGTCCGTTGTGAAAGTATCGGTTCATTCTTCTATCAATGACAATGGAGTCGTGGCCGTTGATAAGATACTTTGGATAGCGTCCGCCACCACTCAGCTCTCCTTTACCGTGCGACTGAACAAACGATACCATATCGACAGCTGTTGCACGTTTAATGTCCTCTTTACTATAAATTTTACGTTCTGTTTTCGTCATATTTATCCTACCTTCCTAATGTTGAGTACAAAAAAGGAACAAGCTACATTAGCTTATTCCATGTTCAATCTCATATTTTCGTTGTTGTTCCTTACGGAATTGTTCTCTTTCATACGCACACTTATTTAGAAAATCTTGTTGCGTTTCTACCGTGGCTGCTTTCATGTTATAAAGGTCTTTTTTTGTAACGGGTGAATACCTTGTTGCGTAATTGTTTGAATAATTAGTCGTGTGTCTAAACGGTTGGTTTGGTGTGTTGGTTGTTTCTATTTCCCCACTTTTTAGTTGTCTTAGTAGGGCATTCCCTGTCATTTGACGTAGCTCTTGTAGTTTGTTGTCACGATACTCTTTTCCTTGATTACCTTCCACCGAATTTTCACCATAGACACGTAAATAGAAAGCCGTTTGTTCTTTCAATAAGGCATCTAACTCTTTGAAAACATGTGGTTGGTGAGTCGTCATGAGGGTGTGTGTCAATCGGTCAAGTTCTTCTCGATATGGAGCAAACTCTGAATGATTGTAGGCCCATGTTCTTCTATCTTTAGGTAACGAACGTTTGAATTGATTTAGCTGATTCAACAAGGTAACATCCTTATTCAATACGTAAGGTTGAGTTAAATCTTTAGCAATCGCTTCACGCATTAAATAGCTAATCCTTACTAAAGAAGGTTCTCTATTTTCTATCTTATTGGCGAAAACAGACTTAATGTGTCGGACAGTCTTTGGCGGGATTTTCCCTCTATATTGTTCTTTTCCTTGATAGTGACATTTAGGTAATACGCCTTCTGGTTCGGTTAACACCATCATCGTATGAACGTGAATGTTATCTGTATTATAGTGAATAGCACCCGCCCAGGACACAGACGGACCAAGGTTCATATCATCGGCCATTTTCGCAATCGCAAGTCGAGTAGCTTCTCGAATTTTACCTTCATTTAGATAGGTTGTGTTGCCTTCTTGTAGAAGTCCAAGCTCTTTTAAATAATCATTATCAAACGAAAAAACGGTTTGCCACATCGGACTGTCTTTCTCTTGTGCGGTAATAAAGTTCTCTTTAATAGTTTGTTTCCCTTGATTATCGACGTAATCTTGTGAAGAAGAAAAGAGCGTTGTAATACGCCCTTCATTGTTCTTTATTTGTAACGCCTTCTCATTTGAAAAGGCGTGCCATTCTTCTACATTTTTCCCTCTGACCGCTTGCGAGCGATCAATATAATCAATTGCTTTTTTGTATTTTTTGGTGCCTGGTGTGACAAACTTAGCACGCGCAATAATACCAGGCGAACTACTCATTAGCCTTCACATTTTCTAGTTGACGTTGGGCTTTTTTAGTAGCGGCTTGTTGGGCGAAATGGTCCAATTGTTCCTTGACGCGTTCTTCAGCAACCATCATAACGTTTGTCTTCGCAAGGTTGGTTGTGACGACTTCATTTTTCATTCTATCCAGTTGTAACGTGTTTACCATGTGGTTTAAAACTTCCGTTAATACTTTCGTTTGTCGGTCTGAGTATCCTGTACGACGTCGCAAGATGTCGATTGGTTCTTTCAATTCAGCGATCACTCTAGTTGCAATTTCTTCTGATAAAATTTCACCTAATAGCTGATTTTGATTTTGCGATTTAGTTTGTATGATAAGTTTATCAATCGCTTCACCTAGAGAACGAGATTGTGAGTTTTTCATGTATTCAGTAAGCCATTCTTTCCCCTCGGATGTCATTCTAGTACATAGTCTTTCTAATTTTTCATTATCACTCATCTTCATTTCCTCCCAGTAGCATGTTGATTAATTGTTGATTTTTTTGTAACTCAGCAGTCGATAAATTTAACGCTTCTATTGTCTGTTGTAGTAGTTCTGCATAACGTGATTCAGTCTCTTTTACTTCGTATCGTTCCGCAATATCAGAGAGTATGTCACACAGATACGTGTTCATAGATTTGTTTGACTGTTTAGCAAGCTCTTGTATCCTAATTTGTTTATCACGAGGAAGATTTCTTATCGTAATAGTCGGTGGTTTGGTTACATTATTGGTCATAGCAAGACCTCCTTTAGACTTGTTCTGCGTTTATAAAAACACCCTAAAGGGAGCGAAGCGACCATTTAGGGATGTTTTGATAAAGAGCATAAGGGAAAACTGCTAGCACAAATGTGCCAGACCTCGCAGTGCGAGGTGTTTTCGATAGTAGCAAATATGTTTAGTTTGGCGTCGGATTTACGTCGCCTTGACGTCAACAATGCGCCAACTTGACGTCGGGTTGACGTCGCTTGGCGTCGGATATGCGCCAAGATGGCGCCGCTTTGACGCTAGTGATTTTCAAACACTTTTTGACGTTCTTTTAGCTTTTCAATCTGATTCAAATACTCAATTCTATCTTTATCTAGTTGAACTAACTGGTTGTCATTTTGAGTGTTTTGATTTTCTAAATTGCTGATTTGAGCCTGTGTATCTGTCTGTTGAGTTTCCGTTTGGAACGATAATTGTTCGGTTAATCGAGCAATCGTTTCGTGATTATTTTCTGTATTCTGATGAATCGTTTCTTCCTGTTTATCTAAGTCATCAAGCAGTTGTTGACGTAAGCCAATAGCGTATTTAACACTTGCAGCACCTACACTATTTTCGGTTGGTGGTGTGATAACTTCTGATTTTTTATCTTGCTTACTGATATAAAATACTTCGTCACCTTCGCTTGTTTCTGACTTAATAGATACATGAACTTTAATGACATCCCACTGCTTAGGTAAGTCGGTTGCATAAATGGTCATGTAGTTATTATCACCTGTGAAGGTCTCTATCTTCGTTTGAATTTCTGAACTATTTCGATATTCAAACGAGGCACTCACTTCGTAATCTTCTACGGAAATCCCTAAGTCTGTATTCCCTAAAGAAAGAGTAAGCGAGCGGTTATTATCATCTATTTTACTTTCAACTAGTTCATAGGTATTATTAGCGATAACGACTTGTTCCCCTGCTTTACTTGATAGAAAGACAGGGTCGTTATTGGTGACAAAACGTGCGCCTATCATGACCGAGTAAAAGACCACAATCCCTAAAAACCACACGATATAAATCTTAGATTGTGACCTTCTTAGTCGTATAGAAGCGACTTCCCACCAATCTCTTAATTGGTCGATTTTACTTTTCTTTATCTGCATAGTCGCTCCCCTTATTCAAACATTTTCATAGGGTCACTATCGTTAAATACTTTTTCAATTCGACTATTAATCAACCATTTATTGTCCTTTAGAAGAAGATCATGACGAACGATAGTGTGTTCTAAGTAAACAGTATTCTCGCCATTGTATCGAACTTTTTTATCCATCATCGTCAACACGACAGCATAGTCACTCCCTAGTCTATAGCGGACAAAATGCTTCGCATTTTCTAGAGACCCTTCAATACTCATCATGTTTCTATCGCCTTCATAATAAGGTCGAACTTGTATTTGAGCTTCTTCCGTCATAATAGGATAGACTTCCTTCATCTTCTCTTTGAAATCATCCGTTGACGTATTATCATAGACCTCCATAAAGTCATCTACGACTTGTTCAATGTCAGTCAAATGTTGATTATATTTAAAAGTATCTTCTTGTTCTTTTGTTAATGAATTAGGTGCTGGTGTGCTTTCTTCTTTTGGTATTTTTTCACTTTCACTCTCTTTAGTCACAAATGTACTAGTATTCGATGTATCAGGGAGCTCTGTGAGGCTCGTTTTATTTTTTGACGCATGATTACCCACGAAAAAACCACACAGGCCTCCTATTAAACATAGTAAAATGCCACCACTAATAATTGTTTTCTTCATTCTTATTCTTCCTTCCTGATTTTATTTATAAGCTGGTTGTCCGTATCCCATTACTACTGAAGACGTTAGGCCATATTGTCTTTTTGCTACTTGGTCAGAGGTATTACCTTCTACTGTATAGACGGTTTTATCGTCAGTTCTTTCAACAATTCCCACGTGATCACTCACACCGTCACCGTCCCAATCAAAGAATATGATGTCGCCAACTCTTGGTGTTTGTCCGCCAGATAACCATTGATTTTTTTGTTTGAACCAATCAATGCCGGTTGGACAATAAGCGAATTTTGGTACGCTACCATCTTTAATATGTCCATTTTGGTCGGCAACCCAACTAACAAATGTGGCACACCACTCAACACGTCCTGTATAGCCATACCAACTCCAAAATTTCTGTCCGCCAACATTTCCAATTTGAGAAAGAGCCGTTTGAACCATGCCTTCGTTTCCACCTTCTCCTACCGAACCACCGAAAATAATGTAACGATAGACCAGTAAACTATAGAAGAAATTACCCCCATTTCTATAGAGATAGGTCTTGCCTACTGCCGAAGAAATCTCATTTAAATAGGGATAGGTTTCACCCGTTGTGTTGCCTAAACTAGGAGCCACAACCTCTTTAGAAAAGACTTCGGCTAGGTCAATAGAGTGCCTTTTCCCATCCTTTCCAAGATAGGAAATGTAACTAGCTCCGAAATTGTAAGCTTGGCAAATGGCTTCTTTATCACTTTCTAAACCGTATTTTTTTGCTAAAGTTAAAATGCTTGCGTAATACTTAACCCCTTGGTCAATCGACCATTCAGGTCCCGTAATACCGTTCGGTGGGAGACCCGCACTTTCGCTTGATTGCATCGGGTCGTCACCTTCACCACGACTTTCTGTTTCCATAATCGCAAGTAAGTACGGAACATCTTCTTCTACCCCGTATTTAGACGCATACTGCTGAATAAGCGAGGTGTAGCCAATAACTTTTTCGCTTAATCCCTTATTACCTACACCGCCAACTTGTGCATCAACGGTATTGTCCGACATAAAACCAACTAACCCTCCAGCCGCCACCAGTAGTAATAAAGCACCCATCAAAAGTGGGATTAAAGGTAAAATAAATTTAACTTTCAACCAAGACGACCATATTTTTTTCATCTGTCACCTACTTATCTTCTTTCTTTCTACCGCCACCATTGTATAAACTAACTTCTGCTTCTGACGCATAGACAAACATTTCATAGGCTTCGCTTTTTCCAATACGTAAGAGTGTTTGTCCTTGTCCAAACGTTGAAATATTTTGCGCTTGTATATCGGTTAACACCCCGCCATTACTCTCTGCTAATTCTTCCTCTTCACCTTCACCTGGGCGGAAGAAGAAACGATATTGCATGAAGTCATAAATGTCTTTTGATTCATCTGATACGTCACTGTCAGCTGCCGTTCCTTGTTTGTTTCTTAGCGAACGAGCCGTTTGAGTGTCTAAGCATAGGCCTGCATATCGTTTACGTGCTTCACGCGCATAAGTATTAAAGTAAGACACCATACGTGGATTATTCGCATTTAACAAGTTGTGGGCTTCTGCCATGAAGAACATACTACGTCTAATCTCTTCAAACGTAATCACCCCGTCTTTGTATAACTTATGCTGTAAACGTCCATTGTTAAACAACGTTGAACTGAATAAGTTAAAGGCATTAAATAATTGAGCGTTCACATAGCGAGGGTCGAAGTTGCTTAACCCATCGATATTAAAGAATAAAATTTGTTGGTCCGAAAAATCTGGAATGGTGGTTGGGCCGTTAAACATATCGCGATTGGTTTTTAATAATTTATTCAATGTAACATGAATGTTGTAACAAATCTTATGATGTTCAGCGATATTAGTAGTCTTCATTTCCCTATCCACAATCTCATATAAATCCATTAAGATTGGGTAGTCACCAGGTGGTCGCCCTGTCACATTTCCAATCACTCCATCATCATTAATAAACCCTTTTTCGGTGTACAAGTCCGTCACCAACGTATCAAAAACATCTAATTCTTCAACGGGGGCATTCGGTTTTAAAATGGAGTACCATGTGCCTAATTTGGCTAAGTGAATACTCATAGAGCCGCTTTGGCTTACTTCTAACGTGTGATCACTTACGGACAAGGGAAAGATTTCAAAAATATTTAAACGCCCATCTTGTCCATCTAAACGGACAATCGTGCCACCACGTTTTTTCACTAGGTCGGTAAACTCACCCGACTTGTCAAAGCCTCTGACTAGATAGCCTAATGAGAAACAATAATCCATGATTTTCTTCATCAAGGTCGTTTTACCTTGACCCATCATGCCTGTGATAAGGATATTGTAGAAGGTTCGCTCCCCATCTAATTCAAAGAAATCTAACATCATTTGACCACTCGTATTCGATAGACCAAAATATTTTCCTCGTGGGTCCATTAGAGAGACCTCGTTGGCTGGATAGCTCGCACCAAACTCTGTACTCGCAATATCTAAGCCACTTCGTTTATTCGGCTGCAATAGTTGGCCATGATAATCTAAAAACATGGCTTCCCATTCGTATTCTTGTTCTAACGTGAAGTTTGTAATCCCAAATTCTTCTTTTTCTAAAAGCTTTTTGGTCTCAATCACTCGTTTTTCAAGTGCCTCTAACGTATCATCATAGAGATATAAGCGAATCGTAATGTACTTTAAAATTTCACGTTTTTTAGCAATATCCTTCGATAAACTAAGCAATCGTACATATTCTTCTTCCTTTAATTCCTTGGCCGTAATATCTTTTTCACTTCTTATTGCTGTATTTAATCGTACCAACGACTGTTTGATTTCTTTTTTTAAGTTTTCATCTTCTTGTGTAGCCACATCAATCGTTAAAATCTTATTTTTAATTTTGGTAAAGGGCATCAACCATAATAAGTCTGGTTCTGGGGCCAATTTATAGACGTGTAAACACGTTGAATAGCCATTACCCGTTCGGATATAGGTTTCACCTGCACGCCAATTACCTTGTGGTTGAATTTGTTGTAATAGGTTCACATCGATTTGCTCTTCGATAATTCGTTTATTGGTAATGTTTAGGTTCGGTACTTCATCAGGCATAATTTTCAATGAGGGATTCGCCATACGAAACAGTAAATGGACTTTCTCTTTCTTTGAAAGTGATTCTAGTTGTAGCATTCCCGCACTCTTATAGAAATCAGAAATATTCTCTCTCAATTTTTCTTCATCATAACCGTAAATAAACACATAAAATTCTTCACTTTGACGATATTTGCCAATAAATACCTGTTCTTCGTAGTTTTCTTGTAATAATTTTCGTTGGTTGTGATCCTCACACGCTTGATAACGCCTCCTAAAGAACCCCTGTTGAGCCTGAGTGTCAACGGGCGAATGAATGGACACCAATTTAAACGGTGGACTGTACATATTCGTTAACGCAGCATAAGAATTTGTAATACGTTGAAATTCCTCTTGTTTCATTCCAAATAAATTATGGCCACGCATCCTAACGACTTCAAAATAACCATAACGGTAGCGGAAGAAATTCTCATCTTCGTCACTTCCCCATGACTTTACCGGGTGAATCTCCAATGTTTTCTTTATACGTTTCTTCTGTTGTTGTTTCTCTTTAAATGGCAAAGGAGCCGCATGAGGTTCACTCACGCTAGGCTCCTTTTTTAATGATGAAGGCTTAATTTTTTTACCTTTCTTTTCTTTTACTTTCTTTGGTTTCTTACTCTTTTTTACTACCGTTTCCTTACGCTCTTCTTCAACCGTAACTTCCAGTTCAACTTTCTCTTCTACCTGCTTTAAATCAAAACGCATTTTATTTCCTCCTACCTAAGACGTGTATTCTCTCACGTCAATACTTTTTACTGGTTGATGACTACCTGAAACAAATCGTCTAATCATTAAGTACATCATCGCAATATGTGACTTACCGGGATTGTTTTTAGATGGTTTTAATAGGAACAAAATATTAATCGCTGTTCCTATTAAAAAAATCAATTCAAATGGTGGATACACAATCCCTCTTATCAAATACGCCACCCCCAAAATCAAAACGATAAAAATAATATCGAATAAGGTTAAAAAACCAATGATTTCGGTTCTAGGACGAATACTCTCAATATTTCTAAGTTCCCTATTCATGTGTTATCCTTCCTTATTTCCTTGTTTCGTAAATAATTGTTTAACGCCTTTAGCAAACTTCACCGCTTCCTTACCGGTATTTTGTCCAACATCAAAGGTTACTTGTCTTTCTCTTGCTCGTTCTACTTTCATCATAGATTTTTCTAGTTGTCGGTCTGCTCTTATCGACTGCATAGATTGTGTTGTTGAAATTGGACGAGGTGATTGACTATCTAATGATAATTGAATTTTCCCTTCATTATTCGCAATATGAGACGGTACAGTCACTTGTTGTGGCGTCATAACAGATGGTCGTGGCTGTCCGCCTTGAAGACTAGTTGGTGCAGACATTCTGACACTTGGGCTATCTGAAATTGACGGTTTAGGGATAGATAATGATGGATTAACTTTCGTTGCTGAAGGAACTCTAGCCATTGGTGCGCTAGTATTTATCGCCTGTGATGGTATTAAATTAGGCGTAATGTTCGCTTTATTTCCATTCTGTGCTGAAAGTGGTGTTTGTGGCTCTTTAGGTGATAAGCCCTCTTTAATAGCTGACACTTCTTGTTGTTGCGCTAATTGTTCCATCCCTACATTACCTGGTAAATCTGTTGCGCTTGATTCTTGCGTATTATTTGCTAACTCACTATTCAACCTATTATTTTCTTCTTTTGTATTGTCTTGACTCACTGCTGATGGTTTGTTTAATTCTGATTGCTTCGTTGCCATCGCATCGGATAATGGTTGGTTCAATTCTTTACTTTCTTCTGACGTTAATCCTTTTGCATTCTCATTAGTTCCTTCTGTAGCGTCTAATGATGGATTTAAACTTTCTTCACTAGCCTTAGATGTGTCCATATCATCCTTAGTGATAGCTTCTGAATTCCCTTCTGAAACTGCCAAATCTTTTGTAAGTGGTTGATCTTGACCATCTGATGTTGGTGATAATAGACTTTCCTCAGCGGCCATTTTTTCCTCTTCAGATAACGGTTTAATGGCTAAATCATCGTTATTTGGTTTGTTAACTTCAGATGATTTCGCCTCGTTAGAAGCTTGTTTAACATCTAAATCGCCTTTTACTTCATTCAACGCACCTTTACTCATACCTGCAAGTAGACTGCTTTTATTTCTCACTGAGTTAGCAGCGTTCTCAACTGCATTCTTCGCTCGATTCGCAACTGAAGGGGTAAATGCCGCCCCTATCCCTACGGCTTTCATTGCGCCACCTAGTGCCATTGCACGTCCTACAGATGATTTAAGTCCGCCTTCTTGCCCTGTTAACTCCTGTATAATCCACGGACCCTCAATGATAATAACTACTAATATTAATTGAATAGCAACCTTTACTAATCCATTTATATCAGCTGTTCCTAAATAGTTGGAGAATAAGCGATAGACTTTCATCGATACTGCAAATAACAACACATTAATCAACGTATTAATGATCCCTTGAATGATTTTCTTCACTTTGCTACCTTCTACTACGTCTGAGAAAGCAAAGAAGGGTAAAATCACCGAGTTAAAGGCGATATTGTAGATAGCTTGTAAATACTTAAACGTTGCTAAAAACAAGATAAAGAACGAGATAACGAGTTGAAAAAAGATTATCCAAGGGTGCCATGAATATCTATAATAGTGTTGGTCTATCTTGAACAAACCTGACTCCAATTTAACCATTTCTAATTGGTTACTCGCATTGTTCTCAACGCGATTAGAAAACACCTTTTTCGACACATCACTACTAAATTCCGCTTTTGACGCATCAATTTCTTGCGTAATATCCAGGTAACTCAATTGTGTTTTATTTAAGTTAATGGTTTGTACATCATCAGCGCCTGGCCAACCTTGCGTGTCAAAAGACAAGGTATCGACAATGTTCTCATTGAAAATAGCGCTAGACGTTGACCCTGTCCCCGAATAAATACTTTTTGCTACCTCAAATGTACCTGTTGTTAGCGTTGAAATGATCACCGAACTTGTGACCACTACTAAAACACCTAAAATGACATTATCTAATAAGCCTTTTATTTGAAGATTTCGATTATTGGCGTAGCGAATAAAAAACCAAATCAGACAGACCGAACCAATACCATAAATGGCAAATCGATAGTCTTCTACAAACTGTGTCACCCCGTTGGACATTGGAAATTCTACTAGTTTATAGACTTGATTAAGTAACCCATCCATTGCGTCGACTAACCCTTTAAACAGTTGTAAAATTAGCCAACCAATCATCCTAAAAAAGCTAGCGAAAAAATTAGAGACATCGAGATAGTCACGATATTCTTTTAATATTTTAAATACGTCCGTCATATCAAACTCCTTTACTTGTCAGTTTTTTTAGGTAACTTGAAAATTGGTAGCCCTTGTAATCGCATTTTTAATGCCATACTTCCTTGTTTTTCCAAGAATGTTGTATATTCATCAAAATAATCAAAGCCATCAATTTCTTCTTTCTTATCAGGATGTTCTTCAATAAATAATTCATGAATTTCTGAAACATGGTCTGAACCAACCACTTCTACAAGACTTTTTCTTTCACCATCGAGGTAGACTGATCGAATCGTACTTAAGTCAGCTGCTACGAAGTCCCCCTCTGTAGTTTTATAATGATTGTCTAGTTTACTTTCTGCTTCTGTCATAATCGATTCATACTCCTTTCGTTTCTCATCGTCTATCTCTTCTTGTGCTTTAAGAGATAACGGGTGTTTAATTCGTTTCACAAAACTTTGACTATATTCTTCTAAAGGGAAATCTGGTACATAAGGTAAATTCAGTGTTTCCCATGATAAGTCTGGATCAAAGTCGTCTTTTAAATATTTATGTGCATATAAGAGTTTCCCTTCTTCACCTGTATTCATAATAGGATGTGGTCGTACGGGTTTTCCTTGTAAATCTTGACGGTGAATGGAACGCTCTACTACCACTTCCCCTTCTTCTAAACGACCTAATTCGTAAGGCGTTAATAAGGGGCGTGTTTCAACGCTTTCCGTCATTTGTTTATTTAAATCAAAGACGCCACCAGAACGACTCTTAACTGTTACTTCTTTTTCACCTAAAATACTCGAGAAATCTTCTCGTGCTTTTTTAGACCCACTTAAAAGGAAAAACTTATTCATGGCTTCGTCTGCAATAAATTCCCCTACTTTTTCTGAGTAGCGTGTCGTTAACTGGTTAGGATGTTGAACATAAAAATCAAATAAAATACCACGTCCAGCCCCTACAGATAACATCGAACCGATATTACTAAACCCTGGTAAATTACCGAACTCATCCAATGGTACTCGAATTCTTTTCTTTAACTTCCCACCAGGTAAATTGGCTGCCTCATCACTAGCTACATGATACATTTGAGAAATCCACGTACTAGCAATAATATAATTGGTCTGAATGTAGTCAGGTAAAACAAGGAAAATCGCTTGTGGTTTGTAGTAGTACCAACAACTTACGCCTTGTAGTGGATTAAACGTAACACCTACAGGCATATTCACATGGTCAACCCCTTTAAAGTAATCATCGGGATTAGGTGTAGTGTGATACATCAATTGCTCCCCTACCACAATCGTTCGATCAATAGAAAATACTTCGTCAAACTCGTTTGTAATAGAATACTTCAATAGATAAGTTCCTGGTTTTGAGGTATCCACATAACCTTCAACACGAATATTGTCTGTCATGTCGAACGGCGTAGAGTCTTTTGTTAATTTTTTAAAGTTAAACGTACTCTTAGCCATTAGTTTTGCGACTTTAGGCGCTGTAAAGTTTCGTAACTTCGCTTGGGTTGTAGCAAAAATTGACGACCTCATTTGGCCTTCCGCATACATAACTGTAGAATATTCAAGTTTAGCTGGATTACCTGGAGGTAAATTCTCAAAATACTTATCTAGCAAGGTATCACCTTTTTCGTTAGGTGTTCCGAGTTCTACTAACATATTAGATACGGCATACATCGTGATATACTTCTCTGTTTTTTGAGGGTCGTCACTTTTTTCAATAAATTCGTGACATAAGGCTAAAATAACCGCATTGACAAGGGCCATGGCAGTTTCTTCCCAAATCGGCTCTCTTGCTTCTTCGTTATGATAAAGAGGATAACTAAAGGTTTTACATAGTTCTATCGCATTATCAATATCCCCTTGCATATACGCCTCTTTGACTAGGTCTAGCGGATTGTATTGAAATGAACGACTCATTTCAATTAAGTTTAAAACATGGCACTCATACCCTCTTTTTTCTAAGGTTTTTTTTCCCATTCCCGCAACCGCTAATTCATACTTCCCTGAAGCAAATACTAAGTGCGGTTTTTCCTCTGAACGAGAGTAGACATCCATGTCGGGAATAACTTTTGTTTGCCCTTTAGCTGCACGAGAACGACCTAAAATACTGTTGTGAGCGGGGTCGGTATCGATGTATAATTTATCCCCACGACGTGCAATAATCGTTCCACTCGCGCCTTCGTATGTATCCGTTACGTGTTCTCCTTTAATTGGCACTTCTTTATATTGTGCAATAAGCTCATCAACTGTCGTAAACCTACCAGTCGCTTTATTCCCTTCTTCTAAGCTCTCATAGTTTATTTTGATACGAAATAGCAAGTAATAGTAAAGCGGAATGGTGAGTAAATATAGAACTGCATATACCCAAAAGTATTTAATCAGATGAAACCCAACAAAAGATTGTAATGGATAGCCATTTGGCAACATATAAAATATGTTGTATAAAAAGGAACTAAATACATTTCCTAAAACCGTTGCAACGATGACTAATCCTATCCATACAACCTTCTTTTTATCACTACTCCCAAATACCTCTAACCAAGCTTTTAGCTTGGTTAGAAACACAATATTCTTATCTTCGTGAAGGGGTAATTTTTTAAAGTCCATCACATGCTCCTTCCTGTTTCTTCTTGATACGTTTCACGCATGACTTGATTATGTATCATATGGTTTTGATGATTTCTAGAGGATTGATTACTTAGAAATGCCTTCATGTTAGGTAATTCAGGCACAGAAAAAGCACCTAGTTGTATCAAACGGTCACTAGCTGCTTGTAAAGAAGGACATTGATAGGTGGTGATAGCACCTACTTGGTCCATTTGTATTAAATTATGTTGATCCCCTTCAGATGGAACAATCATCAACTCAACCGCTTCACCTACTTGGAAGAAACTATGACCATCAATCACTTTTTGTTTAAGATTTAACGCTTGTTCTTCTTTATATTGCTTAATTTCTTCTGCTGATTTAGTGCCGTTATAGGCCCAATCAACAATCGTTTCTTTTCTTATTGAGTCAATTTCTTGTGCGACTTTTACCGGTTTTAAATTCTTGGCCATCAGATTTTCTATCATGCTTTGTGTAAACGCCTTGTCTTCAGATAAACCGTAGCGTGTTGTAAATTGTTCAATCAATGATTTTTCTTTCGTACTCTGATTCTGTTCGATAACTTTATCATGTGTATCTAGCGTTGATAGAAGTGAGTTAATCCCTTCTAATGGTTGGTCAAAAAACTGTTGTAAGGCTTCTTGTTGTGAAGGAGATAATTGGTCTAACCGCACGTCATATTTTACGTTTTCTTGAATATTGGTCAGTGCTACTAATTGCTGGTCAAATGGTTCTTTTAGGTTTTCATTGACGATTAGCGATAACTGCTCATTTTCTAGTTGAAGCGTGACCATTAATTGTTCTGAAAATTCCCCTTCTTCAACAAGATTCTTCACAGAAAAACGATTAGTCAATTGGTACGTTTTATCATCCAACCAGTCACCTGTTTGCTTAGCTTTTACCTCGTAATCAGAACGAAATAGACCGTCCTCACCTAAAAAGTTATAGGCTACTTTTTCTTGTAACGTGGCGCTTGTATCAAACGATTTTAACTGATGAAACGACTGTGTATTAACCACCGTCTTTTGTTCTAACAGTTGTTCACGATACGGCGTTAGCTCTTCTTCTAAAATATCAATAAACACACGACTCGCCTTTTGAACGTTGTCTAACAATTCAAATTGAGCGTTAGGTCCTTGTTCTTCTAAAACGGCTAAATGATCCGTCCAATTAGCAATGTAAGGAACTGCTTTTTCTTTGGTGTCTATTCCAACGTGGCGTGAAACAATATAGGAGACCATTTCCGCTTGAAACTCTTTTAATGGACGGCTCAATTCTTCTTGAACAACTTTTAATCCATCTGATGGTAACGGATTATGTAAATACGCATGTGCTAATTCATGAATAGACGTCGCAATATTTTCGGTCGGTGTATTTCGATGATTTAACACAATTTCTTTCTCACCTGTCATGGCCACCATGAATTGCCCTTTCGCAGCTCCTAATTCTTTCACTCCAAATTTTGACGTTGCTTCACTTTCTATCTTGATAGCTAATTGATCCGCAATTTTTTGAATACCTTTAGACACCACAGCTAAATCTAACGCGTTGTCATAATCAAATGCTGCTCTTTTATTCGGAAAAAGCTTAGGGTAATCTTCTGGTTTCGCATTAGTTTGTGTAATATCAAAAACAGAAGCCGGCTTATAATCTCTCATTTCCCAATATTTTAATACCCCATTTTGAATTAGTACCTTTTCTTGATTAGTCGCACTTGTTACAAATCGTTGTTTTCCTTCTTCATCAATGAACAGCTTGTAAAAATTAGGTCGTAAAATTTTAATCCCTTTTTCGCCTTTTTTCACATGAAAACCTTGTTCTTTAAAAAAGTTATAGCTGCCTACCCCATAAGCTCCATGAAATTGTGACAGTATCAACGATTGATTACGTGATGAATAGTTGTAAAAATCACTCATAAAATCAAGTAACGCTAGTCGGTCCTCAACGGAAACCGAAAATTGCTTGATGGCATTTAATCCTCCTTCAAGCAATTGGTTAACTTCTTCTTTAATTTCTTGTGTTGATTTACGTTTATAGGCCATCAAATCCCTCCATTCTTAAGGGATAGAAAACTATCGTAAGTCATTAAATAAGGTTCCCCTTCGTCATGTGCTTCTTCTAACTGATTTTTGTAATACAAAGCCAGTTCTGTTGAAACAACCACCTCATAGGTTTTTAACTGGCTATCTTCGAATACGAGTAGATTGCCATTTACTTCAAGTAATTGGACAACTTCCATTAATTTACACCTTCCTCTTGAACGATGACTTCTTCCGGCGCTTCTTGAGGCTCTTCTGGTTCTTGAGGTTCAACCTCAATCACAACTAACTGTTGAATAGCCGCTTCCAATGAAGCAACCGCATTATCGACTTCTTCTTGTGTTACAAACCATTGCGACTGTACTGCTTGCGCCTGCGTTAATGAACGATTGAATACGGCAATACTTTCTTCTGTGTAACCTTCTAAGGAAAGAGACTGCGCTCGACTGATAGTGTCTTGTAATACCGATTTATCAGGACGTGCTACTAAAGAATTTAGCGCGTTGTTTAAGTTATCCAATTCAGATTGAACCCCTTCAACAGTCGCATCAGAAAAATTAATTACGGCTTGTGCTTTAGCAATCGCCATATCTAAGTTAGTAAGACTGCTTTCTAAATAATCGTCTCGATTGATCCCTTGTGCTTGATTGATAACTCCTTGCAAGGTTTCTTTCAACGGTGTTACATAATCTTTTTCTTTTAAGGTCATCTTAGCTAGTTGTAATCTTGCTCTCATGGCACTTACTACCGATTGGCTACTATTTTTGTCACTTAACACTGATTGTGCTTCTGCTAATACACTTTGTAAATTTGCTACTGATTCATCCGTGAACCCTGATAAATCCATGCCACTTACTTCATTGATTAACGCTTCTAATTGACTAAAGTCAGCACGTTCAACTAATGACTCAATAGCCGACTGTAAACGAGCAACCTGTTCATTCACACTTGCTTGTGTTCCCATTTGTTGACTTAACATATTTTGTGCCAATGAGAACTGGCGGATTAAATCTTGTGTAGAATTCGGCGTGTAATCATCTAAATTCAATTGTTTAACAAACCCTACCAACAAACTTAACTCTCGGTAATCAACTTCCTCTGGTGTAGGTTTTTCAGGCTCAACTGGCGGTTCAACCGGTTTTTCCGGTTCAACGGGTGGTTCTACAGGTAGAACGGGTTCTGTTGGTGGTTCTGTAGGCGTAACAGGTGGTTGCGTAGGTTCTGTTGGTTCTACAGGTTCGCTTGGTTCGCTTGGTTCACTTGGTTCAATCGGTAAAATGATAGAGGGTTTTTCAATAGCTGGCTTCTCTTTTTCTTTGTCCTTTTCTTTCTCTTGCTGATAAATAACGTCAACCACTTTTTCAATCTCCGTTTTTTCTAAGGAAGATTGGGCAATAGGAACAATGTCCCCTTCATCATGAATAGCAAATCGATTATAAACGTCTGAAATTTTATCGTCTTTTCCTTTTTTACTTGTGGTTGTATCCTTCTCCTTTTTGTTAGCTTGAGAAGGTTCTGAAGACCAATTATTACTTCCTCCAATCTCTTCGGTTGTTTCAGAGGTAACTTTATTAGTGGTTGAACTTTTATTGGTCGCAACAGCTAAAACGCCTGTCATTAATACCGCGCCACAAAGTAACGGTAGCCAATAGTGTTTTTTCTTGTACCATGTTTGTTTAGATGTCATTATTTGTCACGTCTCCTATTTTTTCTAATTTTCGTTGCCACAACGCCATATTGTCAGAATCTTTTTTGTTTTTATAGAGATCAATCATCTTGATAATCAACGTTGCATCATCATAATAGACTTGATACGCTTCTTTGCAAGAAGTGGTTGTTAACTGTTCCCCTAATTGTTTGGCTTTCTTTAAATCTGATTGATGTAATGCCTCAACAATATCCGTTAATCGTTTCTTATCCATTTCTAGTGCCAACTTTTCGCTTTGTAATTGTTCATTTAGAACGGTTGCTTCATCAAGACGCCCTAACTGAATATAAGCATGTGCTAACATGATTTTTCTATCTTCATTAAGGGTATTAACAGGTGTTTGAACCACTTGTTCCCACTCTTTATGATAGAAAGCTAAGTCAAATGTTCCATCTGGTGTTGGGAATAGTGTGTTGAATACTGATAAATCATCAAATTGTCCCTTTTCCACGTAAAAAGTCACAATTTCTTCCGTTCGGTTAGGATATTTTTTCCCTATTTCTTCTGGCGAAAGTTGAGAAAGTTCTGTCTCAAACATATCTTGAACAGCAATAGTTTGTGAGGTAGGAGTCGTTAGTAAACGATACGTTATTCCTCCGCCAACTAGCAACATTGCGCTAATACCACTCACTAACATCATTTTATTTATGTTAAATGATTGTTTCTTCTCTCGCTTCTTCTTTTTCTTTTTTGAAGGACTAGACGTTGACTCACTAACAGTCTTACTTTTAGGCGGTAATCGTTCTTCTTTCGGTGGTAATGATACTGTCTCTACTACTACCTCCACAGGTTGATTTTTTCCTTGATTAAGTTCTTCTAACGCTCTCTCTTTTTCATCGACAAGTGCTAATACCAACTCACAGATTGCCTCTTCTTCTTCGGGATATTGCTTTAGTAAGGTTTCCTCTATCCACGAAAAAAACGATTCTGATTCACCACTTCCCAGTGGAAAATCACCTTTAAAGTACAGCGCGTCGTTTTCAGGAAATGACACTTCAATCTCGACAATCTCTTCTTCTCCCGCTTGTTGAAGTGCTAAATCATCACGATTTAGCACTTCCAATCCTTCCAATAAAGGCAAACGTTTTGAATTTATAGATAGATAAACCATTACATTTCCCCTTTCTTTATTAAGCTAAAAATGTTTCAACAATGGATTGCATAGCAGTCCAACTTGTTGCTTGCGTCTTTAGATAAGTCATTATAGTAGTAGCAGCAAAGGCCCCTACAATACCGATACACGCATGAATCGCATGGTCTTTAGCTTGCGAGTGTTTCTGTGGCTCTTTTGACATAAAACCAAACATCGCTAAAATAAATTGAACCACTGCATATCCGACAATCCCTGCAAGTAGCCATTTTTCAATATCGTTAAAAATTTTAGTCATCATTTGTCCTGGATCAGTTGCTCCAATTAATACGTGAGTTTTAGCTTGGATAATCATATCTTTCATTAAAAGTTCCCTCCTTGATGGTTTGATTTTTTAGCTAACGCTTCTACAATGACATCGGATTTAGATAGCATATATTGAAATTCTTGCTCGCTTACCCAATCATCATAGCTAATCCCTTCTTGTTCTAATAAGTGTTTCACCGTCTTACGAATGCTATCTTTTTTAGTTTTTGGTAATTGACTGGTAAATAATTCTTTACTCATAATTCACTCACTCCTAATAGTTGGTTTTTTGACGTCTATTTTTCAAATAAGCAATGATTGTCCCTGTTGCCACAACAATCGTTCCAATTAATAAAGCCATCGTATTAGGTGAAATAAAGTAGAAATATCCCATATACGCAACGGCTCCTAAAAATAAAATAATTAATAACATAGCGCTTAATACTCTCATCATTTTTCCTCTTTTCTATTTTTATCGTTGAAGTAATAACTTCACATTTTTTCTGACATACTCAATTCCTACAATTCGATAGGTGTGTGACGTTCCTACCTGATGACCTATCGTAATAAGCGTCACATGTGTTTTTCTCTCTAAAGCTTCTTGTGTGCCTAAGTATTTCACTTGTTTTCCTTTTCTGAAGTGATCAAGGTCTAATAAAATAGACGTTTCATTAAACTTTGCGAAAGGAAATAACGAAATATCTAACACTAATTCACGCTCTTTTCGTTCATGATTAATCCAGCTACTTCCTGCATTCACCCTCATCATTTCTACTATTCTATTTCCTCTACGACTTTTACTATTTGTTGGACATGTTTCAACTACACTACTCAAAACACCTCCCTCCTTTCTATAATAAAAAAAGTAAATTATTTAAATTTACTTTTTAATACACTATTCTTCTTTTGCTTTAGCAACACCTAATGAAGTTCCTCTTACCGACAGTGGATCTATTAACTCGTAATTTGTAGTTCTAAAAATATTGGTATTTAACAACTCATACTCGTATATTTCTTTTCTTAAAAACCACTTATCAAAATATTTTTCCTGTCGCAGCAAATTAATTAATCCAGCCTTCACTACTTCAAAACAACCATATAAGAGTGCATATCGAACGCATAGTCTGAATACCGAATCTTCTAAAACCATTCTCAAAGAACCTAAATCTAATACATTCGTTTCCTTAAATGACAACATGAACAAATATGTAATCAATAGAGTGAATGCTATCCATCTTTTGCTATAAAGTTGATTGATAAATTCTTTTAATTTAATTGTCAAGTTACCATTATTAATACCTATACAGACGTTAACTAGAAATAGGTACAAGGCATATACACCAAACGTACCAATCGCCATAATTCTATAAAAAGCAATTAATTCCGCCATCGGTTGCTCAAACACACCGCCAAATAGCATTAATATCCCAACGATTAACATTGCTTTAAAAAATGATTTAAAAATTTTTGCCATATTACTACAAAACATTGTTAAAACAATCAAAAAATTTAACTGTTTAATTGTAATCACCCGTTCTTTATTTTTTTAAAGTAGCAACTTCCATTGCGTCCTCGTATCCTTTATCGTACATATTCGCTGGATTCGCAAAAAGTGCCGTAATGACCATACCTGATAAAAATCCAATCACTAAACCGATACCGATTCCCATTAGTTCCTTCCTCCTTATTTCTTATTTAAAGCGCAAAGAGAGTGTTTAACTCTCTTTACGACGTTTTGTTACCCAAACATAACCAACTGAAATGACCAATAATAACCCTAGAATTGAAAGACCTAGTTTCGCCGTTTCACCCGTTTGTGGTAAATACTTAACTGGGACAATCGGTTTTGCTTTCGTTTCAATCGTTTGGTCTTTACAGTCACGATCATCATGTTCTGTAAATGGTTTGTCTGGTGTAGGATTCTCTTTCGTTTTACGGTAAACAAATTCTTTCGCATAGTACGTCTTACTTGGCTCTAATGTACCCGCTGGGACATCTAGTCGCATATCATACGTGCCATTTTCAGTTTCAAAGACCACGTCTTTTGCGATAGTTTTCGCCACTAACTTATCTTGTGACGCACCTAACGATGAACGCTCCCATAATTCAAAATGAATCTCATATTTTTCATCTTTTCCTAGCAACATTCCTGTATAATCTAGGGTATCAATGAAAGTGTTGTCCACTAAGCTATCAATTAACTTTTGACCGTCCAAGTCCGTTAACATCGTGCCTAGTGTTGGCTCTACACGTTCATTGTGCGCTTTAATGATGATTACTTCGCCATCAGTTGAAGGTTGAATTTCGAAGCTCAAATCTTCGCTGTTTGGCAAGTAATTCTCTAAAGGTTGTGTTTCAACAAACTTGTACTGACCTGTAGGTAAATTCTCTAGGTTGATTTCACCGTTCTCATCCGTTACAAATTCCGCTACTTTTACTTCTTCTTCACCATCTGTTTTCAATAAATCAAACGCCACACCTGCTAATACTTTCTCATTCACATAAGACGTATTATCCACTTTGATTAATTTCACGTTTTGGCGTGCTAATTTATTTAAGATTGGTTGACGTGCCATTCTGTTTAAGTTTGCATTGCCAACAAATGTTTGATTTGCATAAACATTCGCTTGAACGACCTCACGATTATCTTGTGGCGTTAAATCAACAGGATATTCCGTATCTTCTAACACATGGTCAAGCCCTGCATCTAATTCTTTCGCGTAGTAGTCATCACCTTCTGGTAATTGACCTTGGAATGTTGCCACGCCATGAATCGTCTTCACAATCGCTACTAAACTATTTTCTGGTACGACTTGTTCGCCGTTCAATTCAAAGCCGTTGCGCTTAAATAACCCAAAGACCTTGTTTTGAGAAGGGATTGTCTCAATAATTGGTGCGTTATTTTCCCAACCACTCACTACTTCCTCTTCTTTGTTAATTAATACTTGGAACTCATTCCAGATATTTTTGTGTTCCACGTCTGTTTCTGATAATTCTACTTCTTGACCTTCGTATCGAATGTCAAACGGTACTTTTTCTTTGTCCTTGATATAGCCGTTTGGCGCTTCTTTTTCAATCAAGTAATAGTGACCAGGGTAAAGACCAGTGATTTCAAAACGGCCATTTTCATCAGTTGTCGCTTCATCAATGATTTGTTCCTTTTCGTAATGAACAACGCCATCACCCGTTTTAATTTCTTCTGCCGCATATAACTCATATGTAACATCTGCTAAATCGCGGTAATCATACGTGAATCGGTATAACTCACCAAATTCTGTTTCTTCTGACTCAACCGCTACTTCTTTTTGACCAATCTTATTAACGTTTACTTTCCCTTTAGCCGGTTTATTCGTAATCGTTAACTCAATTAAGCCATTGTTTGACCCGTCTACTTTGAATTTAACGGGTTCTTTCAGCTGAATATAACCGTTTGGTGCGAAAATCTCAGTCACTTCATACCAGCCATACTTCAATTGAGGCACAAAAATAACTCCATCTTCGTTTGTTACGAAAACCGAGCTTTCTTCTTCTAATTCAGTTGTATGTGTCACTAATTGACCCGTTTGTAAGTTTTTAATTTCAAACTGAGCGTCTTTCGTTAAGATTGGTTTCCCACTTTCAATATCAACTTTCGTTAATTTTAAGTCTTCACGAATCACTTTGTCCGTTGCGAACAATTCAATTAACTGTTGATCCTTATTAATGGTCACGTTCATATCTTCTACTGGTAAGTAACCCTCTGGAACAACCGTTTCTTTCAAAATGTATGAACCATAAAGCACGTCATTAAAGATGATGTCACCTTTTTCATTCGTCGTTGCTTTTGCGACTTCTGTTTCACCATCTGATTTGAATAATGTAAATTCTGCACCTTTTAAGAAGGTATTCGTATTATCCGTTGTCCACTCTTCATCTGCTTTTTTAACTAATTTGATAGAGCCTTTCATGACTTTATCTGTCGCACTTAATTCGATTGTTTGATTATTTTCTTTGATAGAAACTTTCATATCCGCTACAGGTAAGTAACCTTCTGGGACTTTTGTTTCTTTTAATACATAATCCCCATACAATAAATTGGTAAATGAGATTTCACCTTTAGCATCCGTTGTGGCTTTCGCTACTTGTGTCTTACCATCTGATTTGTAAAGAGTAAATTCGGCGCCTTGTAAGAAACTGTCTTTCGCTTCTGTTTGCCAATTAATATCGGCTTTTTTCACTAATTTAATATTCCCTTTAACGACTTTATCAGTGGCACTTAATTCGATCGTTTTACTATTCTCTTTAATTGAGACATTCATATCCGCTACAGGTAAATAGCCTTCTGGAACCTTCGTTTCTTTCAATACATAGTTTCCATATAATAAGTTGGTAAATGAAATTTCACCTTTCGCATTTGTGGTAGCCTTCGCTACTTGTGTCTTACCATCTGATTTGTAAAGGGTAAATTCTGCGCCTTGTAAGAAATTATTCTTAGCACCTGTTTGCCAATTTTCATCGGCTTTTTTAACTAACTTGATGTTTCCTTTAATGACTTTATCTGTTGCATTTAACGTAATGGTTTGACCATTTGTTTTAATAGATACTTTCATATCTGCAACTGGTAAGTAACCTGCAGGAACTTTCGTTTCTTTTAACACATAATCCCCATATGCAATATTAGTAAATGAAATCTCACCTTTCGCATTCGTTGTAGCTTTCGCAACTTGTGTTTTTCCGTCTGATTTGTAAAGCGTGAACTCAGCACCTTTAAGAAAATCATTTTTAGCGCCTGTTTGCCAATTTTCATCAGCTTTTTTAACTAACTTGATGTTTCCTTTGATTTGTTTGTTTTTAAACGTTAAAATAGCGGTTTTGCTTGCTTCAACCGTTACGGTTTGTGGAGTGCTGTCTAACACATATCCTGTTGGGGCTTGAATTTCCGTCACGGTTACTTTAGAACCTGCGGGAACATTAGACAACGTCGCTTCACCACTACTATTAGACGTCACTTGACCACTCTTAGAACCATACGTGTACTTGAATTTAGCATTTGCAAGAGATTTGCCATTTTCATCAACTTTTTTAATTTTGACTGTACCGTTTAGTTCTACTTTGATGTTTATCGTTTCTTTAATCAAATCTGGGTCATTTAAATAACCCAAAGCTTGCATGACCCCTTTACGATAGACCAAAGAATTTTCGGGTGTAACTGCCATTTTCTTCTGTAATAAAACTACACCATTTGAATTTGAATTAGTTTTACCAGTAATTTCTAATTTATTACCATTAATTTTTATCCCAACATTAGCCGTATTCGTGATTACTTCATAATCAGACAACACTCCGTTTGAGTCAGTCTTTGTAACTGTTTGACCTGCTTTTACTGTAATTGTGGAACCTTTTAATGATGAAGGTTTTTGATAACTTGAAACTTTTGAGTTAACCGCTGATTTTCTTGTTGAGTAATCTGGAATAGTAGTTTTTAAAGTAGAACCACCAAATGCTTCCCAAAGCATCAATTCAGTTGCTGCATACTGCGCATCTGATTTATCAGAATTGGCATAGTACCCAAAATGAGCGATTAAATTTAGTTTCTTCACTAATGTCGCATCTGTTAAAAAGGATGTAATAGCTTGTTCGCCATTGTACGTCGCTCCATTCCAGGTAGGACTAGCTTCTTGAATACAAAACACTGTTTTGCCATCTAAAGTGAATTTCAACATGTAATCATGAGTAAAATTGGTTCCTTCTGGATATTGACCATTTGGTACTTTAGGGAGTATTCTCACGTTAGTGTAATTTATTCTTTTTGCTGTAAGAGTTAATCCTCTAGCTTGTGCATACGCACGTAATTGTTTTTCTGTCCCTAAGAAATTATCACCAACGAAGTAGTCTTTCAATGTATCTTGTTCACTCGTTGAACGCATTCCTTGTAATTTTTCTAAGATTAATTGTTCTGATAATTGCGGAACTGTTTCATCTGATTCTTTAACAGAGGAACTATCAATAGTTTCTTTCGACTGTTCCGCAGATTTATCGTTTGTGCTACTGGTATCTGTTTCCACATTAGACGAACTATCAGTAGATTCTTGTGTCTCTTCTGTTTCTTCGTTAATAACATTAGTAACATTTTGTTCTTTTTCAACTGGTGGAGCTTGTGCCTCTTCCTCGGTATTTTCAATAGATGAGCTTACTACTTCTTTCTCTGTAGAGTTTTGTTCACTCCCACTTTCTGATGTGTCCGCGCTATCTGAGCGTTCAGTTTGTTCTGTTTCCATGGTTTGTTCCACAGCTGGTGTACCATCATTGGTTGTCACTGCATAAACAGTTGAACCTACTTGTTGAAGTAACAACATCATCACCATGACAACTGAGACAAATCGTTTTGATTTCATTATTTCCTCCTAAATAAATATGTTTGGTGATAAATAAAACCTCTATCCTCCTTTCAACTAAAAAAATATATAAAAAAGAACCATGCAGTCATGCCCTTAAAAGTTAGATTGTTTCTCTAATGTTTAAGGGTCACGCATGACCACATCGTTCTGTTTTTAATTATGAATATTGAATAGTCCAAAAAGCCTCTGTTCCATCTGGATAATAGACTGGATAAAAGTGAGCATTCATCCCAAACCAAGGACTGTCTGGATTATTTGAGTTCTGCTGATCCCAATCAAACGCTTCGTTCATTGAACCAAATTTCATGCCACTATTACCTGGTCCTCCAAGTGGTTCTTGTGGTTGCTCTGGTTCCGTAGGAGGAGGTGTTGTGTTCCCTCCGCCATTATCTGTATTGCCTGACCCGCCTGAGTTTGAACCTCCACCTGTTTGTCCGCCAGTAGATCCATTTCCAGTGCCTCCAGTATTGCCACCGTTACCAGTGTTACCTGAACCACCCGTATTGCCACTTCCTGTAGAGCCACCGCCAGTTTGTCCGCCTCCGTTTGAAGTAGAACCTCCAGACGAACTACCGCCACCTGTTGATGATGAACCACTTCCCGTTGACCCATTATTTACGGTTCCTGTTGTGTCGTTGGTGTTAGAATTATCCCACGAACCCGTTTCAACATTTGATTCAACGTTAGTTTCTTGTGAGGCTTGTGCTTGTTCTTCTTTGGCTTGTTGCTCTTGTCGTTCCTGTTGTTCTTTCTTTTCTTTTTCCGCTTGTTTCTTCTCGTCTAAATACTGCTTAACCGTGGTTAATTGCTTATTTAAACGTTCTTTAACGGTCTTTGTTAAGACTTTATCGACGGCTTTTTTCGCTTCGTTATAGGATTTGTCAGTCACTTTTGCTGACACTTCTTTTTTATCAAATAAAGCAGTCACTAACTTAGTCGCTTCTGCCTGCTGTTTTAATTGTCCTTGCGCATTCGTGACTAACTTTTGAACGGCTAGTTTAAACGTATCGTCTGTTTTTTCATCAGTAGAAAATGAATTTAACGCCTCTTCTTTCAAAGACGCCACGATACCAACTTTTTCATTCACCGTTTCACCATTTAGGACAACCGACTCAAAACACTTATTTAACGCTTGTTGCATGGTTACTTTTTCTGTTAATTGATTGAATAAGGCAGTTGCCTCTTTTTGAGCTGACGTAAGCTTTTTTTCTTCAGGTAAGTCATACTTTAGCGTGTGTTCTTTACTGTCTTTTTCTAGTTTCTCTAACGTTTGTTTTACTTGTTGAATTTGTTCATCCGTTAGATCTTTTACTAAAAAGTGTTCGTCTTTATCTGAAAATAAAGCTTGTACTTGGTTTAAAAGCTCTTGATACCCGTCACTTTGCTTAACTAGGTACGTACTTTCTTCTTGTTTCGCTTGCTTTGTTTTATTGGCTCCGTACGCTACGCCTCCGCCCCCCAAAAGCAAAATAGCAGCAGCCATCATCACCATATTTTTTTTCGTTAAATTAGTTTTTTTCATCGTGTTCATCCCTTTTTTATGAAATTTTCGAATACTTGTAAACCGTTGCTATAGACACATTACACTTTTCGGCAATTTGTTTTAAACTCAATTTTCTTGAATAATACAACTCACGAATTTTTTCTTGTGTCTTTTTAGGTGTTTTAGGACGTCCACCCACTACTCCTTGAGTGCGTGCGTTGTCTATTCCCTTTTTTGTTCGATAGGTAATGCTCTTTATTTCTGCCTGACATATTTTTCTTAGATACATACTAAAATCAGTCGTTTCATTTAGAAAGACTAGTTCTACATGTGCAGCATCTAGTAAATCAAATAATTTACTCATTTGTGCGGTACTAATTCGTAAGCTTTCAAAGCTTAATACGTATAAGAATGACTCTCCCTGCATTTCGATTAATAACTTAGACAGTTCACTTTTGTCGCTTAAATCTTCTACCGTCAATACATCGTATTCTCTATACGTTGATTTTTCGGACATTTTCTCTTCGGAATTTAAAAATAATTTCATTAGGCTACCTCATGTCTCAACTCAACTAACGTCACACATTTATTGTTTTCAAAGCAGTAATTCAACTTCAAACGCTTAGATAGACCAACTACTTTACGTAAGGTGGTTATCGCGACTTTTTTCTCGTTAAATGTTTCGACGATTTCC
Organism: Vagococcus xieshaowenii; assembly: GCF_004792515.1. NCBI lineage: Bacteria > Bacillati > Bacillota > Bacilli > Lactobacillales > Enterococcaceae > Vagococcus > Vagococcus xieshaowenii. The sequence continues at coordinate 13,742 of NZ_CP038867.1, read as the reverse complement.
GTTAATTTTATGTTTCGACTTTTTCTTTTTTTGATTAATTGAATCATATCATTTTCTAAATATTTTAATTCTGTCATAAAGTTCTCCTTCAAACAGAAGGCTCCATTTGTTAATTAGCAATCAGGTTTTTACGCTCGAAACCCGTTAAACGCACTAGTTTTAGGCATGTACTAGCAACCTCAAAGAACTTTCGTCGCTTACCAGACTACTCGCCATCTGTGTATGGAATGCCAACCTATCGAGCCACAGTTCTCATGTCTAGGATTCCTCTTGTTTTTCTCCTTTCTCCACATTCCTTTTTATTCAATTATCAAAGAGCGACATCCTTTTAGATGTCTCATTGGTAAGTCTTTACTTGCTAACTAATAGATAGAGCCTTCTTAAGTATTTAAATGTTTTAATAAAGCTTTACGTTGACTGCGAATAGTGATCCGTTAGGATGATATCTTTTTGCTATAATTCGTTGGTCATGCACAGCAATTTTTATTTGTTTATAAATATCAGATACCGGTTTAATGATTGGCTGCTTAAGATCTGGTGCAATCAAACGAAAGGTCCCATCGCTATTATTTACCCAACGACAATATTTTCCTTTTTCTTTGTCAAACGTTTCAACAGTTAATACTTTTCTTGCCACTTCATCGACAGAAAATATTCTAGTTTTTTTACATGTTGTCATACGACCACTACCTTTCATAATGTATTAGCATTAGAAAAATAGAAACGGGAGCCTTCACCACTCATTCTGCGGTAAAAGCTCCCTAAAATGTGTGTCTACTACAACTCGTATTTATAGCAATTCCCAAATATCAAGTGATAGTTATGTGTAAAAAAACATAAGTATCTTGAGATAAATGTATATAAAAGTTTAGGAAAGGTATAAAAAAGACTTTATCCCTTACAAAATATCTGGAAATCTGCTATAATTTTTGGAGTTGTAGCAATACAACACATCTAGAGAAGCTATCACACACAATTGGTCTTGTAGGACTTGTGAGGTGAAAACATTATTTTGTTAAAGCAGGGCTGGTAACCCTGTTCAGAAATAATGTGCTTCTCTATTTTTTTGTGTCTTTTTCCTGTATAATAAACGAGGAAAAACTATTGCTACTTAGTATTATATACTACTATTCAAAAAGTAGCAACATATAATTATTTAGTACTTACTAAAATTCTCTCTAAAAATTCCATAATATTCACTGATGTACCCTCCCTTCGATTACAATAATTAGTCTAACAATAACGAACAATAAAAAAAAGTTTTTTTAAAAAAAATTCGAACTTTGCATAATAACGCTTTCTTTTCGAGTGGCAACATACACAAATATGCAGAATGTGCATATTTAAATTAAAATATGATTAAAATATATTATTTAAGGAGTTTAAAATGGATAATGAATTATTTAAAAATTTAAGAATATGCCAAAATATTAATCAAAAAATTCTTGCAGATAAGATAAATTTAACTCAGTCAACTCTATCAAGAATTGAACAAGATTTAGATAAACTAAGTATAAGTAATTCTGTAAAAATTTTAGATAATATAAATCTAACACTTGAAGATCTACCCTATATTGCATACAGCAATTCAAAGTTTAAAGAAATGACAATTTTAGCATTCAAGAACATCGATGAACCAGTTTTTGATGAAATTAAGATATTTTATGAATTTTTCAAAAAAAATAAGGATAATAATTTATATTGCTTAATGGAGTATTTTAAAGCGAAAAAAAATTTTTCATATCGTTTTCCAGAAATCGTTGAATCTATTACTAGAGACGAAATAATAAATTTCAAAAACACAATAAAATCATCTAAATACCACTCTCACATATATTATGAAATACTGAATTGTATATCTCTTTGCCATATCGTTACTTCAGATGAACTAAAAGAGTATGTAGATATAATGTATTACAACAGCGAAATTAATCTGGCTTTTTGTCCAGAAAGGATTAAAAAAAATATGATTGCTGTTTTAAATAATTTGTTAGATATTTCTTTTAGAGAAGAACCACTCGACTTTAAAAAAATTGAGGATTATTTCCAGGCATTAAATAATGCGCTCATTATTAATCCTCGTATGGAAATTGAAGTTATAATGCCTTATTATCAAATCCTAATCGACTCTAAATTTAATTTTAGATATGAGCATACTTTGGATATTCAAAATTTAGTTCGTGCTTTAAGAACTATCAATGCTAAGACAATTGCTAAAGCCATAGAATTAGACTTTTCTGACCTTACAAACAAGGATAATACGAATGTTATGGACAGAATTTTGTGGACATAAAAAAAGAACTAATAGATTTATTAGTTCTTTTTTTTATTTCTACCTTGTCTTTTAGGTATATTATTCTCATCTAAAATCCGATATAAGGACCTTCTAGATATCTTATATTTTGATAAAATTGAATCAATTTGTTCCTTATTTTGATAATCTTTAATTATTTTTTTTCTATCTTCCTGAGATACTACTTTATTTTTAACGACACCGTATTGTGATGTAATCAAATAAACATAACCTTTTGTTATTCCAAATTTTTCCGCTAATTCTATTGCAGTAAAACCTTGATTATATAGTTTAACAAGCTTTTCTTTTTGATCATCAGTTAATTTTGTCATTTTCATTTCCTCTGATTTGATTAAATTAATTAATTAAATTTTAACATATCTAGAAATGAAATGTAATTCAAAATAAGGAAATATCGAGGTATTTTAATTCTCAAGCCAATTAAACATAGGAATCTTAGGTTTATCTGCTGTTGTATTATTTTCTTCAGAGAACAATGTTTCAACATCATTATGTGTTGAATAACTTCTAGTTTCTATTTTTTTTCTTAATCCGTCTAAAAAATATTTTACAAAGTCATAGACACCTTCATATTTAGCTTTCATAGTTGCCCATTGCATTTGCTCGATAATAGCTTGTTGATTGATTAGATATGGTTCATTGATTAAAGCGATTGTAATCTTATAAACATCATCAGGATTTAAGTCACAGGCTTTCAAATAATTTACAACTGGACTCATATCAGGATATTTTTTTAATAAACTTGAAAGAGTTGAAAAAGATTGCTTATCACGCGTAGGCGTATATATATCTTCTTCTTTTTTTGTAGTTAATTTTTTTGTAGTTAATTTAATAGATGTTGGTTTTGGAGTGTCCATTTTGGACTGTTCAAAACCAACAGTCCAAAAATCATTGGTTTCATCAGAATTTGATGTTTTTTTAGAAGTGGCTTTTATGTTGATATCATCATTATTTTTTAAATACAAAGAAAACCCCTCTGTTTTCATTTCTTCTAACAACTCTGTTAGTTCTTCGGGTGAAAATTTTTCGAGACTAAAAATATACTGATACTCGAATTTTTTTCCGCTTCTTTTTCGAAATTGGACAATATAACCTTCTCTGACTAATTCGTCCCAAATTCGTGTAATAGAGGTTCGCTTATTAAATTTGAAACGACTCATTAATTCTGTTTTATAGAAAACCCAGTTGTCTGGCATACTTTCCATATTGCAAAGCAAACCGATAGCTTCTAAACTAATATTTTCATCTTGTAAGAATGAACGTGGAATAGATTGGTATCCTTTTCGTTTATTCATTCTTTTTATGGCACCAGCTTGAGTATTTGTCATAATAAGCCTCCGATATTTTTTATTAATATAAATTCAATATAACATTAAGAAGGTGGATAAACAACAAAAAACTAAATAAAAATATAATTTATTTTAGCTTATTATTAAATTTTATAAAATTATACTTTTATAAAATTATACTTTTATAAAAAACATCTTTACAAAGGTATAAAAAAATAGTATTATTAATATGAAAGCTTGATATAAAAGCATTTATTAGTTTCTTAAAAAAACAATAATACATTTATAATTTTATAATTTTATAAATGTATATTTTTATACTTTTATATTTTTATAAAAACGAGGGAGGAATTACGTTATGGTGAAAGTAATTACTACAGGGAATTTTAAAGGTGGGGTGGGCAAAACAACTAATGCGGTTATGCTAAGCTATGAATTATCATTCATGGGGTATAAAACATTGTTAGTTGATTTAGACCCGCAAGCCAATGCAACTGATATGCTATTTAATACAATGCGATCTGTTTTATCTAAAGAGCCTAAATTTGAAATGTCACTTGGCGTAGCACTAATGGAGGATAAACTAGAAGAAGCGATTATTAATTTTAATGATAATTTAGATTTTTTACCTTCATATACAGACTTACAAAATTATGAAAAATATTTATTTGATAATTTTGCAACAGATTATGAACAAGATTATTATTTTAAAATGAAAATAGATGAAATTAAACAGAATTATGATTATGTAATAATTGATGTACCACCGCAATTAAATAAATTTACGGATTCAGCATTAATTGCGAGTGATTATGTTATTGTTGTTTTACAAACACAAGAGAGAGCATTAAGGGGTGCGGAAAAATATATTCAACATTTATTATATCTTACAGATGAATATAATTTGAATTTAAATGTTGCAGGTGTATTACCTGTTTTATTTCAAAATGGATCTGACTATGATTTGGATGTAATTAATGATGCAGTCAATGTTTTTGGAGAACCCAACATATTTAAAAATCAAATTAAGCAAATGGCAAGATTAAAAAGATATGATAGAGTAGGTTATAACAAATAATCCACATGATATTCATGATATTCGAACTCATAAAATTTACAAAGAATTAGTACTAGAATTATTAGATAGAATTAAAATATTAGAAGGAGCTGAATAAGAATGTCTGAAAAAATGGGAATTGGTTCATTAAGGATTAATAAAACAACAAGACCACTTTCGGTTGAACCAGAGTTGAATAAAACAGAAGATAAAACTTTACCTACTGATACCTTATTGAATAGTAAACAAACAACGAGTAAGTCACTAGCTAAGTCGATAAGAATAAGCTCAGAAACTCACACAGCTATATCCACTATAGCAACAATAGAAGATAAAAAAATATATGAGGTTATTGAGGATATGGTGAATTCATATATACAATCAATGCCGTCTCCAAGTAGAAAAAATTATAAGAGATAGTATTAAGATGAAAAACATTTAGTATAAAATTATAAAAGTATAATATTATACTTTTATAATTTTATAATTTTATACTTCTACTCAAACGATAATGTACCAATAAAATAATAAAGAAAAAGTAATATAGCAAAAATCAGGACTAATTTAATTAGTCCTGATTTTTGCTTGTTTATTATCTTTTCAACTATTATATCATATTATCTCATGATTTTACTTGGAATTTATCGGTTTCAATTGCTAATGTTTCTCTAAGTGCTGCCAAATAATGCATGTTGTTACAACGTTTTTCCCAGGCATGAATTTGGTCTAGAGGATAGCGTTCCTTTAGTGTTTCAAACTGTTCTCCCATAATAATATCCCACTTGTAGTCTAACCAGAGATAGATTTGATTCAACGACCATTTTTTATCTTCTGGTCGAGAGTCATTTAGTAGTCGCTGGTAATCAATCCCAGCTTGTAAAAAATCATGTTTCTCTTTTTCGATAATCGGCTCAATGATCATCAAAAACAGATGATAGTTCATCATTGATAGACTTCCTCCTATGTATTATTTACAAAAAATGTCCTTCTATTATAGTTTACTCCACTTACTCGTAGATAAAAGGTCAACATGTCGAATCAGACTTATTTTTATCGACTGATTATAAAGCAATAGCTGGTCATCTGAAAATCCCGTTATTGTGCCTTCTATATCGGGATTATAGTAGCCGTTAATGTCTTTTTCATCTAACTGAATACTAACCGTCATTCCCTTTGTATAGGCGTAGAATAGGGTATTATCTATGTCTTGTGCGGTCATTCTTTCTTTAGGTGTATCAATCTCTTGGTTGTTTAATTTATCTGATGATAATTTAGCTGTATGATCCGACAAGTAAAACCCCATCCATTTTAGAATTTTTCTGTCTTGGTAGGAGTTTAAAAGATTTTTAGCTTCTTCATTCATAAGCCATCATGACCCCCAGCGTGTCCACCAACTAATGAAGCACGTGCGATTGAACGTGAGCCTTCACTTAGACTAGTGGCTCTCACAATGGATGTGAAGCCATATTTATCCCTTATTTTATCAATAATCGTATCAATTCTTTCATTTTTAATCGTAAGGGTAGGTGACTCGAATAAATTTAGTTGCAGACTGTTGGTGTGGGTTAATTTGCTATAGGTGACACCAATATGACGGACAACTTGTCCTTCGTAGTTTTCTCTAAACAACTTAAGTAAGTGAGATTGTAAGACTTTTGTTGAACTTGTTAAAGGAACTGCTAGTTGTTTAGAAAAGCCTTTTTCAAATTCAGAAAAAGAAAAGCCGATAGATAAGCGAACACAAGCTGTTTTACATCCCTGACGTCTGATACGTGAGGCTACTTGTTCAGCCATTTCTTTAATGACGACCTCAATTTCTTCTTGCTTGTGATAGTCACGTGGCAATACTTGGCTGTTTCCATAGGACTTTTCTCGTGTTTTAGGAGCGGGTTCAGACAAAATCGTTCTATCAATACCGTTCGCATGGTGAAATAATTGTAGGCCTAGTATCCCAAATTTCATTTTTAATTTGACTGGATCAGCATTTGCTAACTCCTTAATAGACCAAATATTTAATTTTCTTAGGTTTTCTTTCGTTCTTTCACCAATTCCCCAAAAATCAGTCATAGGAGAGATAGTCCATATTTTTTCCTCTACATCCTCATACCTAATTTCATCAATAAAGCTCTTTGAATGTTTGGAGTAGTTATCTAGTGCGATCTTTGCTAATAAGGGATTATCGCCAATACCTACCGTTAGATAGATACCGGTCGCATTCTTTACCTCCAGTTGAATTCTTCTCGCAAGACGCCACCGTTTTTTCCCTTCGTGACATGTTTTTATCTGGAAAGAAAAGGTTAAGGCTCTTAGTGACATCTAATATAGATTCATCTATAGAATAGACAAGCAAATCTTCATCCGCAACGTATTGACGAAATATATTATTAATTTTTATGTTCACGTCGATATAGTAGTTCATTCTAGGAGGGACCATCAACAAGTCTTTATGTTTAGGAACTTTGTTTAACCTTGTCACATTGGATATACCTAGTTTCTTCTTGGCTAAAGGAGAAGCTGCTAAAACTAAGCCACTTCCCGTATTATCCGCAGTAGAAGCTACAACAAGCATGGTTTTTAGAGGGTGTAGACCACGTGCGACACATTCACAAGAAGCGTAAAAGGATTTTGCGTCGATTAAGAATATATCTTTTAACGGTTCTTCTTCATAATTGAAATAAGACATATCATTTCACTTCCTAATTATAATATATATTACCATTATAAGAACATACGTTCCCTTTGTAAAGCGAACAGATAAAATTTAATGAACTGATAGTACATATTTAAAAATATGTATCAATATACTTGTATATATTTAAAAATACGTATTTATTTAAAATACATATAAAAAAATACGTATTTTTTATTGAAGTTATTAATTATGTGTGGTAATATGTATTTATAAATAAGTGTTTATTTTTTTACCAATTAAAAATATGTGTTAAATTAAACCGGAGGTTATGAAAATGAATAAAACAATTTTTGCGATTGACTTAGGAAACAAAGCAGCGAAACTAATTAGAGAAGGAGCTGAACCAATTTCTATTCCTTCTCGTTACATTGAATCAACCTATGTAGATGGTTCCAATAAGTTTGATTTTACGGCTAAAATTTTTATGGAAAACGTAGATGTTAAAAAATACAAAATGGTAAATCAATCCAATTCATACTACTTTGGAAAAGGGATTAATGAACTAGGTAAAGATGAATATGTGAGAGAGTCTTTTGGGGTTGGAAAACAACGATACGAGGGAGAAAAATTTCAAAATATGTTATCGTTTAGTATTTGTGAATTAGCCTCAACGTTTGATGAACAAATTGTAGAAGTTGATCTTGTACTAGGCTTACCATCTGAAGATTATACGGAACACAACACGAAAGCTATTCTAAATTATGCTTTAGGACAACATTCAGTTGAAATTGATGGTAATACGGTAAATGTTGACGTGAAAGTGGTACATCTTATTCCTCAGCCCATCGGTACGTTCTATAATCAATTGTTTAACAATGAAGGGGAACCCATAAATCATGAGTGGATTAAACAAAAAACAGCTATCGTTGATATTGGTGGATTGACTAAATTGTTTGACCAGCTACAGAACTTTAAAATGGAAGAAACGGAACGTGAACAAAAAGAAACGGGCATGTGGACGTTATATAGTATGATTTCGGACTTATTAGTATGTGATTCTTCTGTAAAAACCTAATAAGTATCAGATTGAAAACGTAGTGAGGAAAGGGATTGAGTCTAAAGAAGGGCGTTTTATTTTCTATCCTAATACTCATGGTAACGTTGTCGATATGACCGAAGCGGTGCTGAAAGCTATCAATTTATATACGGAACAGACGATTGATGAAGTTAAAAATATTTTTATGCACTTTACTTCAATAGATAATTTGATTTTCACGGGTGGAGGAAGTAAAATTCTAAATAGAGACCTGATAGAAAAAGCCTTTGATAATGTTAGAATTATTTATTCAGAAGACGGAGAATTTGCTAATGTGAATGGTTTTTATAAATATGGTATGACACAAAGAAGGGAATAATCGATATGACACAAAGTAAGATAGCCGTAACGTTTAATTCAGATAAAATATCAGATAATGAAATTTATGGCATTCATGAAGAGAGAAAAAGAGTTAACCAGAGTACCGTTAGCCACTCAGTTAAAAAATGCTATGCGTTTTTATATGGAAAATAAGGATAGTATTTCAAATGAACATCACAAGGAAGAATTAACAGAAGAAGTTTTATTTAGTTTCAAGTGAGGAAAAAAGCGAAAAGTCAGAGGCATCAGTTGGAGACGCTCATTCACTTGATGACTCAGAAAAAGATAAACCCATGTTAAATGGGTTTGTTGGTTTTAAAGGTATCAGCAGTGACCAATTATAAGGAGGAATAAAATGAATAATAACAATGAAACAAATGTAACTAAAGAAAGTATTTATGATTTTATCAACGGAGCTAAGCTTTATTTAGAAAATAATGAATTTACAGCTATTAAAAATGCGATAAGAACCGATCCTGAAGCAGGATTTAGCCTGAAGGCAGGGGTAGTAGATACTTTGAATGATATTGCCTTTAACATTGATAAAACAAAAGATAGTTTGACTTTATCTGATGAAGAAAAAGAGCAAATATACGGGGAATTATCAACTATGATTAAAGTCATCGCTAGCAAACTATAATAAGATAATCAGTAAAAGCCCTAATAAAGGGCTTTTATTTTTTTTGTCTTATAAAGAATTTATGTCATTTTTTATTGTGATAGAACTAGATTAAATATAATTTAATTGTTTTTTTTAATCATCTATTAAAAAAGCTACCAGTATGTTTTAATTTATGGTACTATTTTAAAAAAAGGAGGCGTTTACATAATGAAAAAAATAGTAGTAAGCTTAGTAGTATTATTTACCATAGGTTTAACTGCACCCAAAGTATTAGCTGATGAACAAGGTGGTCAAACACTAACTGAAACGATTAATTTTCAAGAAACTAAAAGAATAGGACCAGACTTCGATTTATCAAAAAAGTTCTCACAAACTGAAATAAAATTATTGAAAGCTGCTAAAGAGGAGTTAGGTTTTAATTTTAATGGAGAAGCAACAGATGAATATTTAGAATTTTTAAATGATCTGGCTTATAGTGATAAGTATGTAATAGGTAAAAAATGAATCAGAAAATATCGGAATTTACCTCTTTCGCTTCAAATTATCAAACGAGATTATCTGACTTATTTTTATAGTCTAGATGCTACTTCTTTTCAAACGGAACGAAATCAATTATTAAATAAAACATATCTTGAGGTTCGAGAAGAAAATAAACAAGCTTTATTAAATGCAGATTATGAATCCCAATTGAAGCGGGCAGCACCTCAACTTCGAAGTGCACCATTTAACTACGCTAAAGGGACTACATATGCTTTAAAGTATGCTTTAACACCTAATAGTTCATATGAAGTTTTCAGTAATGGAGACTGTACAAACTTTACATCACAAATTGCTTTTGCCGGAGGAAAGAAAAAAGTTTGGGCAGCCAATCCAAGTGGTTATCCGTGGTATTGGGACAAAAAGGGCGTTTATTCAAGGTCGTGGACAGTGGCGTTTACATTTGCTCAATACTGGACAGCTGATGGAGCAATCACATTGAACTATAATGATAAAGCTTCTGCTCAAAAAGGTTATGGACTGAAGGAGCATTTGTTGCATATTGGGAAAAAAATACTTTTAATATAGGACATATGTCTTATGTTAGTCAAAAGAAGAATGGAAAAGCTTATATTTTCTCAACACTCTACAAATAGAAAAAATACTGCTTGGGATAGTATCAATACTTCAGCTTATAGTTCATTTATTGTTATGAAAGATATAACTAAGGAGACACAATGAATAAGAAGAAATCTAAAAGTAAAATAATCCTTTCAATAATAGTAGGAGTATTGAGTATTTTATTAGTTTCCGGAATCGTTTTTCGTCATCAAATTTCGGAAGTATGGTCATTCTACACCACAAAATTCAATCCGGTGGTACTTATTTAAATGAAGGGTTTGTTATAGAAGCTTTTCAAATAGATATTGAAAAAGGAAGCGAAATTGAAGATACAGTTGATCCATTGAAGAAAAATGAAGCGTTGTATACTGTTTTCTCCAGGTGTTGATGGGAAAAATATTAACACGCCACTACGAACATTTTTAGTAACAGAAATAAATGGTAAATATTATACTACCTATTTTGGTGAAGTTTAAAAGCCCTTGTAAAGGGCTTTTTTCATTTCTCTTTTTTTCAATTAATACAATAAGTATTATGATGAAGTAATTTTCATTTTTGATCCTATAAATAGTCTGTCTTGTTACCCCGCGTTCTTTTGCAATCGTTGAAATAGCTATTCCATTATTCAAATCAGCAACAATCTGATGATAGATGGAACGTTTCTGAGGTCACGTGCATTAGGAGAGTACAGTTTTTGGACGTCCTTTATACACGCCATTTGCTTTAGCAATCGCGATACCTTGTGCTTGGCGACGTTGGACTCAGTACGTTCTTGTTCCGCTATCATGGCTAAAAATTTGAACAATCAGGTCCTTAATAAAATTATCTAGAAGGGGATTGCCGATTGCTTCAGCCATGATTGGTAAGCTAGTAATGATTAGCTGCACGTCTTTAGCTTTTAATGAATTAACAGTCTGGGATAATCTCTTGATAGTTCCTTCCTAAGCGATCAATTGCTTCTACCATTAAAAATATCTTTCTCACGGACAAAAGAAAGGGCCTCTTGGAAAATTGGACGCTGTTCAATAGACGCACCAGATTTTTTTCAATGAAAATCTTTTCTGCCCCCAACTTTTTAAATTCTTCAATTTGTCTGTCTAAATTTTGTTCTTCACTTGAAACTCTTGCATAAGCAACTTTCACTTAAATCACCCCAAAATTAAATCATAATTAAAATACACCCTAATCATACAACATAAATCTTTAAAATTCCAATATAATTGATGTGTCTATTTAGGGTACAGTTAAAATTTGTCAGATTAGTTAATTACTGATATGTATAATATGGTAAGATAAATTTATTATTTTAATTCAAAGGAGAGAAGCAATGAAAGATTTTGGTAATTATAGGGAATGGTTTTGATTTGTCTTGCTGGTCTTAATAGCACTTATAGTGATTTTTTAACTATAAGTATCAAAAATTTTGATAAGTATAAGTATGAAAATAATGTATCAAATTTAAAAAATATAACAGATACAATAGAACGGTTAGAGAATAAAATAAAATCAATAAATGCATTAAAAGACATTAAAATTGAACTTTATCGAAATCCTAGTGTTGATATAAATAATAGATCAGTAATTTTTAAATGAATTAGAATCTCAAAGAAAAGAATTAGAAATTGCAAATAGTCAACTAGCACTTTCTAAAAAAATAGACTTAACTTATTAGATATTGTGTTTAATAACAATGAATTTACTTTTTGGGACTATTGGTTTATGGGTACGTCAAAAGAAGATAAAAAGAAGAATCTATTATGGAGTGATGTTGAAAGCTCGATATTAGAGATATTAGAATGGTTCGAAAGTGATGGTGAAAATCATTTATTGGAAAATTATGTTAATTCAAAAAAGTGTAGTAAAAATAATGAATGGGTTTCAGTTGGGGGAATTTTTATCTGAAAAAAAATGTACTATATTTGATTTTTTACTAGAAGAACTTAATAAATTTGAAAACTCCTTTAGAGACTATTTAACAAAACAAATAACTTATAGTGAACACTGTTATCTAAATAATGCATATGAATTATTTGAAAAAATAATTAGTCAAGATAATGAGAATGAATTTTAATGTTATTAATTTTAACTATACAAAACCATTTCCAAACCTTAAACAGAGGAAAAATTTACTTTATGAATAATGTACATGGAGATATATCAAGAGAAGAAATTATTTTTGAATAGATAGTTTTTCACAAAAATCTGAAAATTTAAGCTTTTTTACTAAAACTAGCAGGATTATGTCTTTAGATAAAACAGAAAGAGAACCTATACCGGCTAAAAAAGATGTAGAAAACATATATTTTTTTGGTCACTCTTTAAGTTCAGCAGATTATTCATATTTTTTATCCATATTTGATTTTTACGATATTTACGATAGTAATATAAAGCTAAATTTTGTTTATTCAAACTATGAGGATAACTCAAAGAAAAATATGTTAAAAAAAATAAATAAATTGCTTACAAACTATGGTGAAAGTTTTGATAATAAATCAAAAGGGAAAAATTTAATGCATAAATTGAGTTTAGAAAATAGATTATTAATAAAAGAAATTTAGAACATCTTCTACTTAAATTTTAAATATGTATAGTATAGAAGAACAACAAAAAAACAAAATCGATTCTACTTGTTTTATTCCTATAGAACAGTAAAAACAGACCGTTCCTTCAGGATGGTCTTTTTTTTTTCGCATATTAAAAACATTAGCTAAGACAGTTAATCGATCCCTGATTAACTTTTTCCTAAGTTAGTTATAGTTTACCACTAAAACACTCTTAATTTTAACTAAAAGGTGACAGTAATATTTTTTTTATGAGAATACTCATGTTTAGACGATGATTCTAAGCTCATTTCAAATAAATTAGTGGAGGATTATCCATTAACTAAGCTTAAAATTCTTCTCTAAAAGTCAGTTGTTTAGGTATTTTTTATCTTGCTGCTTGTTATATGCTATAATAATTAACGTAGAAAAGTGAAAAGATGGTGGCAAATCTCTTGAAAAAGGGGTGATGCCTTATGTTGATAATAAGCTCTACTCCTGGAAAGGACTAGCGTGTCTGTTTTTGAAGCATTATCGCTAATGATTGCATTTGCAATGTTAGTGTTGCAGATAAACAATAACAACAAAAAAAAGTAACCATCTTCTAACTTTAGCCAGTTAAGATGGTTACAAAAATCATTTTATAAGCTACCGTCTTTTTAACGGTTCTACATAGGGAGATATGTTGACGCATATCTCTCTTTTCATATCTATCATACAACGATTTTATAAGACTTTCAAGTATTTGAAAGCGAAGGAGGATTATGTTGACT
>NZ_CP038866.1 GCF_004792515.1 Vagococcus xieshaowenii | reverse complement strand
CAGTTCTATGATTGTATAGATTAGTTTTTTCATATAGTTCACTATACAATTTTTCGCCACTTCGATAAGCAGCCATTGCGATTAAACTTCTTTTTCCGCCTTCTCTTTTTGCTATTGTCATAGATAAATGGAAGATTGCCAATTGTATCACCTCTCTTTCTTTTCAAACATGAGCGTAGCGAATTTTAACAAACACGCTTGACGATAAACCTTGAATGCAATAAGGTTTATAGCACATTAACCACAAATGAAATTTGGTGGGTATAAGTGCGCCCTTAGTAAAAAATCTAAGGGAATCCTTGATAAATTAATTCTACCACTTATCAATGAAAAAGTAAATATGTTTAATCTGACATTTTCGTTTATATTTATTGATTTTAGAAATATAATATAATATGATAGACATATACAAATTATTAGGAGGGATATTTTATGGAAAACCAAGATCAAAACATCAAGACAGAAAATGAACAAATCATTCCAAAAACAAAACCAAAAAAGAGAAAGAAAAAAACTGTTTCTGATATTGAACTTCAAATTAAAGAATTACAAAAGAAAAAAGAAGAATTAATTCTAAAATCAAAAGCAGATATTGGTGATTTTGTCCTTTCTATTCTTTCAAAAAATGATATTTCTATTGAATCGATTGAAGAAAACAAAGAATTATTCTATGACGAATTAGAAACTTTATTAAATGCGAATAGTCAAAATTTTTCTGAATTATTTAAATAGTTATGGTAAATAATGATTTAAATGACATCAACAAAAGAATAGAAAAACTAAAAATTCAAAAAAAATATTTTGCGAGCGAATAGCGAGCAAAATATTAACAGAAAAAGAAGAACAAAGCGTCTAATTGAAAAAGGTGCTTTGTTAGAAAAGTATTTTGAAATTGACTATTTAACAGTCGAAGAAACAGAAGAATTTTTAAAAATTTTTTCTGAATATATTAAAGCAAATAAACCTAAAAAGTATCAAAAAAAGGAAAAATAATTTTCCTTTTTTTGATACTTTTTTAAATAAAATTGATTGTTCTTAATGTTTGTCCTTCCTTTTTTAATTGCTTTAATATTTCATTTACTGATTCTATATCCAAATCGTACCAATCACCAAAAGCGATAATATCACCTAATACTTTTTTTTCTATAAAATCAACTGTTAAAGTTATTTCTCTTGTTGACATTGGCGAACGTGCTTCTATTTGATATAAATCAAAATCATATTTTTGATGATTATTTATTCCTCTCATTTCTGTTACTGTCGCTTTTATAACTTTTAAAATATTACCTTCAAAATTTATTTTTTTTATTTTAATATCCACTTTAAAACTTCCTTTCTGATAAACTTACAAGCCTTAATTGGCTTGTAAGTATTTTTTTTCTTCTTTATCTTCCTTCACCTTTTGACTTCCATACATTCCCCTTATTGTGTCCATATCATAATTTTTTCGACTACGTTTTTTATAATCGCTTGGTGCTTTATACCATGCGTATTTTTTTGGTGAATAACGAAATTCTAGGGCTTTTATGTCGTCCTTATAAGGTTTTGTGTTGCCTGTTAACCATATAAAAGTTCCCACGATTTCAATTGATACACCGTCCATTTTCAGATTGAAAAGTTGATTTATAATGTCCTTAAATTGTTCGGGCGTTTCAGTCGTTTCTTTTGTATAGGTTTCGCCGTCTTTGTTCTTGTGAGTGTTTTTAAGTTTGCTAAACAGTTCGTCATATTCATTGTTCAAAATTTTCATTTCTTCTTCATTCCCGCCACAATCGGGGTGTAACTTCAAAGCTAACTTTTTGTAGGCTTTTTTCAATTCTTCCAATGTTTCAACGTTTTTAATGTATTTCATTTTTATCATTCCTTTTCTTTTTGATTTTTGGCTTTTTGACAACCATTTTTGTTAGGCGTTTGAGGAAGTGAAGCTGTTTTCCTCGAATGGTAAAAGCTGTGAATGTTCTACATATCTTGTTCCTTTCTTTTTTCGTTTAGGTGGTTCATTTTCGCCAGTGTGTTCGTGTCGTTTGCTGTGACGAGAACGCAACATAGACACAAAGAAAACACAAGGGCGAGCTTGCTCGTTTATATACCCTTGTGTTTTCGACTGGATATGTTAAGGTAACAAACAGTAAATGACACGTTACAGACTGCAAAATGTACCAACTGAAAAAAGAAAGTATCTGAGGTAGAGTAACGAACGGTTAGCTTTTACCATTCGAGGAAAGGTGTTAGTCAAATACAAATATCTTTGCAAAGAAATAAGTTGGGTTTGGAACGAGGAGCAACTGCACCGCAAGTGGAACAACTTATTTTATCCTTCTTAGGTTTTTCTTTTTGGTGTTTTATGTAAAAGAAAAACCTAGCTTTTTTTGCTAGGCTTTTCTTTTACATTTCTTTAATTTTCAAATTTTTTATTTCCCACTCAAACCATTCGCTAAAATCTTGTTTAAAGCCGTTAATAGAATATTGCTCTTGTTCTTCTGCTTCTTTATCGTTTTGAGGGTCTAAGTAGGTCGGTTTATCTTTTGGTCTTGCGTATACACCTATCCATGTTTTAAAATCGCCCTCAAAACTGCTATCTATGATAAAGCCTTGCTCTTTTAGCTCTTCTCTTACTTGAGCTTTTAGATATTGCTGTTCTTGTGTTCCAAAAAACTCATTTTCTGTAAAATCTTCTAATTGTAATTTTTTTGTTTTTTCCATTTTCTTTTCCTCTTTTCTTTTTTTTGATTTTTAGTTTTTTGACAACCATTTTTGTTAGGCGTTTGAGGAAGTGAAGCTGTTTTCCTCATGTTTTAAAAGCTAGAAATAAATTACAGTGTACGCTCCTTTCTTTTTTCGTTTTGTTGGTTCATTTTCGCCAGTGTGTTCGTGTCGTTTGCTGTGACGAGTACGCAACATAGACACAAAGAAAACACAAGGGCGAGCTTGCTCGTTTATATACCCTTGTGTTTTCGACTGGATATGTTAAGGTAACAAACAGTAAATGACACGTTACAGACTGCAAAATGTACCAACTGAAAAAAGAAAGAATACCGTTGTGTGTTTTATTTCTCGATCAGCTTTTAAAACATGGGGTCCCGAGCGCCTACGAGGAATTTGTATCGATAAGAAATAGATTTAAAAATTTCGCTGTTATTTTGTACATTTAACTTGACGGTGACATCTCTCTATTGTGAGTTATTAGTGGTACAGTTTTCAACCGTTTTAATTATAAAAAAGTGGTGCATTTTTAAATTGGCACAAACAGGTAACGGTTATTGCAGGTGTATTTCTTATCTATGGGTTTAACATGGATTTTATCATTAAAATCATGAGTATTGTCCGAGAGTGATTGGTCTTGCGTATGGTTAACCCTAAAGTTATGGAAATAAGACTTAGAAGCAAACTTAAGAGTGTGTTGATAGTGCATTAAAAATTTTGTATAATAGGAATTGAAGTTAAATTAGATGCTAAAAATTTGTAATTAAGAAGGAGGGATTCGTCATGTTGGTATTCCAAATGCGTTATGTAGATAAAACATCTACTGTTTTGAAACAGACTAAAAACAGTGATTACGCAGATAAATAAATACGTTAGATTAATTCCTACCAGTGACTAATCTTATGACTTTTTAAACAGATAACTAAAATTACAAACAAATCGTTTAACTTCTGTATTTGTTTATAGATGTAATCACTTCAGGAGTGATTACATGAACAAAAATATAAAATATTCTCAAAACTTTTTAACGAGTGAAAAAGTACTCAACCAAATAATAAAACAATTGAATTTAAAAGAAACCGATACCGTTTACGAAATTGGAACAGGTAAAGGGCATTTAACGACGAAACTGGCTAAAATAAGTAAACAGGTAACGTCTATTGAATTAGACAGTCATCTATTCAACTTATCGTCAGAAAAATTAAAACTGAATACTCGTGTCACTTTAATTCACCAAGATATTCTACAGTTTCAATTCCCTAACAAACAGAGGTATAAAATTGTTGGGAGTATTCCTTACCATTTAAGCACACAAATTATTAAAAAAGTGGTTTTTGAAAGCCATGCGTCTGACATCTATCTGATTGTTGAAGAAGGATTCTACAAGCGTACCTTGGATATTCACCGAACACTAGGGTTGCTCTTGCACACTCAAGTCTCGATTCAGCAATTGCTTAAGCTGCCAGCGGAATGCTTTCATCCTAAACCAAAAGTAAACAGTGTCTTAATAAAACTTACCCGCCATACCACAGATGTTCCAGATAAATATTGGAAGCTATATACGTACTTTGTTTCAAAATGGGTCAATCGAGAATATCGTCAACTGTTTACTAAAAATCAGTTTCATCAAGCAATGAAACACGCCAAAGTAAACAATTTAAGTACCGTTACTTATGAGCAAGTATTGTCTATTTTTAATAGTTATCTATTATTTAACGGGAGGAAATAATTCTATGAGTCGCTTTTGTAAATTTGGAAAGTTACACGTTACTAAAGGGAATGTAGATAAATTATTAGGTATAGGGCACCTCTAATAACTACCAATTAATTCACCTCAAAATGAAATTAGAAAAAAACAGCGAAATTTTTAAATCTATTTCTTATCGATACAAATTCCTCGTAGGCGCTCGGGACCCCAACATGAGGAAATGTTTTTATAAAAAAAGAGTAGTTACCGTTTTTTGGTAACTACTCTTTTCCTTTTTTAAGGTTTAAATACCTGGAAGTTTAGGTGTTTTGGGTATTGGTGGTGTAGGTGGCTGCAAGCTTTCCAATTTTTGTTGAATTGCTTTAAATTCAGGTGTCTCTTGGTGTTTATTTAGAACCATTTTTTGCTCTATTCGTTCTAAAGTCGGTTGAATTTCTTTCCCTGATACTTTACGATTCAATTCTTTTTCTAAGGTTTCTTTTGGACTAATAGAAGGTGTTTCCAAACTTGAATAGAGTTTTACTCCTTCTCTGTTATATAGCCTTATATCGCTAAATAAGCCCGTTTTATGAAGGGTTTCTAAATTGGTCGGTAAGTTTTTGACAACAATATCATGCGCTTGTTTTGGTGTTGCCCTGGCTGTCATTGGATCATCTGCATACATGGTTTCATATCGTTCAATTGTTCCTAAATATGAGTTGATTTTAGGTACTGCCATGACATACATTTTTGTTTCATAACCTTTGGCTTGAAGCATTGTTGCGGTTTGAATAGGAACGTCTGTTGTTCGTCCTGTACCTTCGATCACCAAATTATACCCTTGATCGCTCAAACGGCTTATGATCGCTTCTGTCATGCGATTAGAATAAGGGGTAACGTGTTTTACTACGTCTTTTTCATAAAGTTTCACTAGTTCATCAAAATTAGGGTGCTGTTGTTTAAAGGTATCATTATCAATGACAATAACATTCCCTTGTGTTTCTTCAAAAATTGCTGATCGCAAACTGGTTTTCCCTGACCCTGGTTGCCCACCAAGTAAAAAAGCGGTTGGCGATTCAACCGCTTTTTTTCCTTGAATCAATTCTTCTAAATTATCATTTAAGCGATTCTCAAATTGTTTGTCAGTAAAATTGACTATATTTGCCATATTAAGCCACTTTCTCTTTATTCAAAACTTGTTTTGAGTAACGATTCATTGACCGCCAATACTCATGAACGGCTTGTAATTCTTCTAAAGAATAATCAAAAAGATTTACACGTTTTGCAAGCTTTAATTGGTTTAATAAATTGACTTCCAATAATTGAGAGTCATTTTTATTTAATTCATGGTTCAAAACATAGTTTAATACTCGATTATAAACGCTTGCCGATAATTCGTTAATGATCTCTATTTCAAATGTTTTTTCATACGTAACTGCCATTTCATTTTCACTCCTTTTAAAGTTTGTCAGGTAAATATTTCCGTATATATTCTTCTAAGGCTTGATCCATAACTTCTTTTACGTTTCCGCCATTCTTTGCTGTTTCGATTTTTATGATATGGTGCAAGTCAGCACGAACACGAACCGTCTTATCTCCCATTATATCTTTTTTTGCACTGATTGGTGTATCATTTCGTTTTGCTTTTTGTGCGCCTAAATTTCCCACAATCACTCACTTCTTTCTATTTCTTCTTACTCTTATTTTATCATCAACAATCACAAATCACAAGTGATTTGTGATTAATCACTTGTGATTTGTGATTCTATTCTTTTTCGTTTTCTAATTGAATAATTCGCTCAAGCATTTCAAAAAATACGTTCTTATACATGGATAAAACTTTTTTGTCATAGCCTTTATGCTCTGTAATGCCGTTTTTAGACCAGGTACTTACTTTATTACTTCGCTTGATAATATTTTGGAAAACCAAGTTATCTTCTTTATGTTGCTTATACAGTTCTTCCAGGTTTGATTTTATCGTTGCGCTGTCCGTATCAACTAAATAAGGAACAAAACCGATCATATCTAGTCCAGGGTTAAATTGTTCTTGTAAATCAATCAAATAGGAAATATAGTTTTGAATGTTGTTTGTACTTTCTTCTTCTGCTTGTAAAGGGATCATAACGTAATCACTCGCCACGATTGCATTATTTGTATAAACGCTTGGCGTTGGTACAGTATCAATAATAATGAGATCATAGTCACTTTTTAAAGGTGCTAAAAGAGTAGCAAGCAATCTACTTTCATTTTCAAACGTCCATGAACGAGTTAATTTTGGCAGTAACATCAAATCAAACGTGCCAGGGATCAAGTCTAAATTATCAGTCAAATGAACAATAGAAGAAGCCAAGTTTCCATTTTTCAAGCCTTCATAAAAATTAACACGTGGCAATTCTACCTTAAAAGTTTTTGCTAAGTCTTTTGTCAATGTTGCTTGTAAGTCCTTATCGATCATTAAAACTTTTAAATTCAATTTGTCTGTCAAGTAAGCAAACATAGTTGATAATTTTGACTTTCCAACACCACCTTTAAAGTAATTATTCAAAATAACAATTGCTTCATTTTTATTGCTTAAAATACGTCTTAATTCTTCAAGTATTTTGAGTTCTTCCTTCTCCATAACTACGCCCCATTCTTTTTTTGTATAGTAATATTGTATCATTAAAAATCACAAATCACAAGTGATTTGTGATTTGTGATAAGTGATTTGTGATTAATATATAAAAGCCCTATTTAAAGGGCTTTTATGCTTATTTTGAGAATGAAATAAAATCAATATATCCCTTTTCCCCGATTTTTACAACGGCATTGTAGGACTTTTTCTCTTTATTTTTGATTCCTTTTACCAGGGTTTCTTTTCCCTCCAGTAATTCTTTTACATTTGTTTTAGTGAGTTTTTTCTTTCTAAAATGTTCAGCTAAAGTGAACTTACATTCAGGATAATTTGAACAACCATAAAACGATTTTTTTAATACAATATTATTGCCGCACTTAGGACATTTGCCTACAATACTTTTTTCTGCTTCTTTTTCTTTCTGTTCCTGGTAATCAGAAAAATTTAGTTTTTCTATATCGGTAGGTACAGCTTCCAGTAAATGAACAATGAATTTTTTGATATTCGTAATAAAGTTCTCTTGATTGCCTTCTCTTTTACCGATTTTTTTTAAATACGTTTCCCATTTAGCCGTCATTTCAGCACTCGTTAAGAGGTGCTGACTTTCAACTGCCTGGCACAATAATTTTCCTTTTTCAGTCACAACAAGTTTATTTTTAATGACTTGGATATATTCTTTTTGTTTCAAGGCTTCAATAATGCTTGCTCTTGTCGCTTCTGTTCCGATACCCTCCGTATCTTTTAAAATCTTTTGAGCTTCTTCATCATCAATGGTTTTACCAGCGGTTTTCATAGCGGTTAAAAGTGTACCCTCTGTAAAAGCTTTCGGCGGTTGTGTTTCTTTCTCGGCACTCTTAACGTCAACTTCGGCATGTTCGCCAATGATAACCAATGGTAACGTTTGAACGTCCTCTTTTTCTTCTTTATTTTGTTGTTTAAAAAGAATTTTCCACCCTTCTTGTTTTGGTGTCTTGCCTATTGATTGAAAAAGTAAGTCGGCTACTTTGGTTTGTATCTTGGTTTCTTCATACAAGTAATCAGGTAAAAACATGGCAACGGTCGTTTTAACGACTAAAGCATAAATTTTTCGTTGTAAATCGTCCATTTTCGCTAATGCAGATTCGGTAGGTACTTGTTTTGTTGGGATAATGGCGTGGTGTTCCTGTACCTTACTACCGTCCACATAACGCTTTCTAGGCTCTGTTTGAACCATTTCAAGATCAAGTCCTAAAAAACCGCTATATTTGCCAAAATTCGCTTTTAAATAAGCAAATTCGTTCTCTGTAATAAATGGTGTATCTGTTCTTGGATAACTCAATAATTTTGCTTCATACAGCCCTTGCATAGCTTTTAAAGTTTGGCTCGCTGTCGCTTTATAAAGCTGATTGACTTTTGATTGCAAACTACTTAAAGAAAACAGACTAGGACTATTCGTTTTTTTCTCTTTGGTTTGCACGTCAGTGATTCTGCCCTCTTGATTGCCTATTTTAGCTTGTTTAGAAGAAACAAAAGCTAAAAGCTCCTCTTGGGTTTTAAAACGCTGTGTGGGGCTTAGAACGCCCTTAAACGACCCTTGGTTTACTTTTATACTAGCTTCCACCTCGAAAAAAGGTTCTTTTTTAAAATTCTCTATGGCTTCCTGGCGCTGAAAAATAAGGTATAAGGTGGGCGTTTGAACACGTCCTAGTGAAAATGTACCTTGTACGCCCTTCTGTTGTAAATTTAACGTATACAAAGGGCTTGCGTTCATGCCGATCAACCAATCGGCAATTTGGCGTGTTTGCGCTTCTTGATAAAAGGGATAGTAATTCATTCCAGGTTGCAAATTTTGAAAACCGCTTCGGATCACATCTTTTTCTAAGCTATTGATCCATAGTCTTTTAAATGTTTTATCTTTTGAAAAGGCATTTGCTTTATGGATAATCGACCAGGCGATATTTTCACCTTCTCTGTCGCTATCTGTTGCAACAATAATTGTATTTGCCTTTTTGAGAAGTTCTGCAACAATTTTAAACTGCTTTCCCTTATCTTTTGCAACTTCAAAATCGTATCGATCAGGAAAAATCGGCAAAGATTCAAGTTTCCAATTTTGCCACTTTTCGTCATAATTACCTGGTTCTGCTAATTCCACTAAATGCCCAAAACCAAAGGTGATAAACGTTTCATCTGTAAATAGTGGGTCTTTGATCTCAAAATATCCGTCTTTCTTATCACTCTGATTAAATGCCTGGGCATAGGCTAACGCCTGGCTTGGTTTTTCAGCTAAAATAACTGTACTCATTAACTATCCCTCTTTCCCTTGTTTTTTCTTTGATCGACTGTCACGTTGTATCTTGTACGATACCTTCTAAACGTTCTGCGATTAATTCCAGTTTGTTCCTCAACTTCTTTATCGGAACAACCGTTCAAAAATAAATCAAAAGCATGTTTTAAACGTGGATCATTTTCTTTAAATTTATGCTGACGACCTTTGAATTTTCCTTTTGACTTAGCTATTTCAATCCCTTGGGCTTGTCGTTCTTTAATACGTTTGCGTTCTGATTCCGCTTGATACTTATATAATTCAATCACTAAATTATTAATCAAACGCCTTAAATTTTCATCTTCAATCCCATTCATAGAGGGCAAATTCAAAACTTCAAGCGTTGCTCCTTTTTGTTGAATGGCATTCATCAATTCTGTTAATTCTTTATTATTCCGTCCTAATCGATCTAATTCAGTAACTACAACAATATCCCCTTCACGAATATAGTTAAGCATAGCTTGTAATTGTGGACGTTCGACCGATTGACCGCTTAATTTGTCTGAAAAGACCTTAGAAACGCCCTGTAACGCTTGTAATTGCCGATCTAAGTTCTGTTCTTTGCTACTGACACGTGCATAACCAATTTTAGCCATTTTCAACCAACCCCTAAAATTCTCTCGGTTGCAATAACCAATCTGCGAGTGCTACTTTTTCAATTTCAAATTGCTTATCAGAAATTGTCTTTTCGTAAGCGATAAAATCTTGCGCATATTCTTGCTCATTAAAAATAGCCACCACTTCGTCATTTTCTAAAACTCGATAAATAAATTTTTTCATTCTTGATCCTCCTATTATGCTCAACTTAAATGACCTACTCTATAAAGCTATTATACTGCTATCTAATCAATAGGACAAATAAGTATACTCTATTGACCTATAAAAGATAGCAACTTAAAAGATCAAGTGTTCGCTTCGCTCTCACTGCCCCTCGACGTTTTAGTAGCCTTTCCCTCACTTCGTTCAGTCCAAGCCAACTAAAAGTTTTCGGGCTACTCTCTCCTTCTCCCCCTAATAATTAATTAAAATCTTACTCTCTATATTTCTGCTAATCATTCACTAAACAGCACAGAAAAACAAACACGTATCATAGATATAAATGTAATGGCATAGTGCGGGTTTTATTTTCAGCCTGTATCATAGCTAAACAAATCGAGTTGTGTGTCCGTTTTAGGGCGTTCTGCTAGCTTGTTTAAAGTCTCTTGAATGAATGTATGCTCTAAGTCAAAAGAATTTGTCAGCGCCTTTATATAGCTTTCTTTTTCTTCTTTTTTTACTTTAATGATCGATAGCAACAATGATTTAACACTAGCAAGTTGAATGCCACCATTTCTTCCTGATTTAATCTTAAAGAAGATTTCTTGATTCGCTTTTAATACCTTCAATAGCTTATCTAGCGTACGTTCAGGAATGCCTAGCGCTTCTCTAATCTCTTTTTTGGTCGTCACTAAATAAGGCTTGTATACATCGCTTTTTTCGCTAATATAAGCCATTAAATCTTCTTTCCATTCTGACAAATGAACACGTTGACGTTCACTTCTTTTTTTCTTGAATTTAAACCACCCTTGACGGACAAATAAATCTTTACTGGTTAAATCACTTGATACCCAAGCTTTGCAAAGAATGGTAATGTATTCCCTATTAGCCCCTTGATAGTTTTCTGAGTAGGCACTTCTAACAAGTTTGATCACTTCTTTTTCTTCTAAGGGTTGATCTAATCGATTATTAAACTCAAACATATTATATTCGCACGTTTCGATTGAATAGCCTGAACTAAAGTAGGCTAAAGAGAGGGTAAACATAACGCTATTACGCCCTACTAAACCCTTTTCTCCTGAAAATTTCGTTTCGTGCAATAAGAGATTAAACCAGGGTTCATCTACTTGTTTTTTGCCTTCTGTACCGCTTAAAACCATTAGACTTGAACGAGTAAAGCCCTTATTATCTGTTTGTTTGAAAGACCAATCTTGCCATTCTTTGAAAGAATAACGGTAATTGGGATCAAAAAATTCGACATTGTCCGTTCTTGGTATACGAGCAATCCCAAAATGATTGCACGTTAGATCAACTGGCAAAGACTTTCCAAAATATTCACGGATATTTTGCGAGATTATTTTGGCTGCTTTGACAGATTTAAATTCTGATTTTGAAGTCACATAGACTGGCGTTTCTAAAACAAAATATGCTTGATAACCTTTATCAGATTTGATAATTAACGTAGGCATAAAACCTAAATCAATAGCTGTTGTTAAAATATCGCTTGCTGAAATAGTTTCTTTTTCCGTGTGAATATCAAAATCAATAAAGAAGGTATTGATTTGTCTTAAATTGTTTTCAGAATGTCCTTTAGTGTATGAACGGTTTTCGTCTGCATACGTACCATAACGATAAACGTTTGGTGTCCAATGCGTAAATGTATCTTGATTTTCGTGAATCGCTTCTTCGGAAGTTAGAACAACGCCACGTCCGCCAATCATGCTTTTTTTTGAGCGATACGCAAAAATAGCCCCTTTGCTTTTACCTGGCTTGGTAGTGATTGAGCGAATTTTACTATTTTTAAATTTGTACTTTAACAAGCCGTCATGAAGCACAGTTTCTACAACAAAAGGGATATTCATTCAGCTGTTCTCCTTTCTTACGAAAATTAATTAGTTAGAAGCTACGATCAAAGTTGAATCACAACAAAAAAGGCAATCAACTAAGTTTTTCTTAATTGATTGCCTGGTATCTTCTTAAAGACTTGAAATCCCCTCAAAAACCCGATATAATGGGTTTACAGATATTTAAGTATCTGATTAATAAAGTAATTAAATACTTTACCAAATTTTGGGTCTCGACTTCTTTAATTGATTGGTGGTAATCAATTAAGGCTCGCAACTTATTTTCTTGGCGGAAAATAAGTTGGTCGTGGCTCTTTTTTTGTATTCTTTATTCAGTTCGTTGTTTCGTTATATCTAGTATATCGCTTTTTAAAAAAATAAGCAATGATTTCGTGCATTTTTTACACGAAATCATTGCTTTTTTCTTCTTCCATTTCTAAATCCAATGTTACTTGTTCTGATTCTGGTTCTGTTGGCTCATTTGGGATTAAATCCACTACTAGCGTTGAGTTAGTTAACTTTGCAATTTGTTCTAGTGTTTTTATGGTTGGATCTGATTTTCCTGATTCTATTCGTGAATAATTTGATCTACTCATTTCTAATTCTTGGGAGAATTTTTCTTTTGATTTGGTACCTCTCATCTTTTTTAAGCTTTCTCTAAATGCTAGTTCCAAGTTTCTCCCCCTCTTTTTGTGTAATAAAATTCACGCTTTATTTAAATTATAGCTTTTAATATCTTAATAAACAAGTGATTAATCACTTGTGATTTGTGATTAATCACTTGTGATTTGTGATTATTCCAAAAGTAGGTAATTTCACCAACCTTTTTCAAAAGTTTTTATCGACGATTATTGGACTGGATCGTGTTTCCTAAAGCGATTCTAAGCGCATGTTTAATTTTAAAGTGGGTAATTCTCTTTAAAACGTCCTACAAAGATTCAAAAAAAGCATGGCTGCTAGTGAAACTTGCGACCATGCTTTTAAATTTACTTAAATTCTCTTTTTAAAAATGATTCCTGATCCTAATACCATTAATGAACCTAGGACAGACAGTGCAATATTTGCTGTTTCACCTGTTTTTGGTAAAACCTTCATTTTTCCGTCTGAACCTTTAACCGTTACTGTTCCGTCTTTTTGAACGTCTGCTCCAATTTCTTTAGCTTCAACTTTTTTTGTTGTTCCGTCTGCTAATTGAATGATTGGTTTACTATCTTCAACCGCAACAATCACAACGCCTGTATCTGTATTAACTGGGTTTTCAATTGGGTTTGTGTCTACTGGTTTGTTTGGTACTGTTGGCTCTGTTGGTTTACTTGGTTCTGTCGGCTTGCTTGGTTCCGTTGGCTCTGTTGGTTCCGTTGGCTTACTTGGTTCCGTTGGCTCTGTTGGCTTGCTTGGTTCCGTTGGTTCCGTTGGCTCCGTTGGTTCTGTTGGTTCCGTTGGCTCTGTTGGCTCTGTTGGCTCTGTTGGCTCTGTTGGCTCTGTTGGCTCTGTTGGCTCTGTTGGCTCTGTTGGCTCTGCTCTGTTGGCTCTGTTGGCTCTGTTGGCTCCGTTGGCTCTGTTGGCTCTGTTGGCTCTGTTGGCTCTGTTGGATCAACTGGATCAACTGGATCAACCGGATCAACTGGATCAACTGGATCAACTGGATCAACTGGATCAACTGGAGTAGTCGGGTCTGTCGGTTCTACTGGAACGACTGGATCATCATCGGCTAAGATATTAATATCACTGCTACTTGCGGTTTCGTCTGCAAAACTGACAATCGGTGCTGATACTAATAAAGTAGTGCTGAATAGTGTTAAGAGGGCAAGTTTTTTCATTTTATAATCTCCTTAAAAATTAGTATTTGTGTACATAAATAGTATATCATAAATATGCTTTATCTGACATTTTTATTCATCTTTTTTTTAAAAACTTCTAGCGATTCTTTCGTTAAGAATAATGTTTTACCTGTATAAATGTGATCGATTCCCTCTAGTCTATGAGGAAACCGTTTATAAATGTGGGCAAAGTATTCATCATTCTTTCCTAACAACTGGCTTGCTTCTTTTGCTGTAATCAATTGCGATAAATCATTATTGGGATTATCAGAGAAAATAATTGTTCCACCAATTTTTCGATAATTAAAATTTTTAAGTATTTCATGTTTGTTATTACGGTAAGCTTGGGATAGGTAATTTCTATTCTTACCTATCCTTTCACTCATTTCTTTTGCTGTGTAAATTTGATTTAAATTAATTTTTCCCATTGTTTAAGCACTCTCTTTTTAGCGTATTTCAGTTAAAAGAGAAGTCTGTAAGTTTTGGTTGAGTTGTCACAAGAAAGCCGTTTTTAGTTGGTTCAACCTCAAAAGTGATTTTTTGCATTTTACTACGATCCTCTACCGTAACATTTAAAAGGTATTCAACACTATACCCTTTTTTTGTTTGTTCACTACCATAGTAATTGACACTCTTAAGCGTTTTCCCTAATGCTTTCCAATCGGATATATCTACCTTTTCGGATACATATGTTTTTAAACTTGACTGATAATTTTCTTGATTTTTTTCCTGTGAAAAATAGTAAGTCAAAAAGTATCTTCCAAAAGTATCTATTTTCGATTGAGAAATATCCGTTTCTTTGACACGTTCAATTTGTTCTTTCAATAATTCGCTCTCTTTTTTGACTGATTGAAGTTGTACTTGTTGAATAACACTTATTCCTATCAATAATACAATAAAAAGGGTCAAAATAGATATGAACAAATGAATTTTGGGAACATTTTTCTTGGTTATGGATTCTGATAGTGATTCTTTTCTGCTATTCGTTTGTTTTGCTTGGTTCTTTTTCGATATTTCCTTAATAACACTAGGTTCATTTACTGTTTCAGTTGGAATTTCTGTCTGCGGTATTTCTTGGCGTTCATTACTCGTTTTTAACTCCTGACGGTTTAATTCTTGCGTATTAAGCGTTGGTTCTGTTGGTTCATTCAAGTAAACTAAAACGTGTTGATCTGTTACTCGATTTAATAACAAGTTAATTACGTCCGTTTCTTTGGTATTTTTTGTATTCAGCGTAACAGACATAATTTTTGTTTGATCTTCTACTCTAAAAATTCCTACACGGAATTTAACTGGAATTCCTCGACTTGTCTTTTGTTGTAAATAGTGTGTGACTTCTGATAATTCGCTCTTACTTAATTTTCGATTCAAAAATTGATTTTCTTCTTCGGGAAGAATAATTCGTATTTCAAAATAATAAGACAATCGTACTCCCCCCTCTCTTATTTTCTAAACATAGCCATCATTGCTAAGTTTCCAAGTCCGCCACCTTTTGACACTTTAGTTGAATACCACATATTTTGTAGGGCAGACGGTGTTTTGATAATCAACAAGCCACAACCAACCATTAACATAAAGTTTGGTAACGTGTATTTTTCAGCAATCATGAGGGTAATCATTGCTAAATAGAGAATCAATTTAATTAGCATGGTTAACGCTTCGGACAACAATTCTTTGATCCATATTTGAAAGTAATTTTGCTCGTCCGTTAAAAGGGATAAGGCAACTAATGGTGTTAACATAGTCAGTACCAAGAAATCAGCATAAAAAACACAAATCGCCACAAAATACTTGGCAATGGAAAAGGCAAAGAAGATCACGAAAACAAAGAGAACAACGGCACTAACGCCACCATTAAAGAAATTTGATACTAAGAAATTACGCAATCGTTCGCCGATCGTTTCCACGTTCAAATCATTAGCGACTTGTTGAATCACATATTCCCCGATTGGTGCAACAATCTTTTTGATAAAAAAGTTCATTGCCCAGGGCAACGTTGCTAAGGCAATAGACGAGTAAAACAGCTTTTGAACAATATTAGCGGTCAATGCGTCACCACTCCCATTAGAAGCTTGTATTTGCGCTTCAATGACCTTATACAACACAATACAAATCGCAAAGGTTGTCGTTGCAAAGACAAACACATTGGTAATGGTACTAATCAATTCGATATTGGGAATATCAAAAGTCGTCTTATTGGCAATTTTCATACTGGCTTCTAAAAGGTCACTGCCCCAATTCCCTAACAAGGTATCAATAGGGTGCAATACACTATCCACACTCTCTTTTACGCCCTCAAAGACATTAGAGATAGCCTCACCAGCAGAACTTAAAATATCCGATCCTGTATCTTTTATTTGGTCTATTACGTCCATATTACATTACACCACCAATCGTTCCACTAACTTGCCACTTTCCTATTTTTTCGTTGTATTGCATAACTACAAATACTCCACCAATGTTTTCAATATTCTTCTCTTGTTTGCTAGTTACTAGCCCTATAACCTCATATCTCAAATCATTATCCCAATCAATTTGTGAAAACATTGATCCTACTTTTTCATCATGTTGTCCTTTGTTCCGCCAATCTGCCCACTCATAGGGAAAATCATTACGCAAAACAATTTTCGTATTCTTTTCTGTTTTTTGGGTATCTAAGAACCAGGTACGCAACCATTGGCTTTTATCGTCATTTTGCTTAGAAATCGTTAGCCCTTTGGTACCGTCAACGATCACTGGATTGAAATTGAAACTTGCTTGTAGCCCTGTATAAAAATCATCTGATACCTTATCGCCAAATTTGGCTTTTAAGTTATCAATCAGTTTTGTTTGTAATTCAATCGGGCTTGTACCGCCTGATCCTTCTTTCAATAATTCTTTGTTGATTTCTAAAATCACGTCACCATTAGAGAAAGAGGTGTACCAACTCTCAAAAGCTTCTGTCGCTTCGTCTGCTCGTTCTTTCGCACTTAATTTGAGTAAATGGTCGCTTGAACCTTGAACGGCTTGTGAGCTGTTTTCTGTGGCTTCTCCGCTTGTTTCTGACTGGTTGCTTTCTTTGCTTGCGGTGGTGGCTGTTGGTGTCACTGGTGGTTGATTCTTATTGTTAAAATAAGAAATGCCCACAAAAGCAAGAATACCGACAACTAAAACGCCAATCACTAAGTTACGGATCACTTGACGGCTAAATTCCATTTTTTTAATACCCTCACTAGGTTCAATTCCTTTTTCTTCAATTTCTCGTTCGACTTGTTTTTGAAACATTGGGATATTCCCAAAAAATTCTTTCAATCCATTCATTTGATTTCCTCCGATCTTTAAAATGGTAATTCGCTGTTGTCATTGTTGGTTGTGTTTTCCTCTATACCTTCATCAAAACTACTTAGAATATCACTCATTAATAGTTCTTTTTCTTCCTCTTCTTCTGTTACTTCTGATTCGATCGGTTGTTCAGGTAGATTTATTTCTTTTTTATTCAAATCATCTTCTTGTTTCTTCTCGTGAAAAATTGGGGCGCTTGCTAGTTGCACTTTTCGTTGTTTGTGCTGTTTTTCCAACTCCTCAATGGTTTCTTTGGCAAATTCTGTTTGACTGCTTATATAATCTTGCTGTGAAATTTCATGCTTTTTAAGAAGATTTCCGAACAATTCAAATTGTGGCGTTTTTCTTAACATGTAAGGTTTACCGTCAATCAACACTATACTTTTTCTGCCATTTTCTTCTTGTTGTAAATTGATCACTTCCCCTTCGGTAATCAATCGCCTTTTTTGGTAACCGTAGCTTTCTGACTTACTTCCGCTTCGGTTAGTTGTTTTTGCGGACGTTTTACTTTCACTTGTTCCGCCTGTATATACTTTGATTGTTGTATCATTTACTTGTCTTGAAAAGTATTCGGCGGTCGTTTCCTCTACACCACCTAGACATATTTTAATGGCATGATTCCCAATGATCGCTTTAAATTTCTTATCTCCGTAAAGTTCAAAGCCCTGGGGCAAAGATTGCAATATGGTACTAACTGAAATACGATACCCTCGACACGTTGCAAGAAAATTCTCGTATGTTGGAAAGTAGCCCAAATTGACAAATTCATCTAGTAACATAACTAAAGGTACTGGTAATTTTGCGTTGTGTTTATCCCCTAAAAAATATAACTCGGTAAACATTTGTTGAAAAAAGAGATTCACTAAGCCGTCCCAAGTTCGATCTAATGGGGAAATTAGCACGTATAAACAAATTTTTGACGTTCCTAATTCCTCAAAGAAAAAAATCGTTTGTACTGGTAAATTCTGATACTTCTTTATCGACAAAATCTTGTAAAGTCGTCAATAGACTAATAACAATGTTTGGTCTTGCTTCACTTTGTGCTTGTCGGAAGCCTAAATAGTAACTGCGTTTTGCTTCGTGTCCGTCTGGCAAACGCTCAAATTGTTCATCAAGTTCTGATACACCTTCTTCGTTATAGCGTGGATCAAATTCTTCTAAAAAGTCTAAAATACCCTCAATTGTTCTTGCGCTTGGTTCATATTCAAAATAAACATATTTAATCAACGTATTTAATAAGTTTAATTGTGCATTGAACCAAAAATCTTTCCGTTTGGGGTCATTCTTTGCTGATACTATGACGTTCGCAATCTTGTTTGTATCATTTGATTTGCGAATGTAAAGTAATGGATTGTACCTAGAACTTAGTAGAAAATCTTTAAAATTTATGACAACCGTTTTGAAGCCCTGGGCTTTTTTTATTTCATTGGTTAACTCGTAAATTTCCCCTTTTGGATCGGTTACAACAATTGACGTACTGCGATTATTTACAACATTAGGCAAAACATAGCTTTGTGTTTTAAATGATCCTGGACCACCTACTACAAAAATATTTCGATTGCTTATTTTGCTATCTTCGGGTTGGATCACAACATTTCCGCTTTGAAATTTCCCTAAGATTAAACCGTCTGATTCTGCTAACAAACTACTCATTTTTCCCCCTCCTCATTGACTTTTCTAATATCTTTTTCATTGACTTTTCAGGGATCAAATGAACATTTTTTGGTGCGTTTATTTCTGATTCTTCCCCCCAATAAGCCGATCCATGAACAGGGTTTGTTTTCCCGACAACCTCAAACGGTTGGCGTTTGGTAGGGTGAAGAAAGACAAATAAAATAATTAAAACAATGATTTGTACAATGAAGAACGGAATCATGTAAGTAGATTGAATGATCTCTAAAAAAGTATTGATCGGGTGCTTTAAAATAGTTGTAACAAAGGTACTCAATTCAATATTTGTATCATTCGCAATGATAAAAGGTAATAATTTAAACACAATCAATGTTACTGGTAATAATAGTAGATAGAGTATAACTAGGATAATTAGTTTTACTTGCTCTTGCTTTTTCTTCGCCATGCTTCTACTCCTCTCCTAATTGAATGGTCGTTCTTTGGGTAATTTGTTGGTTTTTAATTTGGATAATTTGGTTTATTTCAAAATCATTTTTTGTACCGTTAAAAACTTGGTGGATTGGTGCTGTTACTAAATACTGTTGTGAATTATCCTTACTTGCATAAGCAAGAATTTTTATTTCATTTTCGTTTACTGAAGACTTTTGAATCGTGTTTTGTTGTGGGCTATATGAATTGTTTACGTTGATCTCGTTTTGTAATTCTTGATAAACGTTGTCTGTCGCTAATTCTTTAACCGTTGTCATAGATATTTCTTTTTGGCTTTTTTCGTAGTTATAAACGGTCTTGTAAAATTCTTTGATAATTTTTTCCGATTCGCTTTGGTTTGTGTTTTGTTCCGCTTGTTTGTCTGCTAGTTCCGTCTGTACGCTTTTTAAATCACTTTTTAAGTGACGGATCTGTTCGCCTTGCTTTATTCCAAAAACAATCATGCCTATGGTAACCACAAGTAAAACAAGCGTTGAGATAAACAAACTAACTTTTATTTTGTCAAACTCCATTTTTTTCTCTCCTTATTCAACATAACTTGCAATGTTTGCAATAGAAGCTGGCACTACTCGATAACTGATTGTTCCGCTTCCTGGGTTTACTACATTACACTCTGATACAAGAAGCGTACCGTCTGCATTTACGACTTCTACAAAGGCAACGTGTCCGTAAACTGGATCAGAGCCAAAAGAACCAGGTGGGAAAGAAATTGCCGTACCTACTTTTGGCTTATTTGTTACTTTATAGCCTAAAGCTTTCCCTTTATAGCCCCATTCGCCACCATTGCCCATAAAATCATCAACTGGTTTTCCTATTTGAGCCATACGATTAAAAGCGTACCAGGTACATTGCCCAAATGGATAACTACCGCTTGTATTATAGTTATGTCCGTCATATCTTGGATAACGTAATTTATTCTTGTACTCACTAGGTACATCAACTTGAACAACGCCAGTATTATTAGAATTGTTTTGAACGCCTTCTGCACTTGCCTGGCTTTCGTTAACGTATTCAAGTAATTTTGGCACATAGAACATATTTCCGTAGTTATAGCGGTAATTGTAGCCCATTGAAGTAGATAAAGCATTTACATAGGGTACCTTTTCGCCACCTGACAGATTAATAGAAAATTGTTTAGCCAACTCAAAAGAATACGTTCCGCCATTTTTAACTACAAAATCAACAAAACCACCGCCATAATTATACGCTTGAAGAGCTGTTTTTATATCTGATCCTCGGTTTATAGCGCTTTTCATATTTTCTACAAAAAACTCTACTCCTCGTTGTATGCTTCGTTCGGGGTCTTTAATAGTGTTCGGGGGCAGTCCTAAACTTTCACTTGATTGCATAGGGTCGCCACCTTCACCGCCTGATTCAATTTGCATAAGGGCTAAGATATAAGGCACATATTCCATACCGTCATATTGTCTAGCGTACTTTTCAACGGTACTTTTGTACCTCAAAACAGATTCACTTAAATTTTTGTTTTCTGTTGCTAGTCCGCCACTAGGGGCGGTTTGATCGTTATTAAAAATAAGAAGGAAGATTACAATGATAAAGACGAAAAAGCCTAAAATTGCTTTCGCTATCGGTTTTCGATAACGAATAAGCAGTTTAGCAGCTGTTGCTCCCATGATATGAAATCACCAACCTTCCTAATCTTTTTCAGCGTTTGTTAATTCAATCTTTTCACTAAGCAATGTGTTGTTTTCTTCTAACAAGTCATTGGTTTGTTTTTTCTTCAAGTCCTCATTTAAAGAATTATCCTTATACATATTTTCTAATTCTTCACTGTTATTTTCAATCAATAAGTCAATCATGCTGATTTGACGTTTAGGATCGATTGCTAATTTCTT
Organism: Vagococcus xieshaowenii; assembly: GCF_004792515.1. Classification (NCBI taxonomy): domain Bacteria; kingdom Bacillati; phylum Bacillota; class Bacilli; order Lactobacillales; family Enterococcaceae; genus Vagococcus; species Vagococcus xieshaowenii. Next base: position 6,392 of record NZ_CP038866.1, on the reverse strand, counting down.
TTGTGTAATTGATACTTGACGAATTGTTTTTACCGTTGGAATATCCTTTTTCTTTACCGCCTGATCGATCAACGCTTCAATAATAGTTGTGTCGGTACTTGTCTGAACCAGGTACTCAATATCTGTTGAATTGTCATAAGCTAAAATCTTTTTGAAGTCTGCTAAATAGTCGCTTCCTGGTAAATCAAGGGCTTCTATTTTTTCGGTTTCTCCTTGTTTGTACAGACTTTGAATAATTTTTTTATCTGAGTTTTTATCAAGTTCATAAGCCTTGGTATAATCACCAAGTTTCACGTAAATATCAACTTGTTTTTTCTTAGGATAATTGAGCTTTTGCATATCTTCTTCGATATTCTCACTATCATTATCAATAATCTTATTTAAAATAGTGATCTCTGTTTCTGCGCTTTGCTGTGTAGCCGTAACTTGTTTCTTCTCATTTACTTTCATAAGAAAAACCGTACCACCATATAACGCAATAACACCTACAACTAACGCAATTTTTAAGCTTTTATTTCTGCGAATTTTTCGAACGTCTGCTTTCTTATCCTGTAATTCAGTAGAAAAGAAATTCTTTTGTTCTTCGGTTAGTCGATTTTTTATTAAATCTCTTAATGATTCTAGGCTTTCAACTGCTTCTATATCATTTAAAAATGAATTTTTTTCTTTTGCTAGAACTTCGATACGGTTCTTCTCATACTTTTCAAGCGTGTATTTACCAAAAAAACTACAAATAAAATTTTTCCATTGCTCTAATTCTTCTTTAGTTGAGTAAGGCAAATTACCAAAATGATCTGCTTTATAAATAAATAGCAAGTCACGTGTATCTTTGAGTAGAATATTTTGCATTGCTAGATAAGTGTTCGTTTTCTCAAGTACATTCATTTCAAGTAATCGATTCACTATATCCAATTTATAAAAATCAGCATATTCTTTTAAATCAAGTAGTGGTGTATAGCCATTAGGACGGTGATAAACAATTTCTAGTTTTCCGTCTTTGGTTAAAATTTCCTCTACATCAACAAAATATTGTTCACTTTCTTCTATATCAAAAATATGTTCTCGATTCGTCAAATATTTTTCGTTTATTTGAACGACAATGACATTCTCTTGATAGTAAAATTGCAAATTTTTCAAGATTTTGTATTTCATTATTTTCTCCCTTCTATTGAATTTTCGATCTTAACAACCAGTTGATCTCTTTCTTCGGACTAACGCCGTAAATATCTTCATATTCGCCTGGGTTAAGCAAACGCATTTCTTCCTGTGTTAAATCTACTTTTATCTTTGCTCGCTTTGTACCATGAAAAAGCAAAGCTTCCCCTTGACGTTTTGAGGTAATGAACGATAATTCTTTTTTTGTGAGTTTAAGTTTCAACTCATTTGAAATACCTTGTGCTTCCGTTTCATCAAGTCCAAAGAATACTTTTGTAAAGCTATTCCCAATAATTGCTTTACCGATATTATCAGGTGCTTTTAATACATCATCAATCTGTTGGGTTGATACGGTACAATCAGCATTGTATTTTCTAAAGCGTTTATATGCTTGGAAGAAAAAGTCAGCACTAATTTTATTCTTCAATAAAAAGTGAAATTCATCTGCATAAACAGACGTTACAATTTGCGGATTGTTGGTTATTTCTTCAAATAGATAACTAAAGCTGTTGAGGTATGCTAAATCTCTGATCCCTTCTTCGGTCTGTAAATCTCGCAAAGAAAAGCAAATTAACGGATTGTTTAAGTCTATATTTGTATGACCGTTAAAAATGGTACGACTTCCGATTGTAAAATCTTCTAATGAATAAATAAAATCTTCAATTCGTTTGTATCTTTTTGGATCAGTTTCTTCTAAGGCTTTCAATCGATTTTCTAAGTCTGAAAATGTTGGAAAATCGGTATTTTCCATTTTTGACAAGTTTTTCTTCTCGTATAAAGTGGTATAGCATTTTTTCGCTTCTATTTTAATAATGGATAATTGACTATCAGTCAAAGAATGATCCACCATTAGGAAATAAGGCGTTAAAATATTCATTCGTTTACTGATTTCTTTATCAATATCATTGTCAGTCATTTCATAATCTTTATGCTTTATTTCAATATTTTCTACAAGTTCGTCCTCTTCAAAATCGGATAACGATTCTTTTAAATCGACATCTAGCGTATTGCGTGAGTAGATTTGAAATGGATTGATACGGACGTCTGACATAGACGATAGATTGATTATTTCGCCCCCTAGAGAACGTACACGCTCTGTTTGTTCATCTTCGGGATCAAATAAAACGATTCTGTGCCTTAGTTCTGTTGAATTATCAGAAAAAGCATATTTTTTTAAATAGTCTGACGTTAGGTAAGTGGTCTTTCCCCACCAGATAAACCAAAAACGAATTTATTACGATTGACTACTAATTTTCTATTGGTGTAATCAATACTAACAATATTTTCAGTATCTTTATTGATTCCCTCGATAATCATATTTTTAGTAAATACACTTAATTCATTATCATCAAAAGGAAAAATACTGCTTGCACTGATTGAATTAGCGATTGTATAGGTGTATTCAGGTACTTCATTAGATTGTAACGGTAATGAACTCCAATACGCCTTATCAATCATAGTATATGGAATTAACGCTTTTACTCCACTTGCGATACAACGTGTTTCAAAATCTTCACACAATTTTTTCAACTTATCTTCTGACTTGCTTTTAATCAAAACATAGGTATACAAGTAAAGATAAGAAGTGTTTTCATCAACGGCTTGTTCTAACTGCGTTTGTGCAATTTTCATTTCACGTTTCTAAACGGATAATCGTCAACGGATCATGCGAACGATCGATCTCTGCTTGCTTGTTCTTAATGGTTCTGTTGTAATAATCATTCAATGAGTTACCGTTTGCTTTAGTGTAGTAATGAGATATGGTTATATCTCCACTCATTTTACGAATACGATTAAACCAATTTCCTCTTGGTTTATTATTGTATTTTGTAATGACATAGGGAACTGCGTATGAATCATCGATTAATAATTTGTCACGTTCTACTGTAAAGTTAAATGGTGCTAAATCAGATACAACGTCCGTATCAACTTCGGGTATTACAATAATTTTCTCTTTTGGTATCTTCTCCATTTTAACGCTCCTAACTATTCAAAACCTTTTTCATCTCGCCAATCGTACAAATTTCAACCTGACAATCATATTTACTTAAAAATGCAATTAAAGCCGTTCTTATTGTCCTTGTTTTATCACGTAAAACTTGATAAGACAATTCTAGGCTGTCGTACGTTTCTTTTGAAATTGGTTCAGAATTAATCACAAAATGCTGTTTCTTCGACGTCTCCATGTTACTAGCTAAATTTCTATAATGATAATAATAACTAGCTTTTAGCTGTAATAAAGCTTCGTTATGCCCTGGCATTTTTCGATAATTTTCTACTGTTTTACCCAAGCTTCTACAAAATCATCAATTTCTACTGGTACGTTCTTAGAAGTGATCTGTGGCTCGTATAAAACGTTTTGAGATAGAAAGACACCAAAATCTTCGTTTAACCCTTCTTGTTCTGATACTGGCAACGTGTCAACATTTAAACCGTCAACTTTCAGCATACTTACAAGGCTAAACTGTTTTTTATCAGGTTGATAAACTACGAAAAAATCTTTAAATACGCCTTGAAATCTTGAGTTATCTTCCCAATAAATCATTTCTTTCATCGTATCGCTTTTTTTTATTACCGTTACTTTTGGAACTTGTTTTTTAGAAAATCAAACAATTATATCACCTCTCTTTTAAACTCGTTCTTTCGGCTTTTTATAATAGACTTTTTGCCTTTTTGAAAAGTCTTTTCTTTGCTTCATAAAATCAGATATAGAAATGTTTCGGGCGATCTGTTATTGGTTTAATCGTATAAAAGCCCAAACACCACCAAATGACACTAAGCCAACAATGACATATAAAATCAAAGGAAATACGGCAGTGCTACGAAAAATAAGAATTGTCAATAATACGCTTATTAATGCCGTTCGATTGCTTTTGCTGATTGTTTCAAATCTAGCCCTAGAATAACTGTGTATCTATCAGATACATTGGAAGGGAAAAACCAAGTCCGACCTTTTTCAGTATCTGCATTTAACAAATCTAGTAAGGCTTGTTTCACTTGATCACTGTTCATAACTAACTCCCTTCTCTATTAAGCAAGTAGTCCGTATGCCCAAGGTACTAACCAAACCAATGCCCACCTAATGCTGTTACAAGCAAAGCTGTTCCTAATGCTTTATACATGGTATTTTTTTCTTGTGGGTCATCAATAGACGGCAAGTATTTAATAACAATCTTCGCACAAGCAATCCCACCAACTACAACAATTAAGGCTGTTAAAACACCTTTTTATAGTGTTACCCGCTTGAACTAATTTCGCTTGTGGATCAGTGGCTGCAAACACTGGATCAGTAATAAACAATGTACCCAACGCAACAACCGCACTTCCAAGCTTAAACTTTGTATCTTTGATAAATTTTTTCATTTTATACACCTCTTGTTTTTATTTTATCGCAAAGGAATATTCCTTTGTAATGATTGATTTTTTTTTGCTTTTGTTTGCTTAATCAATTTGTCTAGGTTTCGTTTTTTCTGTAGTTGGTTACCACTCAACAAACGATTAATTGACTTCGCAAATTGGAACATTTTTACAGTCACTTCATTTTTTTCTGGTACGTCCTTATCCAATTCTTGGATTGATCTTTATTGGTATTTTCAATTTCTTTACTTAATTCTATCTTATCAGAATCAGGTAAATAAGCATTGCGATTAACAACCTTTTTCAGATTTTGTTTTGCTAATGGGCTTAGTTCATCAATATGTTTCATGCTATCTTGAACAAAAAATACACCTTGACAATCATTAGGAATTTTCACCGTCTGAATGTTAGTTAAGAAGCCTTTTGATTGTTCCAACATGGAATTAATTTCCTCACTGCTGAATCTAGCAACTCCTTCGACTTTAGAAAAATCAGTTGTTTTGTAATAGTCAGCTTTTGCAAGTAACATTTCGCCTTCTATGACTGAATCTATTGAAACATTTTTATCAAATTTTCTTTCAACTTCTGATTGAACATATTCTATCAATCCTTGTTTTATTCCTATTAGTTTTTCTTTTTTAATTGATAAAATTTCTTTTCTTTCAGGGTTATTTTCTTTTGTTATACTATCTTCAACTTGTTTAATTTTTGAATCCAGATAACGGCTAGTTTGAAATGGTTTTTCTTTAAAAATCTTTTTACTTTCTTCTTTTTCTACTACTCTTTCATTGTAAATGACCTCTGCTAACTGGTCTTTATTCAATAACTGTTTTCTAAATATGGTTTCATTAACCATTGCTCTAACTTCGTGATTTGAAAATTTGTCAATATTCAAACTTGGATAAGATTTTTTGAAGAATCTTTCTGCTTGTTTGTCTAAAATTTCGTTTGCCTTTGTAAGCATATCTCGTTCACTACTAATTTTACTTAACATCAAACGTTGTTTTTTGAATTTCCATTTTATTATTAAAGATAAGTGAATTTTCCCATCGTTTTTAATTCACCTAATCGTTTATCAATGTTTTCATCATTAATAAATAATTTCAATTCTTTTGAAAGATTTTTCAGTTCTCCTTTTTTCTAAGGGTGAGAAAGTTTTTTTCAAATTTTAAAGTGAAGTTTTGGTCTTGTTTTAACACTTTCTCTTGACTTTCAAGTTTATCAAGTTCGGCTAGAATATCATTGTAACTTTGAATTTCTAAATTTTTTCTTTTTAACTCGCTTATAACTCCTTTGTCTTCTAATTTTTTTGAGTAAAAACCTTTCATGAATTTTTGGTAGTTCTTTTTTTCCAAGTTCCGCATGCGATTTTTTCTGTTATTTGTTGATCGATATTTCTATCTTTTTAAATATTGATTGACTTTATCAGCCCAATCTTTACGAATTTCGGAAACAAGAGATTTTCTATCCCAATCATTTGTTTTAATTGAAAAACGGTTACTCTTTGCCCTTTTTCGTTAAAAATCTGATTGCCATTTTCATCTAGTTTAGGTATTCTTTTTCTTTTATTTAGAATATTACCTTCACTATCTACTTCTCTCATTGTTAACATGATATGAGCATGAGGATTGTTTTCATCATCTCTATGAATGGCTACGTCTGCAATCATTCCTTCACTGACAAAGTTATCTTTTACAAAATCTTCAATCAACATTCTTTGGTCTGAATTATTTAATTCAATTGGCAATGCTACATTTAATTCTCGACAAAGTTGAGCGTTTGGACTTTTTTCTGCTAATTCCATTTTATTCCATAATGTTTGTCTATCTAAAAATTCATTAGGAACATAATCAGCTTTAAAATAAAAGCTTCTGGTTTAA
>NZ_CP038865.1:1830000-1983513 GCF_004792515.1 Vagococcus xieshaowenii | reverse complement strand
GGAATAAAAAAGTACTAGTCATGCTGACCTTAGCGATTGGTTTATTAGTAACGGTTGGATGCTCTAGTAAAAACAGCTCTTCTGATACATCAAGTAACAAAATTAATAAAGAAGCATACAGCGAACAGCAATATTTAATGGGAACGTATGTCAGAGTTCAAATTTATGATGATGGTAAAGAAGCGGTATTAAAGAAAGCTTTTGATCGCGTCAAAGAGTTGGCAGATATTGTGACAGTGAATGAACCTGATGCAGAAAATTCTGAAGTAGAAGAAATTAACCGTCAAGCAGGAATAAAACCTGTCAAAGTAAGAGAAGACGTTTATAACTTGATTGAAAAAGCCTTTGATTATACGGCCGATTCAGCAGGCGGCTTTGACTTTACGATTGGACCGATTACAAGTTTATGGCGTATTGGTTTTGATGATGCTAGAAAACCTTCACAAGCCGAAATTGATGAAAAGCTTAAGTTAGTAGATTATCATGATGTGGCATTAAATAAAGAAGAACAAACCGTTTATTTAAAGAAAAAAGGGATGCAACTTGATTTAGGTGCCATTGCAAAAGGTTTTATTACGGATGAAGTAGTTGAGGTCTTAAAAGAAAATGGTGTCACAACGGGGATTGTTGATTTGGGTGGTAATGTGTTTGTCTTAGGTAAGAGTCCTAACAAGAAGAATGGTGAATGGACAGTAGGCATTCAGGATCCAGACAAGGAGCGTAATCAAATTGTAGGCTCAACGACTGCGTCTAATCGCTCACTTGTAACATCAGGTATTTATGAACGCTTCTTAGAAGTGGACGGCGTGAAGTACCATCATTTATTTGATGCAACGACTGGTTATCCTTTTGATAATGAGATTGCAGGTGTGTCAATTATTTCGGACAAATCCGTAGATGGGGATGGCTTATCAACGGTTGTCTTTTCAATGGGATTAGAAAAAGGATTGGACTATGTGAACTCACGTCCAGACATTGATGCAGTCTTTATTACTAAAGAGCATAAAGTGTATATTAGTGATGGCTTAAAAGATAATTTCAAAATGAATCTTGACTCAGGTTATGAGTTAGCAACGTTAGATTAATGCTTTAGAAGGGAGTAACGAATGAATCTAAATGTTTTTTTTAAGTTGGTTGAAATTCAAACCAAGTTAGCCAGTTTATTTCCTTTTATAATTGGTGTGTTATTTTCTCAATATTATTTTGATCAAATCAAATGGTCGCATACAATTATTTTCTTTTTAGGAATGATCGTGTTTGATATGTGTACGACGGCCATCAATAATTATATGGATTTTCGTAAGGCAAAAAATGACACCTATAAATATGAAACGAATATTGTCGGCCAAGCAGGTTTATCTGATAAAACCGTTCAAGTGTTGATTTATGCAATGATTGGTTTTGCAATGATAGTGGGTATTTATTTATCAATAAAAACAGGTTGGTTGTTGTTGATTATGGGTGGCTTGTGTTGTTTAATTGGCATCTTTTATACATTTGGACCAGTGCCACTTTCACGTATGCCGTTAGGAGAAATTTTTAGTGGTGTGACGATGGGACTAGGGATTTTCTTAATTACGGTGTACATTAACACGTATGATTTAGGCTTTTTCTTTTTAAGTCTAAAGGATTGGCAATTTAACTTAGTTGGAGATTTAAGACAATTGATACCAGTTGGTTTAGCATCATTACCGATGATTTTTACCATTGCGAATATCATGTTAGCGAATAATTTGTGCGACTTAGATGAAGATATTACGAATCATCGTTATACATTACCATATTATATAGGAAGAAAGAACGGGATTAAGTTGTTTAATATCTTGATGTATAGCTGCTATCTAGTGATTTTGGTAGGGGTATTATTCAAGGTGTATCATCCTATTATGTTAATTGTTTTATTGACATTGCCGTTAGTTATCAAAAATGTAAAAGCGTTTAGTGCTAAACAAGTTAAAAGAGAGACATTTGTGATTTCCATCAAAAATTTAGTCATTTTTAACACAGCACAAATTATCGGCTTAGTTGCAAGCATTTTATTAAAATGAAAAATAGCGTGAAAAACAAGGAGTTGTTTTTCACGCTATTTTTATATGGAGAAGAAGATCACTTTTAGTATGGGAGAAGTGATCTCTTTTTGGAGAAGTATCATTACTTTTGTTAAGGGAGAAGTAATGATACTTTTTTTGTTATTTCAAACTTGGGGTGCTGTCTGAAATAACATGGGAGTATATTAATTTATTAACTAGATAAATTAATACAAGTAATTATACACAATATTGAAAAAGTAAAAATATCATATAGAGTGTTTTTATTTTGTTATTTTGAAATAAAACGAGAAAATAAAAAGCCAATACCTTTATTTTAAAGGCAAAGTTATCAGTTTTAATTAAAAAAACAAATAAAAGTGAGAAAAAAACAAAGAGCGTTTATGGTATTTAGTTGTTTGTTTCATAAATACTGTTATTTTACTTTTATATAGATTAGATTTAACAAGTTATTACTCTTTTTATGCATGTTTATGGTCCTGTTTACTGATGTTAATATAAAAAAACTAAAAATCTGTGCAAAAAACAAGGGATTTGAAAAAAAAGTTGATTATTTTTTCTTATAATGAAATAGAAGCAATATTTGAAATAAGGGAGGAATTATTGATGAAAAAAGCAGTAGGATTATTTTGTTTTTCAAGTGTTATGTTAGCAGGTTTAGCACCATCAGTTTTAGCAGAAGAGTTGGTCCCTTCAGTAGGGAAATCAGATGCAAGTATTAATTTAATAGAAAATAATGAGCCAACAGGTCCGGTAGATCCAACTGATCCAGGTAAACCTATTGATCCAACTAACCCAGTAGATCCAGGTGATAATGGTGGTAAAGAGACAGGAAATAAAGGACCGTTATCGCTTGATGTTGCACCAGCGTTGTTTAATTTTGGTGAGCAAAAAATGTATAGTACAACACATACATATCAAGGTGTTAATGCAGGAGATGTTGAGAACCAATATTTACAAGTAACAGATAATCGTGATGCAGGAACACATGGTTGGGTTGTAAATGTTAAACAAGAATCATATTTAAAAACAGTTGATAATTATGTCTTAGAAGGTGCAACAATTAATGTCCCTAAAGGTGAAGCTAGAAATAGTTTGAATAATCCTTCAGCAGACATTGATGCCAAACTAGATAGTTACGCAGTTGCTATTAACACAGCTGACCAACCCGTGTTAGCCTCTAAAATGTCTAACCTAAGTGGTAAAGGAACAAGTACATCAATGTGGAAAGCAGCAGATGTGAGTTTAACTATTCCAGCTGGTGTTGCTAAAGCAGGAAATTATACATCTACAGTTGTTTGGACATTAACAGCCGAAGTAACACAATAAGAAAGAGGGTAAAGAAAAATGAAAAAAGTAATCAGTAGTTTAATGTTGAGCACTATGGTATTAGGAGGAGTGGTAGTAAATGCAGCAGGAACAGGGACAGACATTGATCCTGCTACAGGAACTGCGACTATTAATTTCACAAAAAATGAACAGGTACCAGGACCAGTAAATCCAACTGATCCAAGCCAACCTATCGACCCAGATGATCCAAATAAACCAAGTGAGCCAGGAGAAGAACCAGGTGGAAATAATGGCCAAACAGGAGCAAAAGGACCGTTATCGTTAGATGTATACCCAAAGATTTTTGATTTTGGTAGCCATGAAGTTGATATGAAAGGTGGAACATATAATTCTACTTTAACAGGTAACCACTATTTACAAGTAACAGATAATCGTGATGATGCAGACGGTTGGTCAGTAAAAGTTTCTCGTACGGAATTTGTGATGAATGATGGTACTAATCAACTAGCTGGTTCAACGTTAACTTTACCAACAGGAGAAGCACGTAACGCATTAAATGAAACACCAACAGTTATTGATACTGATTTAATAATAGGTGGAGAAACTTCTATTCCTGTTGGAGCAGATAATGCAAAAACTATTTTTGGTTCACCAGCAGTAACAGGTACCGGTAAATCAACATCGACTTACGTATGGGACGCAAGTCAAGAAACATTAACAGTGCCAAAAAATGTTGCTAAGTCTGGTACTTATACATCAACAATTAATTGGACACTTGTTAGTGAAGTAGCACAATAATTTTTTAAATAATACAATGGGGTGAAAGTGATATGAATTATTGGAAGAAGATAACATTAGGGTTGGTAGGAATATTTGTATTAAGTTTGATCAATCCGTTAACATCATTTGCAGAGAATAATGTTAATGCAGGAGTTGGTTATAGTGTACAGAAGGTGAGTCCTGGGAATGAGGTAAATGATGCAAGTCCCTTTTATGATTTGAAAATTAAACCAGGGGAAAAACGCACTATAGAAGCTAAGTTAATTAATCCTTCCAATGAGGAAATCACTATTGAATCTAAATTGTTTACAGCTTCAACTAATATAAACGGTGAAATTAATTATACATCCAAGTCTGAAGAATTTGATAAAAGTTTAAAGGTTAAACTATCAGAGGTTGCTGAAATAGCAGCTTCTGATGTAAAAACCACATTAGCACCAAAAGAAGAAAAGATAATTAGTACGACGATTAATTTACCTAAGGATACATCAACAGGTGTTATATTAGGATCTTGGTATTTCGAAAAATTAGGTCAAGTAAAAGAAGACGATCAAGAAGGCATTGTTATTAATAATAAATATAGCTATGCCATTGCAATTAAGTTAACGGTAGATAAAGAAATAGATCAACCTAATTTAAATTTATTAAATATTACGACAGGCCTAAATAATTATCGAAAAGTAATTAATGCTAATATTCAAAATGATCAGCCAGCCCTGGTTGCTAATTTAACTATTAACGCTAAAATCATGAAAAAAGGTCAGTATGATGTACTCTATGAAAATAGTGCAGAAGGTATCATGATGGCGCCCAATTCTAATTTTCCTTTCCCAATATTTCTTGAGGATCAGCCATTAAAAGCTGGTGATTACACGATGAAATTAATAGCAACGACGGATGATCCTAAGTGGGAAAGTCAAAAATGGGAGTGGTCAGAAGATTTTACTATTACAAGTGATGAAGCTAAAAAGATAAACGCCGAGGCTATTAATGATCCTGATCAGCCAACAGCTTGGTGGATTTATGTTGTGATTGGCTTAGGTATTGTCATAATCGTTTTACTTCTTATCTTAGTTTTGAAAAAGAGAAAAAAAGATGAAGCAAATGGATAAATCAGAAAACGAAGAAAATAAGAGCAAAAGGAAGGGGCAGACTATGAAAAAAAGATGTTCTCTAACTTGCTACTTCGTATTGATGTTAACATTTCTATTATTTATCCCTACCACGAGTTTGGCCAATGAATCATCAATCGGACAGACAGAAGCTAGTTTAACGTTAGCTGGATGGGGAGATGTAAAGCATCCCGAACCTAAAAAACCTTTAGGACCTAATGGGAAATCTACATTGAAAGAAACCAATAAATTACCACAAACAGATGAAGAATCCATATATATTCTTCATCGTATAGGTTGGTTGATGATAGGTATGAGTCTTTACTTAATAGTCATCAATAAAAAAAATCAGAAAGTAGGTGAAGGGAAGTGAACAACATAATTAAATATCTATTATCAGGTATTCTAATAATTCAATCCTTCATAGCCCCCATAAGCATAGCGGTATCTGAAGAAGTTTCACTTCCAACAGATTCACCTATAAAAGTTACCGTCAATGATAGTCATGAAGCGGTACTGTCAGATAAAGAGTTATCTTTTTCTATTATGATAGATGATCAGACAGTTTCATCTGAAGAAATAGCAAGTATCAACAAAGAAACCTATCGTGTTTTTTTTGAACCAGGTATGACATATGAATCAAGCGCTTCTCCAATCACTGTGACAAATGATCATCAAGTACTTGAATATGAGATGGTAGGAGATAAAAAAGAGCCAGTTAAACTTCAATTTAAATTATTGCCTGATCAATTAAAAAATAATCAAGCACGTCTTTATATTGAAAAAGACGATGGTGTATTGGTTACCTTATCAAATGAAGTTTTAATTCAATATGAAAAAAGTAAAGAAGAAGTATTAAAAGAAGACGTATTAGATGAAAAAGGGCACGCTAGTTCATCGACAGAATCATCTGAAAGTAAAAAAGAAATGAATGATGCTCAAAACGAAGAAGTAAAAGTAACGAATCAACCTACATTGGAAGAATCAAAAGAAGAAAAAAATGAAGTAAATAAAGAAGTAAATACTATTAAGCCAAGAACATTTGATACTAGTGTGGCGTTAGAAAATGATATGGCTGTGTCTAATCCACTGCCTAAAGATATAACACTGGATCAATACTTTGCTGAGTATTATCAAGTGCCTAGAGCACAAGAGCCCGGAGTATATGAGTCGGTGGAAGTAGATTTAAAACAGAAGTATGAATCTGGAGAATTAGCTTCAGAAGCTTTCGCAATGGTGTATGATACAGCCGACTATAACAAGGCAATCACAAGCACTAGCGTCCGTGTTTTGTTATTGATGGATTCTTTTATTGTGACAACCAGCCCAAGCAATTGGGCAGCTAATACTGTATATGTTATTGAAGGAAATAACCAACTACTTGATTATAGAGCGACTAGAAGTGATTTTTATGGTGCCGGCGTTGAAGTGATTGTTCAAAACTTAAATACGTACCATAGAGATTTTTATGGCTTTGTCCGCGCAACAGGAGCTAAAGCGAAACAAAAATTTCATAATGTGAGTGATTATGGGAACCAAACGTTAAGTTCTCAGGCGATACCTGTCACTATTTCAGGTAACTTTGTTAATAGGTTTACGGCTAATAGCTATGTATCACCAATTGATGGGACAACCTTTACTGGTGGTAATTCGGTTACGTTACAACAAAATTTTGAGTCTTCTAATATAGAGTTTTTAGCAGGATCAGAAACTATATTAGAAACGTATGATGCAACTAATATTGATCTAACGGCAGCTGGAGATGTTATTCTGTATGAAAATGCTAAACTGAATTTGATTGCAGGGAATAAGACTAATAATACAGGTGAAGGTTTATCAGGTCATGCGATTAGTGCTAGGTATTCTTCAAATTTTATTATGAAAAAAAATTCAGAAATTTCTTATACTTATACTAATACAGGAAATAACAACCGTAATTCATGGGGGATTTTGTACTTTTATAGTACAGGAACCTTTACGATGGAAGACGGCGCAAAAATGTATGTAAACAAAGATAGCCATTCTGGTACTTATGGTTTAATCCATTTCAATACAAGTGGTTCGTTTAATTTAAGTAAAAGTAGTTTGATTGAAATGAATATATCAGATACAAGTGTAGGGGCAATAGCAATTAATTTAACTGCAGCTAATGCAACGTTTAATATAAGTGATAACAGTCAGTTATTACTTAATATGGAATCAACGGGTACAGGAACTAATCCTATTATTAACTTAGGAAGTCGTGCTAAGTTTGATATAGATAGCGGTTCTACCGTAGAGGTTAATGCTAATGGCTATCAAAGAAATATTTTGAAGATGGGGAATGGTTTATCAGCTACTAATATGACCATGTTTCATGTAGGAGAAAATGCTACACTTAATATTAATGCAACGGGTCGGAAAAATACTGATGCCAATAGTGATGTTGTTAGTGTAGGGAATTACAGTTCATTTATAGTAGATCGATTAGGGAATTTTATTTTATCGGCTAATAAAGCACGTTATATTTTTAATGTTGGACTGAATTCTAAATTCCAATTTAGTGATGCTAATCGCGTATCTTTTGGATTTACTGAAAATCCAAATAATAGCGTTAGTGCCTTGATTTTCATGTCAGGAAGTGCTGGAACATTTAATATAGATGTGCAGCATGTTAAAGCATGGAGTCGTTCGAATGAAGCATTGAATCCAGACGCGCCGGATTTCAGTTGGAATCCAATGTTTGGAATGGTAATACCTTACAGTAGTGCGGTAGTTACTAATTCAAAGATTCAAGGTGAGTCAATGACACAAGAAATTGCTCAAAATTTCAAAGATAACTTTAATACAGGAACATCAACAGGGTTCCAACGATTAGTGTTTGAGTTTATTCCAGATGTTGAGGTTACTATTGATAATGAACTAATGGATACACCTGAAAATCCAAATGCAATGACAGTAAAGGGCTCAACCAATGCAGGGGCCTATGTACGTTTGTCAGATGAAGTAACAAGCGGTGGATACAGCTCGTTTCCAACTGAAAATAATACTATAGAGAGTCCAATTGAATTGGATGAGAATTATACTGTTAAAGCTGATGAAAATGGGAAGTTTTCATTTGAAGTAGCTAAAGAGTTAGCGCCATTTGTAGCTGGTAATAAAGTGAAAGCTTATTCCTTTTTAAATGGGAAATCCGCCACTGATGAAAAGACAGTTATGGATAAGACCGCTCCAACAGGAAAAATATATTCACAGTATTTGTTAGAAAATTCTGCTGTACCTGAGCCTGAAAAATTTGTTAGAGAACTAAAAGATAGTAATCCTAACACAACTGTAAGCCTGAGTTATACATTAGAAACAGAACAAGCGCTACCAAATTATTTAACCAAGGAAGGTGTCTATGATATTTATTTAACCGCAGTTGATACCGCAGGAAATATTGCTGAATTCAGCAGTAAACTTTATGTAATAACAAAAACTGAAGGTATAAGTGCTAAGGATATTACGTGGACAACTAAAGAGGTTGAAGGGTGGACAAGTGAGGAATTTAAACAACAGATAATTACTTCTATACAAGCAGATGCTTATAAAATCTTAGATGGTGATTATCATGATTTAACCGATAAAATCATTTATGATACTTCCGGAGTTATACCAGAATTCGGGGTATATAAAGTAATGCTATCTGTTTCTGAGGCAGATTCGGGTGTAGTGGGTGGTTTAAGTACGATAGTAACGCTAACAATTAATAGTGTAGGTCCAACTAAACCAGTTGATCCAACTAGCCCAGAAACAGGAAAAGAACCTGAAGAAGGTCTGGAAAATGGTGGTACTACTAATGCAGAAGGTGTATTACGCTTAGACTATGCGCCAACAGGTATTACATTTGGAGAAGTTCCGTTTTCTTATCAAGCGATGCGTTACCAAGCGATAAAACAAATCGGTGATAAGAGTCAACCGTTATCTAAACAATGGTTACAGGTTTCAGATGGACGTGCAGATGAGAACGGTTGGGAAGTCAAAAGCTCTTTAACAGCTTTTCACTCTACAACAGGTGAGGTGTTAAAGGGAGCGACACTAGTTCTTCCTAAAGGTACTATTTATAGTGAATCTGTTGGAGAAATAACCGATGAAACTAAAATAATTGGACATAAAGTTGAGTTGTCCAGTGATGGACAATCTAAAACACTAGTAGAAACAAAAGATTTGAACGAACAAAACATAGGAAAGAAAATAACCACGTATGTTTGGAATCCTGAAGAAGTGATACTTGAGGTGCCAGGAGGACAAGCAAAAGTAGATGAAACTTATCAAGCAGAGGTTTCGTGGTCACTTATTAGTTCCCCTAATTATTAAAAAAAAAGAAAGCAGATAAAAAATTTGCTTTCTTTTTTTATAATCTTTTTTTCATTTGATTATAAATATATTCTGTTAGTCGGGATAATTCTTTGTTATTGGGGTAAGGGGGCAAATAAAAGGTAGGAATTCCTTCTTTTTCATAAAAAGAATCACTGATGATTAAGTCCGGTTCTTCCGAAAGTAAATCAACAAATGTCACATCCAAATTGAGCATAAGAGGAATTTTTTTCTTTAATAGAGAAATGTATTCTAATCCGAAACGGCTTAATAGAAGGATTTTTATGTTTTTCCGACTGGTAAAGAAAATGGGATAAAAAATCATAAATAATTGTTCAATTGAAATATCTTTTTGTAAATGAAAAGATTCAGGTAACTTATTTGAAAAAAGTTTAAACAGATCCATATCACTGATTTCTTCATTAGCATTGATGATTTCACCAAATACTTGATTTTTTCTAATAGTAATTAATAAATTAGCAAATAGATAGAAGAAAGCAGTAGGTGATAAGTGTAGGTTGTTTTTAAGAGACGCCTCAAAAATGATGTTATTACATAGTCTAAACAAAGTATTATCCAAATTATCTGGTGTTATATATGTTTTAACTGCATTTACCGTTTCAAAATCATACTTAGTCCAGGTGCAAATGAAGAAATACATAAAATAAAGTTCTTTATTTAGAGACGCTTCAGGCAGTTTGTTTAGATAAAATTTTTCAAAAGTAGGTAAAAATTTATTCACATCGTATAGTTGATTAATGATTGAAAAATACTCTGGTTCTTTTTCAATATAAAATCCTTTTTTGATACGAATTAAACAAATGGCCAAAAATAAATTGATTTCATCTAATTGTTGTTGTGTAACGCTACTTCCTGTATAGGCATCATCAAAAAAGGTGAGATCCGTTCTTTTGATGTAGGAAGACATTTTTTCACCACTATCTCTAAATAATATGAAAAAAAAGTAGCGTATATGCTCTTCATATCCTTTTAAGATGAACGATCCGTGTTCTTTTACAACCTTTATATTATAAGAATTAAGAACAGTTTTTAAGTGTTTCCAATAGCGCATAACGGTTGAATGGCTCACTTGTCGTTCCATTACTAATTTTTCGAAATTAATTTCTCGATTATAAAACAAACTTACAGCCAGTTCATAGTGAATACTTCTATTAATAAAGATATTAAAAAACGGCTCAACAGAAAAGTTAGGGCCCTTAATAACTTTGTTAAAATTATTACGCTGTAGCATGTTTTCTTCTTGCTCACGGGAATAGTGTTGACGATAATCTAGACGGAGTTCTTCAATTATTTCAGAAAGTTTTGCTTCAGATAGTTGTAATTGCTCAATTAATTCATCCATTGTAAAAGTAGAGTTAACTGAACTCTGTAAATATTTTAATAATTGATATTTTTTTTGATCTTGTTTTTCCATTAACTTATACATAATTTATCCTCCTTCTAAACGAGTTAACACCAAAAATTAAAATGTTCTATTTCTTTATATTATATCAAATAACTATGTATTATGTTCGTTTTATTAACAATATATGTTATTTTTGATAGGAAAATATTTCAAAAAAACGTCTATCCATTATTTTTTTTGGCAAGAAAAAAGAGATTAACGTGTTAATTTTTTTGGAATAGTGTATAGAGGTAGCCGTTTTTTAGTTTTATTACCACAAAACGTCTCATTTTTTAGGTGAAATTTAGCTATTTTGGCGAAAAAAACTAGAGAAAATGACAAAAAAAATCATATAACTATTAATTCAAGAAAGAGATTAATAAGATTGCAAACTAATTTCACCTGCCAAGAGGGTGATCGTTGATAAATCGGGTAAGGTTACAAGTAAGCGTCCATCTTCCATAATCTTAACAGCTTGTCCTGTGATCGTTTTTCCATTTTTTTGAAAGCTAATTTCTTTGCCTAAAACAAAGGAATGTTTACAGTAAATCGGATAATAAGCTTTGGATGGATCGTTTAGTAGGGAAGATAAATGATTCAAATAATTAGTGATAAGTTCTTCTCTAGTGATTGATTCATGACCTGGCTCAAACAAAGCCCCCATCTTATGCTGTAAGTCAACAGGAATCTGCTCAGGAAAGGCACTCAGGTTGACACCTGTTCCAATGATGATGCCGTTGATCTGATTAGTTTCTAAATCAAGGGTTGTTTCTGTCAAAATACCCGCAATTTTTTTTTGATTAAAATATAAATCGTTGACCCACTTAATACCAATCTCAAATCCTGTTAGTTTTTCTATTGTTTGTGTGAGGGCAGCCGCTGCGATTAGGGTAAAAGCAGGAAGCTCATGGCTACTTACGTTAAAAGGAATATAGAGACTTAGATAAAGCCCATTGTATATATCCGAGACGAACTGGCGCCCTAAACGTCCACGGCCATTTGTCTGTTTATCAGCGATTAATAAATAAGGATGCTCGCTTGTGATTTCTTTAGATTGAATCATCTGTTTTAAAACAGTATTAGTTGAAGATAGAATTGCTTGATGGTCAATAGTTATCATCGGCCATTTGTTTTGTAATTGATTCGTTAAGTTGGGGATCGATAAAGGAGGTTCAGGATAATAAATAACAGTATCTTGGGTTATTTCAAGAGAATGATCCTCGCTTAGTTCTTCAAGAAGAAGTGAAAGTTTTTCAGGGAAATGTTTAATTAAAGTAGCGCTAGAAATAGGTTGTCTGGCGTGGTGCATTAAATAGTTTAAAAGTTTTTTTTTCATAACGAGTACCTGCATGTTTTTTAATTTAATTATACCTTAAGCATGATGAAATAAATAATAGAAACTAACGCACAGAGGGGAAATTTATGGTACTATTTCTTTATAACATAGAACAGGAGTGTATGTGGGCTATCATGAAAGTAACAATCAAAGATATCGCTGAAGCAGCAGGCGTTTCGACTACGACCGTTTCTCAAATTTTAAATAACAAAGGCGATCGATTTAGTGTAGAAACACGTAAAAAAGTGATGAAAGTGGTAGAAGAATTTAATTACCAACCAGACTTTTTTGCTCAAAATATGGTAATGAGAAAATCTAAGACAATTGGAATGATTGTACCTGACGTGACCGACTTCTTTTTCTCAAAATTAATCGAAGGTATTGAAGAACAACTAAACGCAGCTGGTTATATGATTTTGTTATGTAATACCAATCATGACAAACGATTGGAAGCAAAATATTTTAATGAATTAATGCGTCGTTCAGTCGAGGGAATCGTGATTGCCACTCCCAATATTTTAGATGATGCCATCTTGAAGAATAGCAAAGTTGTGAACCGTGAAGTGCCGCTTATATTAATCGATTTAGGGAAAAATACGCGTAATGAAGGCAAGTTGCTGGTTGAAGAATATCAAGGGGTTTATGATGCAACGGAATATTTACTTGAAAATGGTCATAAAGAGATTGCTTTTTTACGTGAAATTGGCGACTATTATCAACTGTCTGAACGCATTACAGGCTTTTTAAATTGTTTGGAAGACCATCATATCGAACACAACCCACGTTTAATCGAGAGTAGTTTTTTAACTATTCGTGGAGGGTATAACGGGACGAAACAATTACTTGAGAAAAACATTCCATTTACGGCACTTATTTGTACAAATGATCAAATGGCAATAGGAGCGTATCAAGCTATTATGGAGGCAGGTAAACGAGTACCTGATGACATTTCGGTAGTAGGATTTGATGGCTTAGAAATTAGCCGTTTTGCTTCACCTTCTTTAACGACAGTTTACCAACCAGTTTTAGATTTAGGGCGAACAGCCGGTAAGTTTATGTTACAGGCGATTAACGACCCTAAACGTAAGATTCCAAATAAAATTTTCCCTACCAAATTAATCATTAGAGATTCAGTAAAACGGTTGACCTAGCACTTACTAAGTGCTATCATGTTAATGAAAGCGGTTCATACACGAACGTACGAACTGAGTAAAACGTTTTACAAAATTTCTTTTTTACCTTTATATAGGAGTTAGCTATAATAGACAATGTAGGAGGATGGATACAATGAGAATGGTCGATTTAATTGAAAAAAAACGTGATGGTGGGAGCTTATCTAAGGAAGAAATCGGATTTATAGTTAGTGGTTACACTGATGGATCAATTCCAGATTATCAGATGAGCGCTTTTTTAATGAGTACCTTTTTTCAAGATATGACAGATGAAGAGATTACTTATTTAACTCTAGCGATGGCACATTCAGGTGATGTGATCGATTTAGCCTCAATTGAGGGTGTAAAAGTTGATAAACATTCAACCGGTGGTGTTGGTGATACAACAACGATTGTGTTAGCACCATTAGTAGCCGCAGTAGGAGTTCCCGTTGCGAAAATGTCAGGTCGTGGCTTAGGTCATACCGGTGGGACAATTGATAAATTAGAATCGATCCCTAACTTCAAAGTTGAAATCCCTAGCGATGATTTTATTCGATTGGTGAATGATACAAAAGTGGCTGTAACAGGTCAATCTGCAGATTTAGCACCAGCCGATAAAAAAATGTACGCCCTACGCGATGTAACAGCAACAGTCAACTCTATTCCATTAATCGCAAGTTCGATTATGAGTAAAAAAATTGCTTCAGGAGCGGATGCTATTGTACTTGATGTTACAACCGGTGACGGGGCATTCATGAAGAATATTGAGGACGCTAAGCGTTTAGCTCATACAATGGTTAGAATTGGTAAATTAGCTGGACGTCAAACAATGGCAGTTATTTCCAATATGTCTGAACCACTAGGTAATGCTATTGGTAACTCATTAGAAGTTATTGAAGCTATTGAAATGCTTAAAGGAACAGGCCCTAAAGATTTGGAAGAACTTGTTTATATATTAGGCAGTCAAATGGTTGTTTTAGCCAAAAAAGCTGATACTCTAGAAGAAGCGCGTACGTTATTAGAAGATGCACTACATTCTGGTAAAGCGTTAGACAAATTCAGAGAAATGATTATCAATCAAGGGGGCGACCCAAGTGTGATTGATGATTATAGTAAATTTGGTGAAGCAAAATATGTTTACGAAGTTCCGGCTAAATCATCAGGTTTTGTTAGTGATATTCAAGCAGAAAGCATGGGTGTTGCGGCAATGATGTTAGGTGCTGGTCGTAAAACAAAAGAAGAGTCTATCGACTATACAGTGGGCTTAATTTTAAACAAAAAAGTTGGCGCACAAGTAGCACAAGGTGATTCTTTAGTAACTATCTACTCTAATACAGAAGATGTCCAAGAAGTTGTCCAAAAAATCTATGACAGCATGACGATTGGTGAATCAGCAGAAGAACCAAAATTAATTCACGGTATTGTAACCGAATAAGGTTTAAGGAGAAAAGAGATGTGTGAAACGAAGAAGAATGAATGGGTGGATTTAGCACAAGCTGCTTATGAACACTCTTATGTACCGTATTCTCATTTTCCGGTTGGCGCTTGTTTAGTAACGAAGGAAGGTCAAGTATATACCGGTGTTAATATTGAAAATGCTTCATTCGGTTTAACTAATTGTGCAGAGAGAACAGCCTTTTTTAAAGCAGTATCAGAAGGTCATACAGAATTCAAACATTTAGTCGTAGCGGCTAAATCAGAAGATCCTGTAGCGCCATGCGGGGCATGTCGTCAAGTCATGATTGAGTTTTGTGAACCAACGATGGGTGTGACGCTTGTTAGTAGAGAGGGCAAACTAAAAGAAACAACAGTAGGAGAATTGTTACCTTATTCTTTTACTGATAAGCAAATGGAAGGTAATTAAATGAGATTTAACCTGCACGAGCAGTTAAATAAATAAAAAAAACTATTTTAGGGGGCTTTACAGAAATGAAAAAGGCAAAACTATTTAGTCTTGGAGCAGCAACATTAGCATTAGGACTTGGATTAACAGCATGTGGAAGTAACAACGACAAGACTGCAGATTCAGGTGCGGCAACTGGTGGCGACGTAGACAAAGCACATACTGTTGCAATGGTTACAGATATCGGTGGTGTTGATGACCGTTCATTCAACCAATCAGCTTGGGAAGGTTTACAAGCTTGGGGTAAAGAACACGGTGCTGAAAAAGGTGTTAACGGATTTGATTACATCCAATCTAATGACGGGTCAGAATATACAACTAATATTGACTCAGCTGTATCACAAGGTTTCAAAACAATCTTTGGTATTGGTTACTTATTACAACCAGGTATCGAAGCAGCTGCAGCTCAAAATCCAGATACACAATTCGGTATCATTGATAGTGTAATCGAAGGATTTGATAATGTTGTTTCTGCAACATTCAAAGATAACGAAGCAGCTTACTTAGCAGGTATCGCAGCAGCTTACACAACTAAAACTGACAAAGTTGGTTTTATCGGTGGTGAAGAAGGTGTTGTAATTGACCGTTTTGAAGCAGGTTTTGCTAAAGGTGTTGAAGACGGAGCTAAAAATCTAGGTAAGAAGATTGAAGTAACAGCTAAATATGCCGCATCATTTGGCGATCCAGCTAAAGGTAAAGCGTTAGCCGCTGATATGTACAAAAATGGCGCAGACATCATCTACCATGCATCAGGTGGTACAGGTGCTGGGTTATTCCAAGAAGCAGCTGCTTTAAACAAAGATCGTGCAAGTGATGATAAAGTTTGGGTTATCGGTGTAGATAGCGATCAACAAGCTGAAGGTGTCTACAAAAACAAAGACGGTGAAGAAGATAACTTCACATTAACTTCAACACTTAAAGGTGTAGGGGCAGCTGTCCAAGATATTTCTACTCGTGCATTAAACGATGAATTCCCAGGTGGTGAAAGTTTAGTTTACGGTCTTAAAGACGGTGGGGTAGACTTAACAGATGGTTTCTTATCAGACGATGCTAAAGCAGCCGTTAAAGAAGCTAAACAAAATGTTATCGATGGTAAAGTAGAAGTTCCTGAAACACCAGGAAAATAATACATTACTATTCTAAATTAAACAGCTTAAGACATAGCCTTGTTGCTCAGCAACAAGGCTATGATATAAATAAAAGGCGTTTTTCCGCTTTTACGTAAGTGAATATTTACTATTTATTTACGTAAGAGGAGGTTTTTCCTCAAAAAGTTGTAGTAGTTACTCGGAAATTAAATATCGATTGACAGTAAGTACGTTGTTGCCTAAGTAAACAATAAATTGTTAGGATGTGAAGATTGTGACAAAAGACTTAGTTATAGAAATGAGAAATATTACTAAGCAATTTGGTACCTTTAAAGCAAATGATAATATCAATTTGCAACTAGAAAAAGGTGAAATCCATGCACTATTAGGTGAAAATGGAGCGGGTAAATCAACTTTAATGAACATTTTGTCTGGATTATTAGAACCGACATCTGGAGAAATATTATTAAATGGTGAGGTAGTCAATATTTCAGGTCCCACAGCGGCAAATCGCATGGGTATCGGAATGGTTCACCAACATTTTATGCTAATTGATGCATTTACAGTGACAGAAAATATTGTATTAGGTAGTGAATTAACAAAGAATGGTGTTCTTGATCAAAAGAAAGCACGCCAGGAAATTATCGAAGTTTCAGAAAAGTATGGGTTAGATGTTGATCCGGATGCTTATATCCGTGATATTTCAGTTGGAATGCAACAACGTGTAGAGATACTTAAAACGCTTTACCGAGGAGCAGATATCTTAATCTTTGATGAGCCAACAGCTGTGTTAACACCACAAGAAATTGACGAATTAATTGATATTATGCATGGTTTAGTTAAAGAAGGTAAATCTATTATTATTATCACACATAAATTAGATGAAATTAAAAAAGTTGCCGATCGTTGTACGGTTATCCGTCGTGGTAAGAGTATTGATACGGTAATGGTAAAAGATGTTTCTTCACAACAATTAGCCGATATGATGGTAGGACGTTCTGTTTCATTTAAAACAGAGAAAAGAGAACCACATCCAAAAGACGTAGTGTTAAGTATTGAAAATTTAGTGGTAAAAGAAGCACGCGGCTTAGATGCTGTTAAAAACTTAAGCTTAGAGGTTAGAGCTGGTGAAGTGATGGGAATTGCTGGTATTGACGGTAACGGTCAAACAGAATTAATCCAAGCGTTAACAGGTCTTAAAAAAGTTGAAAGTGGTTCGATTAAAATTAAAGGCGAAGAAGTAAGCGACTGGAAGCCACGTAAGATTACGGAATTAGGTGTAGGACACGTTCCAGAAGACCGCCATAAATATGGTTTAGTCTTAGAGATGTCTTTAGCTGAAAATATTGGCTTGCAAACTTATTACAAAGAACCTTTAAGTAAAAATGGCGTGTTAAATTATAAAGTGATTAATGAATATGCACGTAAATTAATCGATGAGTACGATGTTCGTACAGTCAATGAGTTAGTGCCTGCTAAAGCATTGTCAGGAGGTAACCAACAAAAAGCAATTATTGCCCGTGAAGTGGATCGTGACCCTGATTTACTTATCGTATCACAGCCAACACGTGGACTTGACGTTGGAGCGATTGAATATATTCACAAACGTTTAATTGATCAACGTGATAAAGATAAAGCCGTATTAGTGGTAAGCTTTGAATTAGATGAAATCTTAAATGTTTCTGATCGTATTGCTGTGTTACATGCTGGTGAAATTGTAGGTATTGTAAATGCAAAAGAAACAACAGAAAACGAACTAGGATTAATGATGGCGGGTTATTCATTAGAAGAAGCGCGCAAAGAACTACAAAATTCAGAAGCAGGTGATATCAATGGATAATAGTACGAGCAATTTGAAAAAAGTACTGGTACCCGTATTATCAGTGCTTCTAGGGTTTCTATTAGGAGCCATTATCATGTGGGTGTCAGGGTATGACGCAATCGCAGGATATAAAACAATGATTAACACGGCATTTATTAATCCCCAAACAGGTGCAATAAATCCAAAAAGTATCGGAGAAATATTTGTAACAGCTGGGCCGTTAATTTTTACCGGTTTAGGGTTTGCGGTAGCTAATACTGCCGGATTCTTTAATATCGGGTTATCTGGTCAAGCATTATGTGGTTGGGTTGCGAGTGTTTGGACAGTATTAGCGATGCAAGGCATGCCTAAATTAGTGGTTGTTCCCGTTGCAGTTATCGTCGGTGCTCTAGCAGGTGCTGTTGCGGCAGCAATCCCAGGTGCGTTACGTGCATTCTTTGGTACAAGTGAAGTAATTGTAACGATTATGATGAACTATATTTTATTATATGTAAGTACGCATATTGTTAATAACGTTATGAGTGAGTCAATTATTCAAACAAAAGGTGTTACAAAAAATGTCGGCTTAGAAGGCTCACTTCGAACAGAATGGTTAGGTCAAATTTCTAACGGTTCTCGTTTAAACTTAGGTATTATTTTAGCCATAGTTTTCTTAGTTTTAGTTTGGTTCTTATTAAAGAAAACAACATTAGGTTTAGAAATTCGTTCAGTTGGGTTAAACCCGTTTGCCTCTGAATATGCAGGTATGAGTAGTAAACGTACAATCATTATTTCAATGGTGATTTCTGGTGCGTTAGCTGGTTTAGGTGGCGTTGTGCAGGGGTTAGGAACATTTAATAACTTCTTCGTTCAAGGTTCATCATTAAGTATCGGTTTTGATGGGATGGCCGTGTCATTATTAGGATCAGGCACATCAGTAGGTATTTTGATTTCTGCCTTACTATTTAGTGTCTTAAAGCTTGGTGGACAAGGGATGCAATTTGCAGGTATTCCACCAGAGTTAGTAGATGTCGTGATTGCTTCGATTATCTTCTTTATCGGTATTAGCTTTATTATTAAGTTAGTCATCGACAAAGTAATTAAAGATAAAAAAGCAGAAACAATTGATTTAAAACCAACACCAAGCAATGAGAATAATGAAGGGGGGACTATCTAATGGATTTATCAACAATAGCTTCACTAGTAACCCAAACCTTAATTTATGCTACACCTTTAATCTTAACAGCTTTAGGTGGTGTCTTCTCAGAACGCGGTGGGGTTGTTAACGTAGGTCTTGAAGGTATTATGGTAATGGGAGCATTTAGCTCAATCGTCTTTAACTTGAGTTTTGCTGAACAACTTGGCGCTTGGACGCCTTGGGTAGGTGTGTTAGTCGGTGGTTTAACAGGGATGTTATTCTCGTTAATCCATGCAGTAGCAACCGTAAGTTTCCGTGCTGACCATATTATTTCAGGTACAGTGGTAAACTTAATGGCTCCTTCGTTAGCTATTTTCTTAGTTAAAGTAATTTATCAAAAAGGTCAAACAGATAATATTAGAGAAAGTTTTGGTTACTTTACATTTGAACATTTATCAAAAATTCCAGTGTTAGGGCCAATCTTCTTTGAAGGTACTAGTTTACCGGCTTACTTTGCAATTATTGTAACGATTATTGCGTGGTTTGTCTTGAGTAAAACAAAATTTGGTTTACGTTTACGTGCCGTGGGTGAGAATCCTCAGGCTGCAGATACATTAGGTATCAATGTTTACGCAATGCGTTATGCAGGCGTATTACTTTCAGGTTTCTTAGGTGGTATGGGTGGAGCAGTTTTCGCTCAACAAATCGCCGGACGTTTTGCTATTACAACTATTTCAGGTCAAGGGTTTATCGCAATGGCTGCAATGATCTTTGGTAAATGGAATCCACTAGGTGCGATGGCTTCAGCAATTTTCTTCGGATTTGCTCAAAATATCAGTATCTCAGGATCAAACTTACCAGTTATTTCATCAATTCCAGCAGTATACTTACAGTGTGCCCCTTACGTCCTAACTATTTTAGTCCTAGTGATTTTCTTAGGAAAAGCCTCAGGACCAAAAGCAAACGGGAAAAATTATATCAAGTCAAAATAAGCGTTTTACACAAAAGGGCGGGGCTAGGGAGATGTTTCTTAGCCGCGCCCTTTTGTGTTAACATATAATTATAAGGATAGAGAGGAAAGTGGGAAAAATGTTTAAACGTATGCATTTAATCGTCATGGATTCAGTAGGAATTGGAGAAGCACCAGATGCTGAGAAATTTGGCGATGTAGGTAGTCACACATTAGGTCATATTGCAAAAGAAGTAGGCCTAAATGTGCCGAACATGGAGCAATTAGGTTTAGGAACTATTGAGCCGTTAACAGGTGTTAAGGCAGTTGAAAATCATCAAGGTTATGCAACTAAATTGCAAGAAGTTTCAGTAGGTAAAGACACAATGACAGGTCACTGGGAGATTGCTGGTTTAAATATTCAAACGCCATTCCGAGTATTTCCAGAAGGATTTCCACAAGACTTGTTAGATAAAATCTCTGAGTTTTCAGGTCGTGGTATTATTATGGGCGCTAATAAACCTTATAGTGGAACTGCAGTTATTGATGATTTTGGAGCAGAACAAATGGAAACAGGCTCATTAATTATTTATACATCAGCAGATCCAGTGTTACAAATTGCTGCACACGAAGATGTCATTCCATTAGAAGAGCTATATCGTATTTGCGAATACACACGTGACATTACAAAAGATGATCCTTATATGATTGGCCGTATTATTGCGCGTCCTTATGTAGGGGAACCAGGCAACTTTACACGTACACCAAATCGTCATGACTATGCCTTAGATCCATTTGGTGAAACAGTATTAAATCACTTACAAGATGCGGGTAAAGAAGTCATCGCAGTAGGTAAGATTAACGATATCTTTAATGGTCAAGGCATTACAGACTATGTTCGTACTGCTTCTAATATGGATGGGGTAGATAAATTATTAGACGTGATGGCACGTGATTTTGAAGGATTAAGTTTCACGAACTTAGTAGATTTTGATGCGTTATTCGGTCATCGTCGCGACACACCAGGTTATGGTAATGCTTTAGAAGAATTCGATGCACGCCTACCTGAAATTATTGACGCAATGGCAGAAGATGATTTATTAATGATCACTGCTGACCATGGTAATGACCCAACATTCCCAGGAACTGACCACACTCGTGAATATGTTCCATTAATGTTATTTAGCAAAAAAATGACAGGTAAAGGTAACTTACCAGTTGGACATTTCTCAGATATTTCAGCAACTATTGCAGAAAACTTTGGCGTTGCAGCGACTGAAAACGGCACAAGTTTCTTACAAGAATTAAAATAAAAAGACAAAAGACAAAAGGAGTTTGACATGAATAAAAAACTAAGTGAACAATTAAAAGAGACAGCAGCATTTATTAAAGATAAAGGTGTAGGCGCTATTGATTTTGGTATGATTTTAGGATCAGGCTTAGGTGAATTAGCGGATGAGATTGCTAATCCTATTGTGATTCCTTACGAAGAAATTCCTAATTTCCCTGTTTCAACAGTTGTTGGTCATGCTGGACAATTGGTTTATGGAACACTTTCAGGTAAAAATGTATTAGCGATGCAAGGACGTTTCCATTTTTATGAAGGCCATTCAATGCAAACTGTGACATTCCCAGTTCGTGTAATGAATGCCTTGGGCGCTCATTCAATGATCGTAACAAATGCTGCTGGTGGATGTAATACATCATTTACACCAGGTAATCTAATGTTAATTCAAGACCATATTAACTTCACTGGTGATAATCCATTAATTGGGGAGAACGAAGAAGATTTAGGTCCACGCTTCCCTGATATGTCAGAAGCTTATGACAAAGAGTATGGAAAAATTGTACGTGAAGTCGCAACTGATCTAAAAATTATGTTACAACAAGGGGTTTATATGGGGTTCTCAGGTCCAACGTATGAAACACCTGCTGAAGTTAAAATGGCACGTATTTTAGGGGCGGATGCTGTCGGTATGTCAACCGTTCCTGAAGTCATCGTAGCTCGTCACATGGGCATGCGCGTGTTAGGTATCAGCTGTATTACGAACTTAGCAGCCGGTATGCAAGCGAACTTAAACCATGATGAAGTAGTTGAAACAACAGAACGTGTTAAAGAAGAATTTAAATCATTAGTGAAATTAAGTTTAGAAAAATTATAATTCAAATTTACTAGGAGGATTAATTGTGAGTATTCATATTGAAGCCAAAGCTGGCGAGATTGCTGATAAAGTGTTATTACCAGGAGATCCATTAAGAGCAAAGTATATTGCTGAAAAGTTTTTAGATAATCCTAAACAGTATAACAATGTTCGTGGGATGTTAGGGTTCACAGGAACCTATAAAGGGGTGCCTGTATCTGTTCAAGGTTCTGGTATGGGAATGCCTTCTGCGGCTATTTATGCAACAGAATTAATTCGTGAATACGGCGTAAAAAAACTAATACGTGTAGGAACATGTGGTTCTATTCAAAAAGATGTTCACGTCCGCGATTTAGTTTTAGCACAAGCTGCAGCGACTTCTTCAGCGATAATCCGTAATGATTTTCCAAAACATGATTTCCCACAAATTGCTGACTTTAACTTATTATTAAAAGCTTACGAAACAGCTAAAGAAAAAGGTTTTAATATTCATGTGGGGAATGTGTTATCTGATGACATGTTCTATAAAGATAGTATGGACGAAGTCTTCCGTTTGGGTGAACATGGTGTGTTAGGTATTGAGATGGAAGCAGCGGTTCTTTATTACTTAGCGGCAAAATATCATATTCAAGCGCTTGCGTTAATGACTGTAAGTGATCATATTTTAACGGGTGAAGAGACAACATCTGAAGAACGTCAAAGTACATTTGATGAAATGATGATCGTCGCACTAGATACGATTATTGCATAAAGTGATTGAATAAGGTGCTTGAGAGGGCGTTTAGATTTTGAGTAATATGCAGCACGATGACGAAAATTGTGAAGCAATTTTTGAGAGTCGTGACATATTACCGAAAAAATCTGTCTTCGAAAGCCCGTTCATTAAAGTGATTGAATGAGCGTTTATCCCCAAAAAATAATGAAACCCATTCAAAAATAGCTTCTCATATTTTTGGAATAGGGGGGAATTATTTTCGAGGGGATGTTCATGAAATCCGGATTGCATAAAGTGATTGAGAACGCGATCAGCTCTGATAAGAAGTTAAAATTGAATCGTTTAGTAAAATAGAAAAAAGCCAGCCGATTAGGAACTATCCCATTTTAAAGGGGAAGCTCTTAATCGGATGGCTTTTTTAAATCATGATATCTTTGTTACTGATGATAATTTTATTATTTAACACATGGATTCTATCTTTGTCGATTGGATTAAAGGTATCAAATTCGATTGCACAGGTGTTGATGTTGAGTTTATAAATAGTACCTGTTGCGACATGACTTAGCAAGGTTGATTTAAACTGTACGAGTTGACCTATTTTTAATAATGACATGTTTTCCTCCTAAAAAAAGAGACTATCAAACAAGATAGTCTCTTTCATTTATTGTGTTATTAAGCTTTAACGATGTTAATTGCTTGTAAACCACGTTGGCCTTCTTCAGTGTCAAAAGTAACACGTTGACCTTCGTCTAAAGTTTTGAATCCGTCACCTTGGATTGCTGAGAAATGAGCAAATACATCATTACCATCTTCCATTGTAATAAAACCAAATCCTTTAGCTTCGTTAAACCATTTCACTGTTCCGTTATTCATATATATCTTCCTCCTACTAAATTGTATTGCAAAAAATATCAAGGTAATAGGAGTTAAATAAAACGTATTATATTTTCTCAGATTACTATTAAAATTAATTACATACTTAGTATAACACACAAATCCGTTTTCTCCTAATTTATCGTAAAAGTATGAAAAGACAGCTCCTATTCTTTAGTGAATCATAACTCGTTTAGTAAAGAAATAATGACTGAAACTTATCGCCAAGCACGCTGCAAACAGAAGGATTAATCCTGGGGCATCATCTTTTTGAGCTAGGATGTAGCTATAGAAGACTAAGATTAGTTGGATGAACAGTTGGATGCGGGTTAATTGCGTATGTAAGTTTAGCTGGCTAAGTTGTTTTCTTTTTAAGACGATGAGTGATGTGATGCTTAAGTATGCAAGTAACAAGATATTGATGACTAGGACTATAGCTAGCGTGATTACTATAGCCGGTTGTTTAGCAAAAAAATAATAGGTAAGGCTAAACGCTAAAGGATGTGTGAATAAATTGATGGCTAGTAGGATGAATGGAGATAAGAAAAATAGATTGTTTTTCATAAGAAGACCTCGTTTTTTCTTTTATTTTAGCGGAAAAAAGAAGTGCGTGAAATGATTGATAGGATTCTTAGTTAAATCTTATGAAAGTCGGATATATTTTTTAATGAGGGTATAATTGACTGTTTATGCGATTTAGAGCCGTATCTTTTGCAGAGAATTTAGGTAGTTGCTATAGTTTAATTAGAAAAAAGTTTTTTTGTTATTCTATAACAATTAGGGAGATGGTAGTATGGCCGGTGGCGGTATGGGTGGTATGCGTAGTTTTACTCAAGACACGGAAAAAATCAAAGGTGCCAAGATTAACAAAGACACAGTGATTCGTGTGTTGAAGTACGCAAAACCTTACAAATGGTTTTTAGCTTTATTTTTAGTATTTATTATTATTGATGCGTTGATTGGCGCATGGACTCCGTTATTATTTAAAGCAATTATTGATAAGTGGATTCCTACTAAGGACACAGGGAATGTTATTTTTTATGCAGGGTTAACGGCAATTCTTTCAATTATTAGTGCTCTTCTTTCGATTGCACAACGTTGGGTCTCAACAAAGATTGGTCAAGGGGTTATCTTTGATTTGCAAAACCAATTATTTGAACATATCCAAAAACAATCACTTGCGTTCTTTTCTAGAACTAAAACAGGTGCGCTAGTACAACGTATTAACGGAGATGTTATGGGAGCTCAATCGGTGTTTACGAATACATTGAGTAGTATTTTTAGTAACACATTATCCGTTGTGTTTACCTTAGCGGCGATGTTAAGTATGAGTTGGCAGTTAACGCTGATTGCGTTACTATTGATTCCAGCTTTTATTTTACCCGCAAAAATTGTTGGGCCTAAATTGTCGTTATTAATGCGTGAATCGTATGATTTAAAAGCAGATGCAACGCAATTATCTAATGAACGTTTCAATGTATCGGGAGCTCTTTTAGCTAAAAGTTATGGAGATCCAAAAGTAGATGCACAATTATATGCTGACCAAATTGGTAAAGTTCGCGATTTGAGTATTAAACAAGCTTTAACGGGTTCATTCATGCGAGTGATGATCGGAACTGTTTCGGCAATTGCCTTAGCGGTTGTTTATGGTTTTGGTGGTGTAATGGCCATTAAAGAAACGATTACGGTCGGGGTAGTAGTTGCCTTAGCATCTTATTTAAATCGTCTATACGGTCCAATTACGTCACTATCAAATATTCAAGTTGACGTCTTAACAGCGTTGGTTTCCTTTGAACGTGTGTTTGAAATTTTAGATTTAGAACCAAGTGTCAAAGAATTACCAGATGCAGAAGATTTACGCCCATTTGTTGCTCAAAATGGTTCAAGTATTACGTTTGATGATGTTAGCTTCCGCTATCCAAAAGATTCTGAAGTGAGTTTAGGTAGTTTAGAAACGATTTCAGATGATCGTGGCGACAGTGATGACATGATTCTTAAAAACATTACGTTCAACATTGAGCCAGGCCAAATGGTTGCCTTAGTTGGTCCAAGTGGGGCCGGTAAGTCAACTTTATCAGGTTTGATTTCACGTATGTATGATCCAAATGAAGGAACGATTAGTATTGCTGGTAAGTCATTAAGAGAGGTTAGTTTGGACTCTATTCGTGAAACCGTTGGGGTAGTGAGTCAGGACGCTCATATGTTCCATGACACAATTGCTAGCAACTTACGTTATGCTAAACCAGATGCGACGGAAGAAGAAATGATTTTTGCATTAAAAGAAGCCTATATTTACAATTTAGTTGAAGATTTACCTCAAGGGTTAGAAACCGTGATTGGTGACCGTGGTTATCGTCTGAGTGGTGGGGAACGCCAACGTTTAGCGATTGCTCGTTTATTATTAAAATCACCTGATATTGTTGTTCTTGATGAAGCAACAGCTCATTTAGATAGTGAGAGTGAGCATTTCATTCAAGAAGCATTTGAAACAGCATTAGCTGGTCGTACGTCAGTTGTCATCGCCCATCGTTTATCGACTATCCGTAAAGCAGACAAGATTATTGTCTTGAAGAGCGGAGAAGTGGTCGAAATGGGAACGCATGATGAATTGATTGCGAAAGAAGACGGTGTTTATCATGAACTCCATGATTTACAATTTAGTGATGACTAGTAGTCGGTAACGTTTTCAACGCAAATCAAATAAGGTATAATGGTAGCGTACAGTGATGTGCGCTACTTTTTAATTACAAGGAGGAAACATCATGGAAAATTTTCAGTTTTATGCGCCCACAAAGGTTTTATTTGGACGTGAACAAGTCAATCAATTACCAGAATGTTTAAGTACATTTGGTCAAAACGTATTACTTGTATATGGTGGCGGAAGTATTAAGAAAAATGGTTTATACGATAAAATCCAAGCGTTGTTAGGTGCGGACTTTAATCTTTTTGAATTAGCAGGGGTGGAACCTAATCCACGAATTGAAACGGTTAGAAAAGGTGTCGCATTATGCCAAGAACACGAGATTGATGTAATATTAGCAGTCGGCGGAGGGTCAACCATTGACTGTTCTAAAGGAATAGCAGCCGGTACTTTTTATGATGGAGACCCTTGGGATTTCACAAGTAATAGTTCATTAGTGACAAAGGCATTACCTATCGTAAGTATTTTAACCCTGGCTGCAACAGGTTCTGAAATGAACGGTGGTTCAGTGTTAAGTGACATGAGCAAAAATGAAAAATTAAGTTTTCATAGCCCTTTAACGATTCCAAAAGTTTCAATATTAGATCCAGAAAATACATTCAGTGTCCCAGCGTATCAAACGATGGCAGGTTCATCAGATATAATGAGTCATTTGATTGAAAATTACTTTAGTAAAGCAAAAGGAGCGCAAGTGCAAGATCGTATAGCAGAAGGCTTAATGAGAACGGTGAAACAATACACCCCAATCGCACTAGAAGAACCTACTAACTATGAAGCCAGAGCGAACTTAATGTGGGCCAGTTCACTAGCATTAAATGGTCTAACAGGTCGTGGGAAATCAGGTGCTTGGACGTGTCATGCAATTGAGCATGAATTAAGTGCGTATTATGATATCACACATGGTATTGGGTTAGCCATCGTGACACCACGTTGGATGGAATATGTGTTGAACGAAGACACCGTTGATAAATTTGCGATGTTTGCGGTGAATGTCATGGGATTAGCTGTAATCGATGACAAATACGCGTTAGCCAAAGCCGGGATTTACGAGTTAAAAAACATGTTCAAAGCATGGGGCGTGCCAATGACATTGCCTGAAGTAGGGATTGGCGAGGAAAAATTAGCTTTGATGGCTGAAAAAGCGATTGAGCATAGTGCCTTATCAACTAGTTCATATGTGCCACTAACAGCCGATGATGTACTACAAATTTTGACTAAGTGTCTTAAATAAAGAAAATAAAATAGACAAAAAAACCTGAAACACGCTAGTAGTGTGTCTCAGGTTTTTTTGTCTATTTTAATATGATGAAGTAATTAAGGGTGATATTCTTGCCAATCTGTTGTTAAATAGCGGTCATTATCTATTTCGTAATGAACAGAGGGGTTAGTTTTTAAAAAGGCTTGTAAGTCCTCATCTAATGCTAACCATCCACGCCATCCTAAATGAATAGTATCCTCCATAAAGTAATCTACATCATTTTGATCTGTATAATCTGCGATAGTTTTAAATCCTTGACTGGTTAGTTGTTGCTTAATTTTAATGCTAAAATCTTTTAGCATCTCTTGAGAAACCCCTGTATAGTCAGACCATTTTTTATTTACGGGAGGAATAACAAATAGTGGTTTAATGTTTTCCTTAGCCATTTGATTTAATACTAGTTGGAAATCGGCATATTCGGGAGAATTTAAATAGTTAAATTTCTTTTGTGAGTTTTCTAGACTACTTTCTACAGGGGCAATCCGTGTGTCGTAAAATTTATTCGAAATTTGATACGGATTGTTACTGGTATTTTTACTACCTAGTTGAACGGCTAATTGATCTAACTGTTCATCATTATAGACGTTAGGTAATTGTTTTTCTGCTTTATCAATTCGTTTTTGTTTACTTCTAACAGCGAATTTAGAAAAGAGATGATCTTCCTGGCTAAATAAATTATGTTGGAAGGTAGCGCCTTTGATATCCGTGCTGGATAGTTCCTCACCGTCTGCCATTTTTTGTAGGACTTTATTTAATAAGGTATCGGATTTAACACTTGAAAAATCTAATAAGCGTTGTGCGGTGTAGCGACTCGCTTCACTGTCTTCTTTATGTGTTAAGACCCATTGATAAGTTTGTAGAGGCGAGTAATAAAGTGAAAACATCGCATCACTTACGCCTTCTTTAACAAACCATTGTGGTGAAATAATAAAGACCACTTGCTTATTGGTTAATTCTTTCCCCATTGATTGAATCATTAAAAATTGTGCTAATGATTGCGTACCAGGTGCCCCTAATAGGAAGGGTTCATAATCTCGTTGATATTTCTGTGCCAAAACAGACGGATGTAAAGCATTGATTCGGCTCAACTCTGAAGAGCCAAAAAAAGGTAAGTACTTGCCTGTTCCCATCGCAGTATTTTTTAACGAATTGCCTTTAATGACATTAATGGACATTGACGAAGCCGACTGGTGAATTGCTTTTTCTGAAGGACGACTCGTCCATTTGAATGGGGAAAAGAGCAATACTATCACCAGGCAGATAGCCACCATTAAAGGGCCAATCGCCATGAAAAGTTTTTTCTTAGACATTAGTTTTGTAATTGTGTGACTTGATCAATGATTTGTTGTGGTGTTCCCCATTCAGAACGATCGAATTCAGAAATTGGTACAGCTACGCCACATTGATTTTCTAATTCTACTAATAGTTGCACGCTAGCAAGTGAATCAAGAATCCCTTCATCGAATAAATCAGTGTTAAGTTCTGCTGCTAAGTTTTCAGCCCCAGTAATATCTTCTAAAATGTTTAATACCATAGTTTCCGTTGTCATTATAATAATCTCCTTTAGTGTTGGTTAATTAAATAGTAAAGAATTGTTTTATCACAAGATCAAAAAATCCTGAGAAAATTAGTAAGCTAAAGCAAACGGTATTGAACGTGATGAAGATGGCTAACGCCTTTGTCCAATGATTGCTTGGTAGCTGTCCTTTATGTTTTTTCTTATAGCGAAGCCAGGCATCGTTGACACAAATAGCAGTCGCATGGAATAAGCCGTAAGCGATATAGTACCACGTTAAACCGTGCCAAACGCCCATAATTAGGAATAGTGCAAAGTAACCGATATTTGAAGCTACAATTCGGCTTTTGAATACTTTTTTCTTAATTAAAGTAAACATCAAACGCATGTAAACATAATCTCTAAACCAGAAAGATAAAGACATATGCCATCTATTCCAGAAATCTTTGATGTTTTGAGCAATAAATGGTTTATTGAAGTTCATTGGCGTTTCGTAACCTAATAAGTAACTGACTCCAACCGCGAATAGACTGTAACCGGCGAAGTCAAAGAATAGGTAAAAACTATACACATACATATAGCCTAAAGAACCAAGGAATAACATACTGCCGTTTAACGCTTCATTTTGAATGACAGGTAGTAATAAACTACCTAATAAATAGCCAATAATAAATTTGTATAAAATACCTAAGAAAATGTAGTTAATACCTTTTCCTAACAATTTCACATATGTATCGTGGTCAGGATGTTGATAATAATTCGTAGTGAAACGACGAAAACGATCAATCGGTCCGGCTGAAATCGTAGGGAAGAAGACTAAGAAGTTAACATAATCTTTTATTTTCAATTCCTTAATTTGTCCATCTCGCGTTTCCATAATTACTTGAACAGATTTAAACGTTAAATAAGAATAACCTAAGAAATAAAATAAGGGTTGTCCGTGATTAACTAGTGGTGCTTGTTGAGTAAAAATAGGTAAGAGCTTAATCAAAAACATTGGGACGATACTCAGAAGCACACTGAGATAAAACCAACCCGATTGATTTGCTTGTTGGCGATAATTGAAATACAACTTACTAACGACCACTTGCCAAATTAAATAGCCGATTAATGCCAATCCTTGTGTCTTATTAGGTCCAGCAAAGCTAATCCATAAGAAAAAAAGTGTGAGGAAGGCTTGATAACCTGTCAGTCTTTTCCCTTTTAATGAATAGATAATCGATGGAATAAAAAATAAGGCGATAAGAATAAAGTAAAAAGGCTTTTCATATGGTGTTAAGTAAGGAAATGAATTTAACCAAGACACCATCATGATGAAGAGCCTCCTTGTGCTAATTCTTTCCGATTAATTTTTCCGTTGGCTGTTAACGGGAAGCTGTCTAAGTAAATGAATTTTTGTGGAATCATATACGGCATTAAATGATGAGATAGTTCTGATTTAATCTCTGTTGTTTGTTGCCGATCGTTAAGCTCGCTAGCTTCTTTCATCACAATATAGGCAATGAGTTGTTTGACTTTTCCGTTTTGGTACTTAGGTAAGACGCAAGCACGACGAATGCGGTTGATATCTTCTAGATGATGTTCAATATCACCTAACTCAATGCGATAACCGTGTAATTTGATTTGATCATCCATTCGACCTTGATAAAATAGTAAATCATTTTTGATATAGCCTAAATCACCAGTTTTGTATGCCGCTTGTCCATCGTATTGAACGAAAGCTTCCGCTGTTTTTTCAGGGTTTTGATAATAGCCAGGCGAAACGCTAGGGCCAACAATTAAAATTTCCCCGATTTGGTCATCGTCTTCGCCGGGCTCTGTTTCTAAAATAACTAATTGAGTATCCGATTTGACTTTTCCTAAAGGTAAACGGGGATAGGTCGCCAGTATGTCTTGTGTAATCGGTACACTAGTCACCGCTACTGTTGCTTCAGTAGGACCGTATGTGTTGAAAATTAGACTAGCTGGAAATTGCTGACTTAATTTTGTTGCCACGTTATGCGGTAATTCTTCTCCACAAAACAAGAAGTGTGATAAGCTCGCCATCTGTTCTTGATTTACCTGAGAATCCATTAAACAAATTTCCATAAATGAGGGCGTTGAAACCCATACGTTGATATTTAATGACGGAAGTGTTTTAAAAAGTATAGGGAAATTATCGGTCACGTTTTTTGCTAAAGGTACCAATGTTCCTTCTGTTAAAAGCGCTGGATATAAATCCATGACAGATAAATCAAATGAAAACGGTGCTTGGCATAAAAAGCGTTGCTGTTTTTTTAGCTTGAAGTCACTCAACATCCAGTCAGTATAACTGATTAAGTTGTTATAAGTGATTTGCACGCCTTTAGGTTTGCCGGTTGTGCCAGAAGTAAAAATGATATAGACAAGGTCGTCCTGTTTCACCCAATAAGTTGGGTCGACCACATCTTTGTAAACACTCGTTATTTGATTGAACTGTTGTAAGTTGATAAGTTGATTAGTTGCTAAAGGCCACTCATCGAATGAGACAACTAATCCCGGTTGTGCTTCCTCGTAAATCATGTGAAGTCTATCATCCGGTGTGTGAGTATCTACTGGTACATACGGATGCCCAGACTTTAAACAAGCAAGGAATGTAATAATCATTTCCTTATTAAGCCCGCCTTTTACTAAAATCGGTTGTTTATTTGGTAAATGTTCAATGAAATAGTGTGCTAGCGCATTTGACTGTTCTTCTAACGCTTGATAAGTGCCAGTTATAGTTGTTAAGCGATCATCGTAATAAAGTTGATTAGGATAGGATGATGCCGTTTCTTTAATTTGTTGAATAATTTTATTAACGTTCATAAGTTTTCTCCTAGAATTGGTTATAAATGAAAGAACCTTGTCCGACGTGACAGAAATGATACAAATAGATCATTGCAACTAAGATACCTGTGTAAAAAACAGCTTTCATAGAAAAAATTGTCCATTCATTTGATAATAATTTTGTTAGTTGTTTCATTTTTCTTCACCTCGTTGTTTGTTTGCTTACTTAAATAATAAAAAAAAGGGGTGATATTTACAATGGAGCCTATGGAGGAAGTTTATCTAGGACTAAAGTCTGATTTTTTTAGTATTTTATAAGATTCAGCACAAAAGGTAGGAAAGTATGTGATGTTTTTGTAAACTATTAGAAAAGAGTGTTTAAGTGAATAAGAGAGTAGATGATCGTGTGAATAAAGAAATGATAGTAAGAGATGGTTCAACAATACATTATCAAATCAGAGGGTATGGGGAAGCCGTGATGTTTTTGCACGGTAATAGCCAGAGTCACCGTTACTTCATGAAACAAAAAACGACATTTAGTCAACGCTTCAAAACGATTTGGTTAGATACAAGAGATCATGGCTGTTCAACTAACACACAGAATACGTTGACGTTTGAAATGATCGTTGAAGATATCTATGAGTTAATCCAAAAAGAACAATTATTGAAAGTATCACTTGTTGGCTTTAGCGATGGTGCCAATATCGCGTTGTTATTTGCTAAATATTATCCGGACTATCTAGATAAACTAGTATTAGTTTCTCCAAATGTTTCATTAGAGGGATTAAAACCTTCACAACAAGTTAAAACGAGACTTTATTTAAAGTTTGTGACCTTTTTTAATTTTTCAGCCGCTAAACGTCGTGCGCAGTTAGCGTTAGCTGAAACAGGGATTAGTCGAGAAGAGTTACAACAATTAACTGCACCTGTTTTATTAATACAAGGTGTCTGGGATATCATTGAACCGCAACATATTAATAATATCTCAGAACAGTTGCCGAATGTTACCGTTGAACGCGTAAAGGGTGTGGGACATTCGGTGCCATTTTTACGTCCAAGATGGTTCAATGATCATGTATTGGCGTTTTTGAGTAAATAAAGAGGCGTTATGACAATTTGTCGTAACGCCTCTTTATTATGATAGGTAATATTTTGAATGGAAACTTAGATCGTCGTTCAATTCATACACAAGTGGTTGTCCCGTTGGAATTTCTAATTCTAAAATTTGTTCCTCGGTTAACCCTTCTAAATGCATGGCGATAGAGCGTAATGAATTACCATGAGCAACGATTAAAATAGTTTCGTTATTCAGTAATTTAGGAGCGATATGATCTTGCCAAAAAGGTAACGTACGCACTAAAGTTGTCTGTAAACTTTCACCTCGTGGAATAGCGTGAGGGTCTAGATGCTGATATTTAGGATCTAATGAAGCACTACGTTCGTCTCCAGGCTCTAATAAAGGCGGGAGAACATCATAAGAACGACGCCATAAGGTTACTTGTTCTTCTCCGTATTTATCTGCAGTATCTTGTTTATTAAGCCCTTGTAACGCACCATAATGTCGTTCGTTTAGACGCCAAGATTTATATTCAGGCACCCAAAGTTGTCCGATTTCTTCCATGACGATATGAGCTGTTCTAATTGCGCGTTGTAAAACAGATGTATAGACTTCATCAAACTGTAAGTGTGCTTCTTTGATTTTTTGTCCTGCTAAATGAGCTTCTTGGATACCTTGTTCGCTTAAAGGAACATCTGTCCATCCAGTGAATCGGTTTTCAAGATTCCAAACACTTTGACCATGTCGAATAACTACTACTTTTTTCATATTCATTCGCCTCCTAATAGTTTACCTTGTTACATAAGTGAATTAATTGCGTGGATTTAACGTTTCAACGCCTTCAGTACGTCCAATGATGACAGTATTGACCATATCTAAGAATAAACCGTGTTCGACAACGCCTACTTGATTGGTTAGGTAATGAGCTAATTCAGTTGGGTTTTTAATTTTTCCTAGCTTTAAGTCAATGATATAGTTTTGGCTGTCTGTTTTGACGATATCACCTTGTTCGTTAGTACGTAACACAGGATTTAAGCCTTTTTCATTGAATTTACGCATTAATTGATCAGAACCATAAGGAATCACTTCAACTGGTAAAGGAAACGCACCTAAATGTTCAACCATTTTTGATTCGTCTACAATCCAAATGACTTTATCTGAATACGTTGCAACGATTTTTTCGAACAACAAGGCAGCACCGCCACCTTTAATCCCTTGGAAGTTAGCACTAATTTCATCTGCACCGTCGATTGTAAGGTCTACATGCGTTACTTCATCAATGCTTTTTAGTGGGATGCCTAGAGCAAGGGCTTGTTCTTGTGTCGCGTTTGAAGTAGTGACACCGGTAATTTGTAAGCCTTCCTCTTTTACACGACGACCGATTTCTTCTACCATATAATAGGCTGTTGATCCTGTTCCAAGACCAACTGTCATGCCATCTTTAACATAAGTTGCTGCTTCAATACCGACTAATTGTTTTAAATTCATTGAAATAATTCGCTCCTTTGATTTAATACTTTTATCTTACCTTTTTATGAAGCAAAAAAACAGTATTGTCTCGTAATTCTCAATTAATTATTAGACAAGGCAACCTCTAGGTAAGAAAAGCTAGGTGTGGATGATTATAAAAAACTACAAAAAAATTTCATTCGAAGTTGTTGACAGAAAAAAAACGCCATGTTAAGATATTGAAGGTGCTTTATGTACAGGTTTATATTTAATATGAACGTTCTGACTGTCTACAGAAAAGCATTTTAAAAGATAAATACTTGCAAGTTAGCTTGCAAACTTTTTTATCTCAAAAAATGAACCACCAGGATGTGTGGTACTAGAAAGACAGCTAGGGAAGGAGGAAAAATAATGCCAACAATTAATCAATTGGTGCGTAAATCTCGTAAACCAAAAACAACTAAATCTGACTCACCTGCGTTAGGTAAAGGCTACAACAGTTTGAAAAAAGCTCATACTAACACAAACGCTCCTCAAAAACGTGGAGTTTGTACTCGTGTAGGTACTATGACGCCTAAAAAACCAAACTCAGCTTTACGTAAATTCGCCCGTGTACGTTTATCAAACAACATCGAGGTGACTGCTTACATTCCAGGTATCGGTCATAACTTACAAGAACATAGCGTGGTTTTAATCCGCGGTGGACGTGTAAAAGATTTACCGGGGGTACGTTATCACGTAGTTCGTGGTGCTTTAGATACAGCTGGTGTAGCTGATCGTAAACAAAGCCGTTCTAAATACGGTGCAAAACGCCCTAAAGCAGCAAAATAATTTTAAATTAAAATACATAAAAAAATTAGAATTCTGGAAGGAGGAATTTGAATGCCTCGTAAAGGCCCTGTCTCAAAACGTGAAGTTTTGCCAGATCCAATTTACAAATCACAAGACGTTACTCGTTTAATTAACCGTGTAATGGTAGATGGTAAACGTGGAACTGCTGCAAGCATCATTTACAACGCATTTGATATTATTAAAGAATCAACAGGTAACGATCCGTTAGAAGTTTTCGAACAAGCTATGGATAACATTAAACCTGACTTAGAAGTTAAAGCTCGTCGTGTGGGTGGTTCTAACTACCAAGTACCAGTTGAGGTACGCCCAGCTCGTCAAACAACTTTAGCATTACGTTGGATCGTAGATTATTCTCGTAAACGTGGAGAACATACAATGGATCAACGTTTAGCAAAAGAATTAATGGACGCTGCTAACAATACAGGTGCTTCAGTTAAAAAACGTGAAGACACACATAAAATGGCAGAAGCGAACAGAGCATTTGCTCATTTCCGTTGGTAAGATTTTCAATACTTTTTATTTAAAGTATGACGAACAATTTATTATAATCGGATAATTAATTACTGACATATGGAGAGGAGAAATTACTGTGGCTAGAGAATTTTCACTTGAAAAAACTCGTAATATCGGTATCATGGCTCACGTTGATGCGGGTAAAACTACTACAACAGAGCGTATTTTATACTATACTGGTAAAATC
Source organism: Vagococcus xieshaowenii (assembly GCF_004792515.1). NCBI lineage: Bacteria > Bacillati > Bacillota > Bacilli > Lactobacillales > Enterococcaceae > Vagococcus > Vagococcus xieshaowenii. Next base: position 1,947,125 of record NZ_CP038865.1, on the reverse strand, counting down.
CATAAAATTGGTGAAACACATGAAGGTGCTTCACAAATGGACTGGATGGAACAAGAGCAAGAACGTGGTATCACTATCACATCAGCTGCTACAACAGCACAATGGAACGGTTACCGCGTAAACATCATCGATACTCCAGGGCACGTGGACTTCACAATTGAAGTACAACGTTCTCTACGTGTATTAGATGGCGCTGTAACAGTTCTTGACTCACAATCTGGTGTTGAACCTCAAACTGAAACAGTTTGGCGCCAAGCGACAGAATATAAAGTACCACGTATTGTATTCTGTAACAAAATGGATAAAATTGGTGCAGACTTCCTATACTCTGTAAAATCTTTACATGATCGTTTAGGAGCTAATGCTCACCCAATTCAATTACCAATCGGTTCTGAAGAAGACTTCACAGGAATTATCGACTTAGTTAAGATGAAAGCTGAAATCTATACAAACGATTTAGGAACTGACATCCAAGAAACTGAAATTCCAGAAGACTACATGGCTCAAGCTAAAGAATACCGTGAAAAATTAGTCGAAGCAGTAGCTGAAACTGATGAAGAATTAATGATGAAATATCTTGACGGTGAAGAAATCACTGAAGAGGAATTAGTTGCAGGTATCCGCCAAGCAACAATCAACGTTGAATTCTTCCCTGTATTAGCTGGTTCAGCCTTCAAAAACAAAGGGGTACAGTTAATGCTAGATGCTGTTTTAGCATACTTACCTTCACCATTAGATATCGAAGCTATTAAAGGTATTGATTCTAAAACAGGTGACGAAATCACTCGCCCAGCGGATGACGAAGCACCGTTTGCATCATTAGCCTTTAAAGTTATGACTGACCCATTCGTAGGTCGTTTAACTTTCTTCCGTGTTTACTCAGGTGTACTTGAAAGTGGATCTTACGTATTGAACGCTTCTAAAGATAAAAAAGAACGTATCGGACGTATCCTACAAATGCACGCGAACACACGTCAAGAAATTGACAAAGTTTACTCAGGTGATATTGCTGCGGCAGTTGGTCTTAAAGATACTACAACAGGGGACACGCTATGTGCGATGGACTCTCCAGTAATCTTAGAATCAATTGAATTCCCAGAACCAGTTATCCAAGTCGCTGTTGAACCAAAATCAAAAGCTGACCAAGATAAAATGGGTATTGCTTTACAAAAACTTGCAGAAGAAGATCCATCATTCCGTGTTGAAACTAACGTTGAAACAGGTGAAACAGTTATCTCTGGTATGGGAGAACTTCACTTGGACGTTCTTGTTGACCGTATGCGTCGTGAATTTAAAGTTGAAGCGAACGTAGGAGCTCCTCAAGTATCTTACCGTGAAACATTCCGTGCACCATTAACACAAGCTGAAGGTAAATTTGTACGTCAGTCTGGTGGTAAAGGTCAATACGGACACGTTTGGGTTGAATTCACTCCAAACGAAGAAGGTAAAGGTTTCGAATTCGAAAATGCTATCGTCGGTGGTGTGGTTCCTCGTGAATACATCCCAGCGGTTGAAAAAGGATTAGCAGACTCTATGGACAACGGGGTTCTTGCTGGATATCCATTAGTTGATATTAAAGCAAAACTTTATGATGGTTCATACCATGATGTCGATTCTAACGAAACTGCTTTCCGTGTAGCTGCCTCTATGGCATTAAAAGCTGCTGCTAAGAAAGCTAACCCAGTAATCTTAGAGCCAATGATGAAAGTTACTATTACTGTACCAGAAGATTTCTTAGGAGATATTATGGGACATGTAACTGCTCGTCGTGGACGCGTTGAAGGTATGGAAGCTCATGGTAACTCACAAATCGTGAATGCTATGGTTCCATTAGCTGAAATGTTTGGTTACGCAACTACATTACGTTCTGCAACTCAAGGACGTGGTACATTCATGATGGTATTCGACCACTATGAAGACGTTCCTAAATCTATTCAAGAAGAAATCATCAAGAAAAATGGTGGATCTTCAGCTGAATAATCTATAGGACTATTCATTTTGGAAGAAATCATGTAAAATATAATTTGAGATTAAACTCCCGTCTGTGTGACGGGAGATTTATCGAATATAAAAAAACATATATATTAGGAGGAACATATTAAAATGGCTAAAGAAAAATTTGACCGTTCTAAACCCCATGTAAATATTGGTACAATCGGACACGTTGACCATGGTAAAACTACATTATCAGCTGCTATCGCAACTGTATTAGCAAAAGCTTTAGGTGGAGAAGCAAAAGGTTACGATGAAATCGATAACGCTCCAGAAGAAAAAGAACGTGGAATTACAATTTCTACTTCTCATATCGAGTACGAAACAGAAAACCGTCACTACGCTCACGTAGACTGCCCAGGACATGCTGACTATGTTAAAAACATGATCACAGGTGCTGCTCAAATGGACGGAGCTATCTTAGTAGTATCTGCTGCTGATGGCCCAATGCCACAAACACGCGAGCATATCTTATTATCTCGTAACGTTGGTGTACCATACATCGTTGTTTTCTTAAACAAAATGGATATGGTTGACGATGAAGAATTATTAGAATTAGTAGAAATGGAAGTTCGTGACTTATTATCAGAATACGAATTCCCTGGTGACGATACTCCAATCGTAGCTGGTTCTGCTTTACGCGCTTTAGAAGGCGACGAAGAATACGAAGCTAAAATCTTAGAATTAATGGCTGAAGTTGATGCTTACATCCCAACTCCAGAACGTGACCATGACAAACCATTCATGATGCCAGTTGAGGATGTATTCTCAATTACTGGTCGTGGTACTGTTGCTACAGGACGTGTTGAACGTGGACAAATCAAAGTTGGTGACGAAGTTGAAGTTATCGGTATCGCTGAAGAAACTGGTAAAACAACAGTTACTGGTGTTGAAATGTTCCGTAAATTATTAGATTACGCTGAAGCTGGTGACAACATTGGTGCTTTATTACGTGGTGTATCTCGTGAAGATATCCAACGTGGACAAGTATTAGCTCAACCAGGAACAATCACTCCACATACAAAATTCAACGCTGAAGTATATGTATTGAGCAAAGAAGAAGGCGGACGTCATACTCCATTCTTCGGAAACTACCGTCCTCAATTCTACTTCCGTACAACTGACGTTACTGGTGTTATCGAATTACCAGAAGGAACTGAAATGGTTATGCCTGGCGATAACGTAACAATCGACGTTAACTTAATCCACCCAATCGCTATCGAAGAAGGAACTCGTTTCTCAATTCGTGAAGGTGGACGTACTGTAGGTTCAGGTGTTGTTTCAACAATCAAAGAGTAATCTTTGTTAACTTACAAACTCCAAAGCTAGTAGCATTTGCTACTAGCTTTTTTTGTCTTTCTAAAAGATGAAAATTAGTTGTTTAGACCGAAGAAATAAGGTATTCTTATAGGTGAATGAAGAAAAATGGAGGTTTATGAATGAATAAAAAGAGTTTATTGGTTTTAGTTTTATCTGCCATTTTTGCGTTTGCTTCAATTGCGGTGGGATTAAAATATTCTAAAGATCAATCAGAAAAATTAAATGCTAATGTTGCTGGAGAAATAGCACCTGAAAAAAAAGAGAGTAATCAAAAAAAGGACAAAACAAAAGTCTCTGCAGATGTTTTGTATTTAGATAGTGACAGTGTTTATTTATCTAAGAAAATTAGCGATAAACAAATTTCAGAAGTGAAGAAAGCTGTTAAAGGATCTGACGAGCAAACAAAGTTAGTAGAAACAGCAAAAAGTAAATGGGCGGCTTTAAAAGAAGTTAATAATTTGTTTAAAGAAACGGTATTAAATGGTGATGAAGTAACTAACGCCACGATGAAAGATGAGATAAAAGAAGAAGATATTCAAAGAGTCATCAATATAATAGAAGAAACATTACCTGATGACGCATTTAAAACCACTCTATTAGCAATATTGAACGGCGACGAAGTATCGACAGATTCAGTTTCTATTGAAGAAGAGTCAGATGATGGTTATGCAAAATCATTAGTTGAAGTATTGGTTACTGATGACGGTGTAAGAGATTCGTCAACATTTACTTATGACGATTATGCTAATGCTGTTAATGAGGTACAAAACTTATCTGATGGTGAAGAAAAAACTTATTTATATTCGCAATTAGATAAAGTGTTAAACGCATATCCATGGTTGCAATAAATTTAAAAAAATAATAAAAAAAGCTTGCGTGCAGGCTTTTTTTTTTGTATACTATTAGAAGTGTTGTGCATAGACAATCACGACACAGGGGGCTATTCGAAGAAAGCCTTCAGGCTGGGAAGCGAAAGGTTGCGACACGCCCGGAAGAGTTGCCATGGAAGGTCGTATCGGATATTTTCGTGGAGCTATGTCTAATTTTAAAGTAGGCGAAGGAGGGAAAAATATGGCAAAGCAAAAAATTCGTATTCGTTTAAAAGCGTATGAACACCGTACACTGGATCAAGCGGCAGAGAAAATCGTTGAAACAGCAAAAAGAACTGGGGCAGACATTTCTGGACCAATTCCATTACCAACAGAGCGTTCTCTATACACAGTAATCCGTGCGACACATAAGTACAAAGATTCTCGTGAACAATTTGAAATGCGAACTCACAAACGTTTAATCGACATTGTGAATCCAACACCAAAAACAGTTGACGCTTTAATGAAGCTAGACTTACCAAGCGGTGTAAATATTGAAATCAAACTATAAAATTAAGATGATGGGGGTGTAATCATGACCAAAGGAATCTTAGGAACAAAAGTAGGTATGACACAAATCTTTACTGAGAACGGTGAACTAATTCCTGTAACAGTTATCGAAGCGGCTGCTAACGTTGTTTTACAAGTTAAAACAAACGAAACAGACGGTTACGAAGCTATTCAGGTTGGTTTCCAAGACAAACGTGAAGTTTTATCAAATAAACCTGCTATGGGTCATGTTGCAAAAGCAAGTGCAACTCCTAAGCGCTTCATTAAGGAATTTACTGATGTTGAGCTAGGGGAATACGAAGTAGGACAAGAAATTAAAGTAGATGTTTTCCAAGCTGGAGATATCGTAGACGTTACGGGTACAACAAAGGGTAAAGGGTTCCAAGGGGTTATCAAACGCCATGGACAAGCTCGTGGACCAATGAGTCATGGTTCTCGTTACCACCGTCGTCCTGGTTCAATGGGTCCTGTAGATCCGAACCGCGTATTTAAAAATAAAAAATTAGCTGGTCAAATGGGTGGCGACCGCGTGACAATTCAAAATCTTGAAATTGTACGTGTTGACGTTGAGAAAAACGTTATCTTAATTAAAGGTAATGTACCAGGTTCTAAGAAATCATTAGTTCAAATCCAGCAAGCAGTTAAGTCTGCTAAATAATTGTTGAAGGAAGGAGGAACTAAGGAATGACTTCTGTAGCATTATTCAAACAAGATGGTACTAAAAATGGCGAAATTGAATTAAACGAAACTATTTTCGGTATCGAACCAAATGAAAGTGTCGTATTTGATGCAATCATCATGCAACGTGCTTCTTTAAGACAAGGAACACACGCAGTAAAAAATCGTAGCGCAGTCCGCGGTGGTGGTCGTAAACCATGGCGTCAAAAAGGAACTGGTCGTGCACGTCAAGGATCAATCCGCTCACCACAATGGCGTGGAGGTGGCGTTGTATTCGGACCAACACCACGTTCATACAGCTACAAACTTCCTAAAAAAGTTCGTCGCTTAGCAATCCGCTCAGTATTATCTGAAAAAGTTGCTGAAAATAATTTGGTGGTAGTAGATGGATTAACATTTGACGCACCAAAAACTAAAAACTTCAAAGAAGTTTTATCTAATTTAGAGGTATCTACAAAAGTATTAGTAGTTTTAGAAAACGGAAATGATTTCGCAGCTTTATCAGCTCGTAATTTACCAAATGTTTCTGTAGTTTCTGCTGATAACGTATCTGTTTTAGATGTAGTATCTAACAAGAAAATGTTAATTACTCAAGCCGCTCTTACTCAATTAGAGGAGGTACTTGTATAATGGAATTACATGACTTAATTAAAAAACCAGTTATTACTGAAGCTTCAATGCTTGCAATGGACGAGAAAAAATACACATTTGATGTAGATACTCGTGCTAACAAAACATTAGTTAAACAAGCTGTTGAAACAGTATTTGGTGTAAAAGTTGAAAAAGTTAACATCATGAATGTTAAACCTAAATTTAAACGTATGGGTCGCTATGCTGGTTATACTAGCAAACGTCGTAAAGCGATTGTGACTCTAACTAAAGATTCAAAAGAAATCGAATTATTTAGTGCTGAATAAGCAACTAAAATAGCTACTCATTTTTAAGTAGGAGGGAATTTAACGTGGGCATTAAACACTACAAACCAACCACGAATGGTCGTCGTAACATGACATCCCTAGATTTTTCTGAAATTACAACTAATAAACCAGAAAAAACATTGTTACAATCATCTAAAAATAACGCTGGTCGTAACAACATGGGACGTATCACTGTACGCCACCAAGGTGGAGGACACAAACGTCAATACCGTTTGATTGACTTCAAACGTAACAAAGATAACGTCGTAGCAACAGTTAAAACTATTGAATACGATCCAAATAGAACAGCTAACATTGCGTTAGTTCACTATGAAGATGGTGTGAAAGCATACATCTTAGCTCCAAAAGGACTACAAGTAGGAGACAAATTAGTTTCTGGACCAGAAGCGGATATTAAAGTTGGTAACGCGTTACCATTAGTTAACATCCCTGTAGGTACTGTAATCCACAATATCGAAACTAAACCTGGTAAAGGTGGACAATTAATCCGTTCTGCTGGTACTAAAGCGCAAGTTTTAGGTAAAGAAGGCAAATACGTATTAATCCGCTTGAACTCTGGTGAAGTTCGTATGATCTTAGGAACTTGTCGTGCGACAATCGGTTCTGTAGGTAACGAACAACACGAATTAGTTAACATCGGTAAAGCTGGACGTAGCCGTTGGATGCGTAAACGCCCAACAGTACGTGGTAGCGTAATGAACCCTAACGATCACCCACACGGTGGTGGTGAAGGTAAAGCACCAATCGGACGTCCATCACCAATGACGCCATGGGGCAAACCTACATTGGGTTACAAAACTCGTAAGAAAAATAAGAATGATAAGTTAATCGTTCGTCGTCGTAAAACAAAATAATTAGGTTTATAAACAACCGTAAATTTTGAGAGGAGGTTCACCATGGGACGCAGTTTGAAGAAAGGACCTTTTTGCGATGATCATTTAATGAAAAAAGTATTAGAGCAAAAAGATTCAGAGAAAAAACAAGTGATCAAAACTTGGTCTCGTCGTTCTACAATCTTTCCTAACTTTGTAGGATTAACTATCGCAGTTTATGATGGTAGAAAACATGTACCAGTTTACATTCAAGAAGACATGGTTGGGCACAAATTAGGTGAATTTGCACCAACAAGAACATACAAAGGTCACGTAGCTGACGATAAGAAAACACGCCGCTAATTATTGAGGGGAGGAATTGCAAATGACAGAACAAATTACTTCAGCAAGAGCAACTGCTAAAACAGTACGCACTTCACCTCGTAAATCACGTCTAGTGATCGACTTAATTAGAGGTAAAAGTGTTGCGGAAGCTATTTCAATTTTGAAATACACTCCGAACAAAGCAGCTGGTCTAATTGAAAAAGTATTAATGTCTGCTGTAGCTAATGCAGAAAACAACTTTGATTTAGATGTTGAGAAATTGGTAATATCTGAAGCATTTGTTAACGAAGGACCAACGATGAAACGTTTCCGTCCACGTGCAAAAGGTTCAGCATCACCAATCAACAAAAGAACAAGTCATATTACAGTAGTAGTGACTGAGAAATAGGAGGGACATTCAGTGGGTCAAAAAGTACATCCAATAGGAATGCGTGTTGGCATTATCCGCGACTGGGATGCTAAATGGTATGCCGAAAAAGAATACGCAGAATACTTACACGAAGACTTAAACATCCGCAAGTACATTGCGAAAAACCTAGCTGATGCCGCAGTTTCAACAATTGAAATCGAACGCGCTGCAAACCGCGTTAACGTATCAATCCATACAGCTAAACCAGGTATGGTTATTGGTAAAGGCGGATCAGAGGTTGAGAAGTTACGTAAAGAATTAAATGCATTAACTGGTAAGAGAGTGCATATTAACATTGTAGAAATTAAAAAACCTGACTTGGATGCTAAATTAGTCGGCGAAGGAATTGCACGTCAATTAGAAAACCGTGTTGCTTTCCGTCGTGCTCAAAAACAAGCAATCCAACGTACAATGAGAGCTGGAGCTCAAGGGATCAAAACTATGGTTTCTGGTCGTTTAAACGGAGCTGACATCGCTCGTTCAGAAGGTTACTCAGAAGGAACTGTTCCTTTACACACATTGCGTGCAGATATTGACTACGCATGGGAAGAAGCAGACACAACTTACGGTAAATTAGGCGTTAAAGTTTGGATCTACCGTGGAGAAATCCTTCCAGGAGTTAAAAACACTGAGAAAGGAGGGAAATAAACATGTTAGTACCTAAACGTGTAAAACACCGTCGTGAATTCCGTGGGAAAATGCGTGGTGAAGCCAAAGGTGGTAAAGAAGTAACTTTTGGTGAATATGGTTTACAAGCGGTTGATTCAAAATGGATCACTAACCGTCAAATCGAAGCGGCTCGTATTGCGATGACTCGTCATATGAAACGTGGAGGGAAAGTATGGATCAAAATTTTCCCTCATAAATCATACACTTCTAAAGCTATCGGAGTTCGTATGGGTAAAGGTAAAGGGGCACCTGAAGGTTGGGTAGCACCAGTTAAACGTGGAAAAATCATGTTTGAAATCGCTGGCGTTTCTGAAGAAGTAGCACGTGAAGCATTACGTTTAGCTTCTCACAAATTACCAGTGAAAACTAAAATTGTAAAACGCGAAGAAATGGGTGGTGAATCGAATGAAGGCTAATGAAATCAAAGAATTAACCACTGCTGAATTACAAGCTAAAGAAAAAGAATTTAAAGAAGAATTATTCAACTTAAGATTCCAATTAGCTACTGGTCAATTAGAAGATACATCACGTATTAAAAAAGTACGTCAATCGATTGCCCGCATTAAAACTGTTTTGCGTGAGCAAGAAGTTAAGTAATAGTGGAAGGAGGCCATACGTATGACTGAAAGAAATGAACGTAAAGTTTATCAAGGCCGTGTTGTTTCAGATAAAATGGACAAAACTATTACAGTTGTTGTCGAAACAAGAAAAACACATAAAGTATACGGTAAACGTGTTAAATATTCTAAGAAATACAAAGCACACGATGAAAACAATGTTGCTAAAGTTGGAGATATCGTGAAAATTATGGAAACTCGTCCATTATCTGCTACTAAACGTTTCCGTTTATTAGAGGTAGTTGAAGAAGCGGTTATCATTTAATCGAGATTTTCCTATAGATTGTAAGTTTAAATCTGAAAGGAGGATACTATAGTGATCCAAACAGAAAGTCGTTTGAAAGTAGCTGACAACTCAGGTGCTAAAGAAGTACTAACAATTCGTGTACTTGGTGGTTCAGGACGTAACAATGCTAACATCGGTGATATCATCGTTGCTACTGTTAAGAGTGCTACGCCAGGTGGAGTTGTTAAAAAAGGTGAAGTTGTAAAAGCTGTAATCGTTAGAACTAAATCAGGAGCTCGTCGTGCTGACGGTTCATATATTAAATTTGATGAAAATGCATGTGTAATTATCCGTGACGATAAGAGCCCACGTGGAACTCGTATCTTTGGACCTGTTGCTCGTGAATTACGTGATAGTAACTTCATGAAAATTATTTCATTAGCACCAGAAGTATTATAATTACATGTTAGTTAAAGGAGGTGCGAGACAATATGTTTGTTAAAAAAGGCGATAAAGTAAAAGTTATCACTGGTAAAGACAAAAACAAAGAAGGCGTAGTATTAACTGCGTTCCCTAAAAAAGATCAAGTCATCGTTGAAGGAATCAACATGGTTAAGAAACATCAAAAGCCTAGTGCTACTGCTCCTCAAGGTGGAATCATCGAAACTGAGGCACCAATTCACGTATCAAACGTAATGGTGGTTGACCCAACTACTGGCGAAGCAACTCGTGTTGGCCATAAAGAGGTAGACGGTAAAAAAGTACGCGTTTCTAAGAAAACTGGAGAAGTTTTAGATAAGTAATAGTAACGAAAGGAGGGACCGACGGAAATGAACCGCCTAAAAGAAAAATATTTAAACGAAGTAACTCCTGCTTTAATGGAGAAATTCAATTATAGCTCAATCATGCAAACACCAAAAGTTGATAAAATCGTTATTAACATGGGTGTAGGTGAAGCTGTATCTAACTCAAAAACTTTAGATAAAGCTGTGGAAGAATTAACTTTAATTTCAGGACAAAAACCTGTAATTACCAAGGCAAAGAAATCAATTGCTGGATTTAGATTACGTGAAGGTATGCCTATCGGCTGTAAAGTAACTTTACGTGGCGAAAGAATGTACGAATTCTTAGATAAATTAGTAACTGTATCTTTACCTCGTGTACGTGACTTCCATGGTGTAAGTACAAAATCATTCGACGGTCGTGGTAACTATACTTTAGGAGTTAAAGAACAATTAATCTTCCCTGAAGTAGACTACGATTTAGTAGATAAAGTACGTGGTATGGATATCGTTATTGTTACAACTGCTAACACTGACGAAGAATCACGTGAATTATTAACACAACTTGGAATGCCATTCCAAAAATAATAAAAGGAGGCGAACTACGTGGCTAAAAAATCAATGATTGCTAAAAACAAACGTCCAGCTAAATTCTCTACTCAAGAGTACACTCGTTGTGAACGTTGTGGTCGTCCACATTCAGTTTATCGCAAATTTAAACTTTGCCGTATTTGCTTCCGCGAACTTGCCTATAAAGGACAAATTCCCGGCGTGAAGAAAGCTAGCTGGTAAACCTATAATCCCGCATAGAAGGAGGTACATAATTCAATGGTCATGACAGATCCAATCGCAGACTTATTAACACGCATTCGTAATGCAAACATGGTTAAACATGAAATGTTAGAAGTCCCTGCATCTAAAATCAAACTTGATATCGCAAACATCCTTAAAAACGAAGGATTCATCCGCGATGTTGAATATATCGAAGATGACAAGCAAGGCGTTATCCGTGTTTTCTTAAAATATGGACGTAACGAAGAGCGTGTTATTACAAACTTAAAACGTATTTCAAAACCAGGACTAAGAGCTTATGTTAAAGCTGATGAAGTTCCTAAAGTATTAAACGGACTAGGTATCGCTATCATTTCTACTTCTGAAGGTGTAATCACCGACAAAGAAGCTAGACAACGTAAAATTGGTGGCGAAGTATTAGCTTACGTTTGGTAATCAGTAAAAGTATATAAGGAGGTGTCTTGAGTGAGCCGTATTGGTAATAAACCAGTAATCATCCCTGCAGGCGTTACAGTTGAACAAAACGGAAACGTGGTAACTGTTAAAGGACCTAAAGGTGAATTGAGCCGCGAATTTGCTAGTCAAATCGCAATCAATATCGAAGGAAATGAAATTACTTTAACTCGTGAAAACGACGCTAAAGAAAGCCGTTCATTACACGGAACAATGCGTTCTAACCTATTTAACATGGTGACAGGTGTAAGCGAAGGCTTTGCAAAAGAATTAGAACTTATCGGGGTTGGGTACCGTGCACAAATGCAAGGAACAAAACTTGTATTGAACGTTGGTTACTCTCATCCAGTTGAGTTTAACGCTCCAGAAGGAATTACAATTGAAGTTCCTTCAAATACAAAAGTTATCGTTAAGGGTGCCAACAAAGAACACGTTGGTGAATTAGCTGCTAACATCCGTGGAGTACGTCCTCCAGAACCTTATAAAGGTAAAGGAATTCGCTATGTTGGTGAATTTGTACGACGTAAAGAAGGTAAGACTGGTAAATAGTCTTAACCGAAAAAAATAAATTAAAGAGGTGACAATTGTGATTTCTAAACCAGATAAAAACAAAACACGTCAAAAGAGACATCAACGTGTAAGAAAAAACATTTCTGGTACTGCTGAGTGCCCACGCTTAAACGTGTTCCGTTCGAACACTAACATCTACGCTCAATTAATTGATGACGTAGCGGGTGTGACGCTAGCAAGTGCCTCTACCTTAGATAAAGAAATTTCAGGTGGAACTAAAGTTGAACAAGCTGCCGCAGTTGGTAAATTAGTTGCTGAACGCGCAGTAGCAAATGGAAATAAAAAAGTAGTCTTCGACCGTGGTGGTTATCTTTACCATGGCCGTGTTGCAGCACTAGCTGAAGCAGCACGTGAAAATGGACTAGAATTTTAGGAAAAGGAGGATTACCATTCATGGTTTATATCGATCCAAAAGGTTTGGAATTAGAAGACCGCGTTGTATCTATCAACCGTGTTACTAAAGTTGTAAAAGGTGGACGTCGTTTACGTTTTGCTGCATTAGTAGTAGTAGGAGATAGAAATGGTCACGTAGGTTTCGGTACAGGTAAAGCTCAAGAAGTACCTGAAGCAATCCGTAAAGCGATTGAAGACGCTAAGAAAAACTTAATTGAAGTACCAATGGTAGGTTCTACCCTTCCTCATGAAGTAATTGGAAGCTTTGGTGGTGGCCGTATCATGATGAAACCTGCTGTAGCCGGTGCCGGAGTTGCTGCTGGTGGACCAGTTCGTGCTGTCTTAGAACTTGCTGGTGTTGCTGATGTAACATCTAAATCATTAGGTTCAAACACACCAATTAACGTTATTCGTGCGACAATCGAAGGATTAGATCGCTTAAAACGTGTTGAAGAAGTTGCTGAATTACGTGGCAAAACTGTAGAAGAAATCATCGGATAAGGAGGACATGGTAATGTCAGAATTAAAAATTACTTTAAAACGCAGCGTTATCGGACGTCCTCAAAACCAACGTGATACAGTTAAAGCTCTAGGCTTAGGTAAAACTAACAGCTCAGTTGTTAAGCCTGCTAACGAAGCAATCAAAGGTATGATTAGAACTGTTTCACATTTAGTGGACGTTGAAGAAGTTTAATAGATAAAAGTTAGACTACAAAAGAGGAGGTGCCCAAAGTATGAAACTTCATGAATTACAACCTTCAGAAGGATCAAGACACGTACGTAACAGAGTTGGTCGCGGAACTTCATCTGGTAATGGTAAAACAGCTGGTAGAGGTCAAAAAGGTCAAAAAGCTCGTTCAGGCGGTGGCGTTCGTTTAGGATTTGAAGGTGGTCAAACACCATTATTCCAACGCTTACCAAAACGTGGATTCACAAACATCAACCGTAAAGAATACGCTGTAATTAACTTAGACGTATTAGAGAAATTCGAAAACGGTGCAGAAGTTACACCTGCTATCTTAGTTGAAGCTGGTATTGTTAAAGATGAAAAAGCTGGTATCAAAGTATTAGCTAATGGATCTTTAACTAAGAAATTAACAGTGAAAGCTGCTAAATTCTCTAAAGCTGCTCAAGAAGCTATCGAAGCAGCTGGTGGATCAATCGAGGTGATCTAATGTTTAAACTATTGAAAAGTGCGTTTAAGGAAAAAAGCATTCGTAGTAGAATTCTATTTACGTTGTTCATTCTGTTCGCTTTTCGACTAGGAGCTCATATAACAGTTCCTGGGGTTGATGTTAAAGCATTAGCAAAACTAAGTTCAAATCCATTATTTAACATGATTAATACTGTTAGTGGTAGTGCCATGGAAAATTTCTCATTGTTCGCAATGGGAGTTTCTCCATATATTACCTCTTCAATTATTATTCAATTACTGCAAATGGACATTGTGCCAAAGTTTGTTGAATGGTCTAAACAAGGAGAAGTGGGACGCCGTAAATTAAATCAAGCAACACGTTACTTAACGTTGTTCATGGGATTCATGCAATCTATCATGTTAACAGCTGGATTTAATCAATTTGCTGGTCGTAGCTTCTTAATCGAGAAAGGTCTTAAGACTTATATCGTGATTGGAATTATTCTGACTGCTGGAACGATGTTGGTTACTTGGTTAGGAGAGCAAATTACTGAAAAAGGAATCGGAAACGGTGTTTCAATGATTATCTTTGCTGGTATTATCTCTCGTGTACCAAAAGGAATTAAATCAATAATTGAAGATTACTTTATTAATGTTAAAAGTGAAAACTTATGGAAATCCGTGATTTTTGTTGTTTTATTATTATTAGCAATTTTATTAATCGTGACCTTTGTTACATACTTTAACCAAGCGGAACGTAAATTGCCAATTCAATATACAAAGAGAGTTGCTGGAGCTCCACAAAGTAGTTACCTACCATTGAAGGTAAATGCAGCCGGCGTGATCCCAGTAATCTTTGCTAGTTCATTGATTACGACGCCAGGCCAAATTTTATCGTTACTCGCTAACTCAAAAGGTGGCGAAACTTGGTATCAAGTATTGAAACAAGTGTTTGATTATAGTACGCCATTAGGTGGTACTATTTACGGTATTCTTATCGTAGCCTTCACTTTCTTCTATGCGTTTGTCCAAGTTAACCCTGAGAAAGTGGCAGAGAACTTACAAAAACAAGGTAGTTACATTCCAAGTGTGCGTCCCGGAAAAGGTACTGAGGAATACATTTCAACTGTGTTAAAACATTTGAGTGTTGCCGGTGCTATCTTCCTAGCCGCTGTTGCTTTAATTCCAATTATTGCGCAAAATGTCTTTAACTTACCAGCCGCTGTCGGTTTGGGAGGAACAAGTCTTTTGATCGTGATTGGGGTTGCTTTAGAAACAGCTAAACAATTGGAAGGTTTATTGATGAAACGCCAATATACAGGCTTCATCGTGGAGTAAGAGCGAAGTGCTGAGGAAATATCTTCAGCACTGCCTCGAACTTACTAGGAGGATCAACCAATGAACATTCTTATTATGGGGTTACCCGGTGCTGGAAAAGGTACTCAAGCAGAACGTATCATCGACACTTACCACATTCCACATATTTCTACTGGAGATATGTTCCGTGCGGCAATGAAAAATGGTACTGAACTTGGGAAATTAGCTAAATCATACATTGATGCAGGTAACCTAGTTCCAGACGAAGTTACAAATGGTATCGTGAAAGAACGTCTAGCTGAACAAGACACTGAAAAGGGCTTTTTACTAGATGGCTTCCCACGTACATTTGATCAAAGCAGTGCGTTAGAAGAAATTCTAACAGATTTAGGCAAAAAGATAGATGCTGTTATCGAAATTCATGTTGAAGAAGACGTCTTAATTGACCGTCTAGCTGGACGCTTTATGTGTAAAGATTGCGGTGCAACTTATCATAAGCTTAACCATATGCCAAAAGTAGAAGATACTTGCGATCGTTGCGGAGGACATAATTTCTACCAACGCGAAGACGATAAACCAGAAGTGGTTAAAAATCGTTTGGCGGTTAATATTAAAGATAGCGCGCCAATTTTGGCATACTACAAAGAACAAGGCCTTCTACATACTATCGATGGAAATCGTGATATTGATGTTGTATTTGAAGATGTTAAAGTCATCATTGACAACATTTAATAACTTCAAGCCCGAAAGAGAAAACACTTGAATGCTTGTGAGTTAAATTAGGTCAATTTGCCCTATGGTTATTAAGACAAAGGCTTTAAAAAAATTTGGCTTTATGTTATAATAGACAAGTTGAGTTTCTCAACAATGTCCGAGTGCCATAGCGATTTTTATCGTGAATGATAACAAACAAGTAATAAGGAGGTACTCAAAGTGGCAAAAGAAGATGTGATTGAAATTGAAGGAACAGTTGTTGATACTTTGCCGAATGCGATGTTTAAAGTAGAACTAGAAAATGGCCATGAAGTTTTAGCTCATGTTTCTGGTAAAATCAGAATGCACTACATTCGAATCTTACCAGGAGATAAGGTAACAGTTGAACTGTCACCGTATGACTTGACTCGCGGTCGCATTACTTATCGCTTTAAATAGTGCACTCCGTAAAATCAAGGAGGTATAATCATGAAAGTAAGACCATCAGTAAAACCAATTTGCGAAAAATGCAAAGTAATTCGCCGTAAAGGTCGAGTTATGGTTATTTGCGAAAATCCAAAACACAAACAACGCCAAGGTTAATAAGTAGGAGGTGTAATATACATGGCTCGTATTGCAGGAGTAGATATCCCTCGTGAGAAACGAGTTGTTATTTCATTAACATACATTTTTGGTATCGGTAAAAATACCGCTCAAAAAGTGTTAGCTGACGCTGGAGTATCAGAAGATATTCGTGTTCGTGACTTAACAAACGATCAATTAGACAAAATCCGTGCTGAGATTGATAAACTAAAAATCGAAGGTGACTTACGTCGTGAAGTTAACCTAAACATTAAACGATTAATGGAAATCGGTTCATACCGAGGAATCCGTCACCGTCGTGGTTTACCAGTTCGCGGACAAAACACAAAGAACAATGCACGTACTCGTAAAGGCCCAGCCCGTGCTATCGCTGGCAAGAAAAAATAATAATAATTAACTTATGAAGGAGGTTAGAACTTCATGGTAGCAAAAAAAGTTAGCAGAAAACGTCGTGTGAAAAAGAATATTGAAGCTGGTATCGCGCATATCCATTCAACATTCAATAACACAATCATTATGATTACAGATGTACACGGAAATGCTATTTCTTGGTCATCTGCTGGATCTTTAGGATTCAAAGGTAGCAAAAAAGCTACTCCATTCGCAGCCCAAATGGCAGCGGAAGCAGCTACAAAAACAGCTATGGAACATGGTTTGAAAACTGTTGAAGTTACAGTTAAAGGCCCTGGTTCTGGTCGTGAAGCAGCAATTCGTTCATTACAAGCAACAGGTTTAGAAGTGACTGCAATTCGTGACGTAACACCAGTTCCGCATAATGGATGCCGCCCTCCAAAACGCCGTCGTGTTTAATGAGCGTCTTTCATTTTGAACGTAACTTGAACGTCATTGAACTGAACACTTTTCGTTTTGAAAGGGGTATAGACAAAAATGATTGAATTTGAAAAACCACGAATCACCAAAATTGATGAGGATAGAGATTATGGCAAGTTCGTCATTGAACCACTTGAAAGAGGTTATGGGACTACTTTAGGTAATTCTCTTCGTCGTATTTTACTGTCTTCTTTACCCGGAGCAGCAATCACTAATTTACAAATTGATGGTGTTTTACATGAATTCTCAACCGTTCCTGGTGTGAGAGAAGATGTAACTCAAATCATTTTGAATATTAAAGGATTAGCATTAAAGCTTTATGCTGAAGAAGAAAAATCCCTTGAAATAGATGTTACTGGTCCAGCTGTTGTCACAGCAGGCGACATTATTGTCGACAGTGATGTTGAAATTTTAAACAAAGATTTATACCTATGTACTGTTGCAGAAGGTGCAACTTTCCATGCAAAATTGGTTGTAAAACCAGGTCGAGGCTATGTTCAAGCTGAAGAAAACAAAACAGAAGATATGCCAATTGGTGTATTACCTGTGGATTCAATTTACACACCAGTTCGTCGTGTAAATTATCAAGTTGAAAATACTCGTGTCGGTCGTCGTGACGATTTCGATAAATTAACACTTGAAGTTTGGACAGATGGATCAATCAAGCCGCAAGAATCTATTAGCTTAGCTGCTAAAATTCTTACTGAGCATTTAGATATCTTCGTAAATCTAACAGATGAAGCGAAACATGCTGAAATCATGGTAGAAAAAGAAGAAACTCAAAAAGAGAAAATGCTTGAAATGACGATTGAAGAGTTAGACTTATCAGTTCGTTCATACAACTGCTTGAAGAGAGCAGGTATTAACTCTGTACAAGAATTAACTAATAAATCTGAAGCTGAAATGATTAAAGTTCGTAACTTAGGACGCAAGTCTTTAGATGAAGTTAAGTTTAAACTTAACGAATTAGAACTTTCATTACGCCAAGACGACTAGAATTTTTCTTAAGTAAGGAGGGAAACAACGTGAGTTATCGTAAATTAGGCCGTACAAGTAGTCAACGTAAAGCAATGTTACGTGATTTAACTACTGACTTATTGATCAACGAAAGAATCGTAACAACTGAAGCTCGTGCTAAAGAAGTTCGTTCTCTTGCTGAAAAAATGATTACTTTAGGTAAACGTGGAGATTTACATGCACGTCGTCAAGCTGCTACTTTCGTAAGAAATGAAGTTGCTGATGTTCGTGAAGAAAATGATGGAATCGTAGTTGAAACAGCTTTACAAAAGTTATTCAACGATATCGCTCCTCGTTATGCTGAACGTAACGGTGGTTACACACGTATCTTAAAAACAGAACCACGCCGCGGAGACGCAGCAAAAATGGTTATTTTAGAACTTGTCTAACATAAAAACTATACCATCACTTTATTGATGATTTATTTAGAGTGTTATGATGTTGAGTCGATTTTATTGGCTTAAAGTCTAGCTCGTGGTGGCTACTCCCTAACTTGCATGTTAGGGAGCTAGCGTTCATCATAAAGTGTTTTTTTTGTACATTTTTTTAGTGAGTTCGTTTACTTCAAAGAAATGAGTATAATTTACTTATTTAATTGAATTTTTTGGCTTTTTTAGGTACTATTAGTAATGATAATGAATAATAATTATCAAGGTTAGCTAACATTAGGCTAGCTTATTTTTTTACATTTAAACGTAATGTCAAATACATAGATTATGGTGAGAAAAATGAAACCAATTATTGAATTAAGTAAGGTAAATTTTAAATATCAAGAAGATGATGAACGTCAAGCGTTAACAGATGTCTCGTTGAATGTTTATGAAGGTGAATGGTTAGCTGTTATTGGTCATAATGGGTCAGGTAAATCAACACTTGCTAAAACAATTAATGGTCTAATCGTACCTTCCTCAGGTGACGTTGTGGTGGAAGGTTTACCAATGAATGAAGAGAATGTTTGGAATATTCGTAAAAAAATCGGGATGGTATTTCAAAATCCTGATAATCAATTTGTCGGTTCAACTGTTGAAGACGATGTTGCCTTTGGCTTAGAAAATCATGGGATTCCTCGTGAAGATATGCTACGAATTGTGAAAGAATCATTGGAAAAAGTTCGTATGACAGATTTTGCTAAGAAGGAGCCTGTCCGCTTATCTGGAGGTCAGAAACAACGTGTCGCGATTGCAGGCGTTGTAGCCCTTAGTCCTGATGTTATTATTTTGGATGAAGCAACCAGTATGTTGGATCCAGAAGGACGTATGGAAGTAATCAAAACGATACAAGAGATTCGTGATGAGAAAAATATTACGGTCATTTCAATTACACATGATATCGATGAAGCAGCTAATGCGACACGTGTTTTAGTGATGCGTGAAGGACGTGTCTTTAAGGATGGCTTACCAGAAGAAATATTCTCTGCAGGTCAAGACTTAATTGAAATGGGATTAGATTTGCCTTTCCCAGAAAAATTAAAAATGGAAATGCGTGCACAAGGAATGGACGTGCCAGCTGATTATATGTCAGAAGAAAGGATGGTGGAGTGGTTATGGACATCCGCTTTGAACAAGTAGGGTTTACTTACCAACCCCATACACCTTTTGAACAAAGAGCGTTGTATGATATTGATTTAACCATTCAAGACGGTTCTTATACCGCTTTAGTGGGACATACAGGTAGTGGGAAGTCTACTTTTTTACAACACTTGAATGCCTTAGTTAAACCAACAGAAGGAAGTGTGACTATCGGTGATCGTGTGATTACACCAAGCACGGATAATAAAAATCTAAAGCCGATTCGTCAGCAAGTCGGAATTGTTTTCCAATTTCCTGAGGCACAATTATTTGAAGAAACAGTCGCAAAGGATATAGGCTTTGGTCCTAAAAATTTTGGTCGTAGTGCTGAAGAGATTGAGAAGATTACCAAAGAAGTGATTGAACTGGTCGGACTAGATGAGAGCTATTTAGAGCGTTCACCGTTTGAATTGTCTGGTGGTCAAATGCGTCGTGTGGCGATTGCGGGTGTACTTGCGATGGAACCGTCTGTTTTAGTATTAGATGAGCCGACAGCAGGACTTGATCCAAAAGGACGCGAAGACATGATGAACATGTTTAATCGCCTACACGAAGAACGTCAGATGACAATTGTTTTAGTGACACATTTAATGGACGATGTGGCAGATTTTGCTGATTACGTGGTTGTTCTAGAAAAAGGTACTGTGATTAAACAAGGTGTACCTAGTGAGGTGTTTAATGATGTAGAGTGGTTGGAAGAAAAGCATTTAGGTGTACCAACTGCGACACGTTTTGCTAATGAATTAATGAAAAAAGGTTTTGTGTTTGATCAATTACCTTTAACAACCGAAGAGTTAGTAACGGCATTAAAAAATAAACAGTTTGACTTAAAAGTAGGTGGCCAAGCATGACAGATAAATTAATTTTTGGTCGCTATATGCCGGGGGATTCGGTAATTCACCGTATGGATCCGCGTACCAAGTTATTATGTAGTTTTTATTTTATTGGTATTATTTTCTTGTGTAATAATTTCGCTTCTTATGCGTTAATGTTTGCTTTTACATTGATGGCAATTTTTTTATCAAAAGTTGATTTAAAGTTTTTTATTCGTGGTGTGAAACCGATGATTTGGCTAATTTTATTCACTGTTATTTTGCAGTTATTCTTTACACAAGGTGGTAAAGTGTATTGGCAATGGGGTGTCTTTTCTTTAACTGAATTTGGGGTGCAAAATGCGCTCTTTATTTTCTGCCGTTTTGTCCTAATTATCTTTATGTCGACATTGTTGACGTTAACAACGCCGCCGTTATCGTTATCTGATGCGATAGAGGCGTTATTACGTCCGTTAAAAGTGATTAAGTTTCCGGCGCATGAAGTGTCATTAATGTTGTCTATTGCACTTCGTTTTGTGCCAACTTTAATGGATGAGACAGAAAAAATCATGAATGCTCAACGTGCGCGTGGGGTAGATTTTAATGATGGGAATTTAATGGATAAAATGAAGGCGATTGTGCCCTTATTAATTCCTTTGTTCATCAGTAGTTTTAACCGTGCAGAAGAATTAGCCACAGCTATGGAAGCCCGTGGTTATCAAGGCGGAGACGGACGTACTAAGTATCGTCAATTGAAGTGGGAAATGCGAGATACTGTCTGTGTGCTAGTCTTTGCATTATTAACGGTTGCATTGATTTTTTTAAGAAAATAAGATAAACATATGTGAGGCTGCGGCAATGGTTGCCACAGCCTTTTTTTAATAGGAGGAAGTATAAATTATGGTGAGATACAAAGCAGTTATTGCCTATGATGGGACACGTTACAGTGGCTTTCAAACGCAAGGAGAGAGTTTAACGGTCCAATTAGTGTTAGAAGATACGTTAAAAAAATTAAATGGAGGTAAGCCTGTTTATGTGCATGCATCAGGTCGTACGGATGCGGGTGTCCATGCGTGGGGACAAGTGATTCATTTTGATTTACCACAAGAACGAGACGCGGAGAAGTTTCGCCATGCGTTTGATACCCAGTCACCGGAAGATATTGCTGTGCGTTCGGTTGAACAGGTGGCGGACACGTTTCACTCTCGTTATTTAGCGACAGAAAAAACATATCACTATCGTTTGGATATAGGACGCCCTAGAGTGCCGTTTAAACGTCACTACGCCGCTTTTTATCCGTATACTGGAGATTTGGATGTTGAACGTATGCAACGCGCTATGGAGGATCTGATTGGCACACACGACTTCACACCGTTTTGCGCAACAGGGAGCTCAGTTGAAGACCGTGTCCGCACAATTTTTGAAGCACGAGTTGAAGAAAATAAAGAAACGCAAGAGCTGTTATTTATTTTCCGAGGGACAGGGTTCCTGTATAAAATGGTGCGCATTTTAGTAGGCACTTTAATGAAGATTGGGCAAAATAAATTACCTGAGGACGCATTTAAATTAGCAATTGATCAACAAAGTAAAGATTACATTGGACCAACAGCACATCCTGAAGGGTTATATTTGATGGAAGTAAGATATGATGGGAAACCGAAGAAAGCTTATCAGGAAGAGTCGTCCAATTAATGGGATGAATCATACGTGTACACCCGGATAAGTTGTTTTTGAATGGCTTGAAGAGAAACGTTGGTTGAAGCGTGTAATATCAATCGTTTCAGCGTATAGAAGGATGAAAATAAATTTGCAAAAAATGTAAACAAATGTTTGACATTATTGTGATAAACAGTTAATATGATAGATGGTATTGTTTGCCCCATGATAAGCCCCGGAAACTTGTTATGAAAGTCAAACATTTAGTAGATTGAAATTGGAGGAAAACAAAGTGCGTACAACATATATGGCCAAAGCTGGCGAAATAGAACGTAAATGGTACGTAGTAGACGCAACAGATATCCCTATGGGTCGATTATCTGCAGTAGTTGCATCTATCTTACGTGGAAAAAATAAACCAACATTCACACCTCATGTGGATACTGGTGACTATGTAATCGTAATTAACGCTGATCAAGTAAAATTAACAGGTAAAAAAGCAAGTGATAAAATTTATCACCGTCATTCTGGATTCCCAGGTGGTTTAAAATCTATCTCTGCTGGTGAATTACGCGACAAGAACTCTCGTCGTTTAATCGAATTATCAGTTAAAGGTATGTTACCTAAAAATACTTTAGGACGTCAACAAGGTTCTAAATTATTCGTTTACGGTGGCGCTGAGCATAATCACGCTGCACAACAACCTGAAGTTTTAGATATCACAAACCTAATTTAAGGAGGGAATTTCATTGGCTAAAGTACAATACAGCGGCACTGGCCGTCGTAAAAGATCTGTAGCTCGCGTACGTTTAGTACCCGGTACAGGTAAAATCATTATGAACAATAAAGACATCGAAGAATATATTCCACATGCTGACCTACGTGAAGTAGTTAACCAACCATTTGCGGTTACTGACACTAAAGGTGCTTATGACGTTTTAGTTAACGTTAACGGTGGTGGATATGCTGGACAAGCTGGCGCAACTCGTCACGGTATCGCTCGTGCGTTACTACAAGTTGACCCAGACTTCCGTACACCATTAAAACGTGCTGGATTATTAACACGTGACTCTCGTATGGTTGAACGTAAAAAACCAGGTCTTAAGAAAGCACGTAAATCTTCACAGTTCTCAAAACGTTAATCAATTCCTTATTGTATCAACGTTTACTGGCACTTTTTGGTGTCAGTTGGTGTTAATCATAAAGATAAATCGTTTAAGAGCTCTAAAGCATCAGCATCTTGCTGGTGCTTTTTTTCTGGCATTAATTCTAGATAGTAGTTTTGTGTTGTCAAAATAGAGTTGTGACCTAACCGTCTTGAAATATAATCTATGCTAATATCTTTTGAGAATAAGAACGATGCGTGTGTGTCACGCAGTCCGTGAAAAGTCGTCTTTTTAATATTCAATTTCCTTAATAATTGTTGTAGCTGTGAAGCTTGTCTGAAACCATTCCAATCAAAAATATAATCAGATTTATTATCAGCCAGCTTTATAAGAGCATGATAGACATCTTGATTGATTGAAATATCACGTTTAGAATGTTTCGTCTTTAATTGTGTATCGTTATTGGTTGGGCTAATTGAGTGTCTTATTTTGATACCATACTCATAAATATCTTCTTTAGTAATCCCTAACAGTTCCCCGCGGCGTGCACCTGTTTCTAATGCAAGTAAAACTAACACATTAAATTCCGCCTCTTGATGATTTAAACAATATTGTCTAAGCTTTTTAAATTCTGTAATAGATAAAGCAACATTCCTTTTTGGTTGTTCTTGTCCACGAGCTTTTAATAGATGACCAAAATCATTGGTAATTAAACCTCTAGCATAGGCATACTTTAATGAGCCACGTATTTTGAGTACTAATTCTTTTGTCGTTTTTTTTGAATGTGTTTCAGCATAACGATCAATTTTTTTTTGCATAACGATATCATCTAAGTGTTTTAACTGAATACCTTGAAATAGGGATTCAACTACTGTGATTGTACGCATATAGTTGATATAGGTTGCTTCTCTAACATCATTTTTCTTAATCGTATTGACCCAGTTTCGGTAGAAATCTGGAAATAATGTTGAGCGTTCTGCTAAGTTTTTTCCCCGTCCTTTTTCGAGCTCCATTTCAAGTGCCCACAGTTCAGCATCTTTTTTATTTTTAAATGATTTTGTCTCTCTTTTATATTCCCCTTTCTTATAAAGCGAAACGGTTGCGCGATAAGCGTTACCTCTTTTTATAATAGTTGCCATTTCTTTTCATCCTTCCTTCAATAAAAAAAGATTGATAAAGCAGATAGATGACTCATATAACGTATGAGAGCTATCATTCTTATCAATCTTTTTAAGTGTTATTTTACACAGTTGTTTTCAATAAATTCGATTAATTTTGATTTAAGGTATCGTTCCTGTTTTCCTACCATAAAACAAGGGAAATCAGGGTGACGTCGAATATATTGATCGAATGACTTAGGGTCAATTCCCAAGAATTTTGAAGCTTGTTGACGTGTGAGTAAAAGTGGGTATTCGTTCATCTAAATTCATCCTTTCTTTTGATTATTTGATATTATTAGTATATTTTGTTCAAGCGGATTTATACATGCGTGAAAATGTGTGGCTAATCTGTAAAAATCTACTACATAAAAAGGTACACAATTATCTAAAAAGACGATTGCGTACCTTTTATTTGATTGTTATATTTACACCGTTTTTATATCTACATATCTTTTCGCAAATAAGTGTATATCCTTAACATCATTATCTTCTGAAAGTTTGCTATAACATTGTGTAAGTATATCAATATCGTAACCTAGTTGATTTACATCATAGTAGTTACTTGTGATATCTCGTTTTGCATTCAATTCAGGATTCATGTTTAATGCCGCTTGTATTCTGCTCCTAACGTGATTGTGACCAATTGCAGTGTCATGGGTGTATTCATCCACTGTTAATAATTCTTGAAGTAAGTAAATGAATGCTTCAGATTGTATCACATAATTAAAATGTTTATCATTTAATTTTTTTAAAGCGTGTGCATCGTTGCTTAGACGGAATATTTGCTCATCGAAAAACTTCATTAATACGTCTTTTTTATTGTCCCACAATTCTTCAAATGCTGTGATGAATTGTGGGAAGTAAGTTAATGTCCAGTCAATTGCTAGACTACCATAAACCCCTTTGTTTTGCAGTAAGTTCAGTGCTTCTTCCTTAAAGGTTCCATAAGCGATATTTATATTAGTAAAATGTTCAATAAAGCTTTTCGCAAATTTAAGGTTTCCGAATAACAGCTTAATAAGTAACGTGGAAGGTTCTAGTAAATCTTTAGAATAGCCAGTGTACAAAATGTTATATTTATCAATATTTTCTTTGTTAGCAAAAAAAGGAAAGGATGAATTAATAAAATTATTGAATTCTTCTGAATTTATTAATAATTTATTTTCATCTTTGAAAACAGAGTGACTATTAGCATCTGTGAATTGATAAATTAAATAATCGTGACCTGTTTGCTCATATTCAAAAGGATTTTTTACACTTTTTAAAAATGGTAACTGAATATCCTTATCGAATCTGTCCTTGTCGCCATTCATAATAATTGATAATAAAATCAATTTAATTAGTTTTTCTCTATCTTGTTTATCACCAAAAATAAAGGTAGTTTTATCAATGTTCAACATGTTAGAGAAGATATCTAGTTGTAATGATGACATAAGGTATGGATTTTTTCGAGGGTCAGTTTTTCCGTTTTCAATAGCTGAGATGCGTTGCCTATCAAATGAGTAATGGTATTTTTGAGAGATATCTTCTATTAAATTATCTTGTGTTTTATTATTTTTTTTCCTAAAGTCGTTTACTTTTGTTCCCATATCTTTATAAAGTAATTTTTGAAAATTCATTATGAAGCTCCTTTTTTATGTAATATATATATATGAATAGATAAAACAATTATATATTCTTTTTTAATAAATGGTCTATAGTTAAACGAAAGAAAGCATTGATGTTAAAGATCATTCAATAGGTTAGTAGTTACATCCTGCAACTTTTTACACTTAAAAAGTTAGGAATTATATAGGTGGAAAACAATACTGAACAGTAATTATCAAATTATGATGCGATGTACAGTAGGCCTTCTTTCTTGAAATAGGAGAGAATTTGTTAATGTTTTCAAATTATTTATCGGCGCCATTGGTGGTGCTTTTATATCCTGTTAATATTATTATTTTATATAAAAATATAAGAATAGTGTATGGTTGTTTGATAAATATGTTTGACGGGGAGCTAATTATTATAACTTGTGTCAATTTAATTTGTTATTGTACTTAAAAAGCAGGCATTGTCTGCTAAACAATAAGACTTAATTTTTAACGCAAGTTGAAAATTAAGTTGTCATGAGCAGTTCCGTGAAGCGGAGCTGAGGAGCAAAAAAGCGAAGCTTTTTTAGAGACGAAGTAAAGGGTGTGGTCGGCTATGCCGACTGGGAAAATTTATCGCAGATGAATTTTGTCATACACACCCCTTATGCTCTTTCCTCGTGACCACCAATTTTATCACCCAGTGGACATAACATGGTGGCACACCACTGGTACCAACGTTTTGAGGCAGACATCGTTGCCGAAGTTGGTGCTGATTCGTGTACACAATGTCCATACCCCTTCAGAAACGTTGATTTATCAACTAGGGGTATGGACATTTACCCCCATTTTTAGAGGTATTTTGTCAGACAATGTACATATGGACATTTATGTCCCGAAAATGGCTCTCAGAGGTCCAAAATGGGGGTGGTTTGATGTCTTTGGTCAAGATCTATTGTCAGGGGCTTGTCCCCTGGAGACATCAAAAGTAATCACGAAAAAAGACACGAGGAAGTTAGCGAAGCTCAATCAAAAAAGAAGCGACAGCGTTCAGCAAAATGTTTCCCGATACATGCCTAATATTCTGGTAACAGAAGATGGTTCCAGGGCATGTCAGCAAAGCTGTCCGCAGGACTATCAAGCAATATTGTGTGTACAAAAATGGGCTGGGAAAGACCGAGTCGGAGATGTCCACGTTACTTAACAATTAGCCGAGGGAATTGGGACCTATACCTTTTTTGAACATAGAAATAGGAAGAATATATGGGGTAAAATGGAGCCGGAGATGCCAGCGTAACCTAACAAACAGCCGACATTTTAAGGGCCCACGTATATTCTTCCTGATAAAATGGTGACAAACATTGGCACCATGGTGTTTTTGATATTCTTAGGTTCTCGTACAAGAATGTACCAATAAAGAAATAGAGATGTTTTCCAGTCTGTAAGTCATTGTTACCACAATATCGGACCATGTGTGTCGTAAGTATGATTTTTATCAATTTTGTTACAACAAATTATAACTATGTCATATTTTAAGAAAGAAATACGAACGCTGTTGTTACCCTGTCGAACCGTGTGTTAACAGAATAGGATGATACCCAATAATTTATACGAAAAAAATTTTGAGAGATCCACAGGTATGTTAGCTTTCGTTTAAGCTAGCAGGGTTGTATATTTCCCACACATTCGCCATTATGTTGAGCAGTGCGTGGACGGTATTATTGTTATACGCTGTCAAAATGTTATGGGAAATCAAACATGATATACCCATTATGTTAGAACAGATGTATCGTACCGCGGTTATTGTACAAGATGTTGTGTGGTACATGTTGACAATCCCTGGCTTATTGTTGTTGGTCGGGATGTTACTTAATATTATGTTTCCACGCAAACCTAAACGGGATACAACTGTTGATAGTCTAGATAATTTTAATTCATTTCAATAATATATAGTGTTACTTTTAGAATATCTAAGTAATGAAAATACTGTAGTAGGGAGGGGATTTCTTAGGTCTGACTACTTGTAGTCAATAAAACTTTATGATATTATATAGGTAGTTAATAGAGGTTACAGAGCCTACCAAAACTGTTTTAATAGAGGTTACAGAGCCTACCAAAACTGTTTTAATAGAGGTTACAGAGCCTACCAAAACTGTTTTAATAGTTAGACCTACGTTTTGTAGGTCTATTTTTATAGGGAGATATGAGTATGTTGGAATGGATAAAAGTTGATAAAAACTATTTAGATTTCTTGAGAGTAAAAGAACCAAGAATTCCAAATTCTGAATATTATGATGCGAGAGGGAGAAAACTACTAAAACCATTTTTTTCTCCATTATTTGAAATGAATGACTTAGTATATGTTACCCAAGTATCTCATCCACAACAAAGACATTTAAGGTTGCGTAATAGTGCGGATTTTATAAAAGTTTTTAAACCAAACAACGAAAAAACTGGTGGTATAGGAGACTTATATGCTGTTGTTAATTTAAATTATATGTTTCCAGTTCCTAAAGAACTAATTCAAAAGATAGATAATTCTAAAATGGATACGTATAGAGATTTTGATAGTGAGATTGGAAAATCTAAATATATAGATTTATTAAATAAGCAAATAGAAAAAATTAGAGAATTAGGAATTGAAGAAATGGCAATAAAATTATATGAGCGGAAATACCAATTTCCTGAAGATAGAGTATCTACTAGATGCCTTGATTATAAAGATTTAGAAATGATAGCAAAGGATTATTTGGGAAATAATAGTGTTGAAAATTAAGAAGCACAATCTTGTGTTACAAAGATTATACAGTTGATAGTTTATCTGAAGCGTTGAGGTCTAAACGTTTTAATGAATTAGTGGGCGGCTTAAACTGATTGGCTATGATGGTTTTTAGTACGTGTTTGGATGCTTTAAAATAAGTTGATAATATGGTACAAAAAAAATAAACCCCCTGAGATTGTTCTCAGAGGGTTTTTGTATTATTTGTTTTCTAGTTCTTCGCGTTTGTCGCTAGATGCAGCGTAAACATAAGCCAGGTACCAAACTGTTGTAGTTTTTTCTTCACCAGTCCAAGCATCAATGTATGTTTCTTCACGAGATACTAAACCGACTGAAGCGTAAGCCGCTAATGGGTTTAAGATATCTAAAGCATGGTCATCAGATAAGAAACCACCCATTGGACCAACGATCATTTCTGCTAATTTATCAAGGTAGTCTAAGGCATCATCCATAGAGTCATAGTTTTTAGCAGTGAAGTCGAAGCTGAAACCAGCTAAGTCATCAAGGATATATTCAAAGTCATCGTTAGAATCCATTGCTTCATCGTAGTAGCCTTGAGACAATTGGCTGTTAGAGTGACCAGAACTTGGACGTCCTGCTTCAACAGCATTAGCGTAATCATCGCCTTTAGATGTTGCGTAGTTAACTAATGATTCAGATGATTCTACTGGATCTAAACCAGCGGCAACACGGTATTCGTTGATTTTATCTAAGATGGCTTTTTTCATCGCATCTTCTGATACAGAGATAGACCCATCATCATTTTGAGTTAATAGTTCTTCAACTGTTTTGTCGTGATCAAAATCATCTAAATCTTCTTTGATTTCGTCGTCGTTTTCATCGACAATGTTTTGATTTTCTTCTGTGTCACCAGGATTAGGGATTTCAACTTCAGGTTCTTTTTCTTCTTCTTTGTCTTCATCTGGTGTTTCTGGTTGTGTGATTTCAGGTTCTTTTTCTTCTTCTTTGTCTTCATCTGGTGTTTCTGGTTGTGTGATTTCAGGCTCTGTCACTTCAGGTTCAGTGATTTCTGGTTCAGAAGGTTCAGTCACTTCGGGTTCCGAAGGTTCTGTTACTTCAGGCTCTGAAGGTTCAACTGGTTGTACTGGTGCCACAGTGTTGCCACCACCGTTACCACCTGAGTTGCCGTTGTTACCACCAGAATTACCACTACCGCCATTATTATTGTTGTTATTATTATTTTGATTTTTAATAGCTTCAGCTTGGCGATTAGCTTCTTGGCGATTTTGTTCGGCTAAGTTTAAGTGATTTTGTTTCTGGTTTTGTAATTTTTCTCGTTCTTTTTTACGTACTTGCATCGGCTGGTAGTTGTTGTTATAAGCTTGTTGCCATTCGGCATAATATGTCCCGTCTGGATCATATAAGGCATCACCAGGTTTTGCATTTTTGATTTGTTCCATCATGTTCAAAGCGTTTTGGCAAGACCCTTCATTTTGCTGGATTTGCCAATTAAGTGTTTCAATTTGACCGTCTAACCCAGCTGCTAAGTTTTCGTATTTTGTGATATTCGCAATGACGGTATCAGAGACGCCATCAACACCATTCCATGTGCCAGCTAGGGCGATTGGACTATTGATTAATAAGGTAGATGCTGCTAAGAGTACTAAGCTTTTCTTCAAAGTGTTTTTCATAAATAGTCTTCCTTTCATCAGTGATAAATTAGTTTTGGTAATTAATGAATAAGTCGGTTAAATCTTTATCTTCGATTTTGACGTTGGCTTCTTTTAGTACGTTACCAATGATTTTGTTTGTTGTTTCCGTGTCTTGTAGAGCGTTGGTGATGGCGATTTCGGTTAATTCGTCTTTGAATTTATTCATGTCTTTGCCTTTTTCGCCACGTTTAACCATATTTACCACGTAGTATTCTGTTTCATAATTGCTATTAACCGCTTCGATTACGCCAGATGTTTCCTTGTTTTTTAGTTTCCAAGCGGCAGTTTTAACACTCTCAGGAACGCTTGTGTCAGCTGAATCAAATGAAGTCGTCAA
The DNA here is from genome assembly GCF_004792515.1 of Vagococcus xieshaowenii. Taxonomy (NCBI): domain Bacteria; kingdom Bacillati; phylum Bacillota; class Bacilli; order Lactobacillales; family Enterococcaceae; genus Vagococcus; species Vagococcus xieshaowenii. The sequence goes on along the minus strand of NZ_CP038865.1, from coordinate 1,916,489 downwards.
GTTGTCTTTATTTACTGCTTTAGCGGCTAATTTAACAAAATCGGCTTTCGCTTTTTTCTCTTCTTTTAAGAAACTGTCAGCTTCTTTTTTGTTTTTGAATTGGGCTAATTTAACTTCTGATGTTGGTTCAAATGTTTTCCAAGTGTTTTCGATGTCTTTGTCCGTGACTTTTCCCCCCTCACGTAAGCCAAACTCCGTAATTAATTGTGATTTTAGATTTGCTTTGTAATCATCAACAGATAAGCCTTTTTGTTCTAAAACTTTATCAAACGTCTCAGCACCGTAAGTTTCACGTAATTCCGTGTATTTAGCGTCAACGTCTTTATTGGTGATTTTGTCACCATAGATAGTAGCGAAGGCTTCAGCAACTAAGGCTTGTCTCATCGCATTTTGCGTGTTTGCATCGGCTTTTATCAGGTTGTAAATATCCTTTCCTGATAATTCCTTACCTTTCATGGTGATAGCAACCGTTTCTTTATCGTTTGTTACCTTTGTGTCGTTACTTGAACCACAGCCTGTTAGTACTAATCCAGTAAGTAGGCTGATTGTTCCCATTTTGATTAATTTTTTGCTTTTCATAAAAATCCTCCAGTTGTTTATTTTTTTTATAAGTCTTTTTTTAATGTACGGATTGATTAAATATCAAAATCAGTCTCTTTAAAACCATAAGATAATTGTTTTAAGAATGCTTGGTCAGTGTTGAATGTATGTAATTCTTCTAAGTTATACAGGTTTAAAATTAGGACCGGGCTTTTTCCTTTGTATTTCGTTGTTTGGCTAGAGAAAGACAACGTCTCAACGTTATTTTTAAGTAAATAATCAGCAAAATCAGCTAATGTTTCAATTTTTTCTATCCCTTCAATTGAATCAGGGAGATCGATATTGGTAGGTACATTTTCAGGTTGTTCATAGTCATTGTATTCATATTTACGTAGTAGAGTGATGCCTATAAAGTTTCCTTCTAGTATCTCTTCTTTGCGAATGTCGCGTTCGTCACCAATGCTTACTTCAGAAGATTGACTAGCAATTTTATTATCTTTAACGGTAATTTTTGTTGCACTTGCTGTTTGATATTGATTCGTATTGTCTCGATTAAATCCATCTTCTGAGTACCAATCGCCTTCATATTTTTTTATGAATTCAGCATTTATTCTCTCTTCTAGTGCCTCAATCGCCTTATTATAAGCTTGTTCTTCGATTTTAAGTTTTTCTTCTTTTTCTTTCTCCTCTTTGTCTCTTTTTTTGCGCTCCTTTTCATTTTTTTCTCTTGTTTTTTTGATTTCTGTTACGTTTTCTTTTTCAATTTTTGAGCCTTCGCGATAGAATGTTTTCTCTCCAATGGTTAGTGTATCTTTGTCAACAGTAAAAGGATAGGCTTCGCGATCACCATCATTTGTTACTTGGGTTAATAAACCTTTCTCTTTGTCTATATAAAGACTCAGAAGTTCAGTCTCTTCTTGTTCACCATTTTCATATTCTGTAATGGCTAGCATATTTGCTTTGGCATCAATTTTCCAAGTTGTTTTGTCTAATTCTGTTGACTCGTCATATTTAACCCATGTGTCATCAATTTTATTACTCTTACAAGCGGTTAATGACAAAAGCATGCCACAACAAAAAGCTAGTAGGGTTAATTTCTTTTTTGTTTTCATCATGATATCAGTCCTATCTGTTTTTTTAGATTAATGCTTAGTAGTTATTTAAGTTAGTTTATTATTGTATAAGTTTGTCGTTCTACATGCACTCCTTTATCGGTTAAGGTGGGTAAAATAAACTGGTGGTTAAAAATAAATGAACGTTTAAACAACGTTACTATACATTTATATCATAATTTTGATCCAAATAATATATCTATAGCCTTATAATTTCACTTATTTCCATCTAACATTGAATTAATGGAGGTGATCATCATTGTTAAATGAGCTAATTTCCAGCCAAATTAGAATTTATAGAACTGCACGAGATATGACTCTTTCAGACTTGTCCGTTGCAACAGATATTGATGATACATATTTGGGTCGTATTGAACGTAATGAAATCAATATTACGCTTAATACATTAGAAAAAATAATGGCAGGATTGAAAATGACTCCTTCAGAATTTTTTGGTTTTTTAGATTTAGAAAGTGTGGATCCGGTACTCTCTAAACTCTTTAGGGAAGTGAAGGTATCGCCTAAAAAAACTGAACTAACTAATATAATTCAAGATATTGTCGAGATATCTAAGGAAGAATAATCTGGTGGGAGCCATTATTTAGACCTTGCCATTTTCGTTTCTTCGGATAATCAAAAAACAGGCTCTTTGTCAAATTGGACTGATGAGTAATTTTAGCCAACCATGAAATTGGGGAAAACATTCTCTGATTTCATGGTTTTTTGTTATTTAATGATTAACTTCTATCAAACCTTCGGTTAAAAAGATTCTAATCCTCATATTGCTGAAAGATTTGAATCCATAAGAAACTCGTTTTAATGTTTTGATGTGTGTATTCTTTGCTTCAATCTTCCCATTTGAATAGGGATGTATTAAAGCATTGGTAATTCCTTCTTGATGACGTATTAGGTTTTGTACTTGTCCTTTAAACTCTTCATCTAATTCTTCTGGTAAAGTATTCAATAATTCAAAGAATCGTTCATATTCTTTTCTTCTAAATGAATCTAATAAATCATGGAAGTAGCCATAGGCTAATTTTAGAGGTTCGGAAAAATCTAATAACCGATCAATCATCATCAGTTCGGTCAAATAAGGATATTTATTTGACCGAAAGCTCGGCCATCTTTTGTATTCAGAGATATTAATGTCTAATCTATTTTTAAGTAGGAAGCGCCAATTTTTCTTAAGTTTACTTGCTTCTACTTTATGTCCCGATGCTTTGAGTTTTTTCATTTCCCGTACTCTGAAACTATTAAAGGCTTCATTCAAATGTTTAACAATATGAAAACGATCAATGATTAATTCAGCATTTGGAAAGATATCCTTCACTAATTGGAAATAAGCTGCATTCATATCTGTCACAAGGTATTTTACTTTAAAACGTTCTTCATCTGGATAACCATTAAAGTGAGGCATGAGATAATTTAATCGTCTACTTTCCAATATTTCTACTAATCGCCCTGAATTGCCATCAGCACAAATAAAACTCATAGAGTCTTCTATGGCTGTATGCGAACGGAATTCATCAACCATTAAAACCTCAGGCAACCAACGGTTTTTTGGACTAGGAAGGTAAGTTTCTAACGATTTTAATACCTGAATCACTTTACTTATTGAAACACTACATAATTTAGCAATTAGTTTTAGAGATATTCTTTCACCTAATAACTCAATAATTTTGCCTTCAATTATCCTTGAAACATTGTGACAAGGTTTAACTAAATCAATTTGAGCAGTCCAGTGCTTATTACAGTTGCGACAACGATAGCGTTGCTTAGATAGCTTCATAGAGACAATTCCTGTGTTCTCATGTGTTAATAGAATCTCTACTTCTTTAGAACCATTCTTAACAATAACGTACTTGCCGTCGCATTCTCTTGGAGAAGAGTCACAATGAGGGCAAGCTATCGTTTTAGGTTTATAGCTCGCTTTTATAATTTTCGCAGGCTTATTACGATAGGTTCCTTCGGAAACACTAGAAATTGTTAGATTAGAGTCTTCAATTCCATAAATTTTTTTGATATCATTAATCATAGCATATCGCTCCTTTTGTTTGTTTTGTGTGGTAACTTAATTTTAACAAAAGGCGATATGTTTTTTTAAGATTAAATACAAAAATAGGGCTGAAGAAGGAATAAAGCTTCATCAGTCCTATTTATTATAGAGCCAAAAAACACAGGTACTGATGAGTACCTGTGTTTTAGCTTATATTAAAATAAAAATTTATTAAAGTCTTGTTATTTATGATGAATTTATTTAATATAAACATCAATCGATTTTCGAAATAAATTCATCAAAATTATAACACCCTTGTCAAGTGAAGGCAATAAGTAATCAATTTAAACAATCGGGTTGTACTTCACGAAAGCTGTAATAATCTTTGTTGTCTGTGACAATGATATGGTCCAGAAGAGAGATACCAACGATTTCACACGCTTCTTTTAGACGTTTAGTGAATTTTTCGTCAGCAGAGCTAGGCGTTGAAATTCCAGAGGGGTGATTGTGGCTAATGATAATGTTCGCTGAATTACAAAGTAGTGCCCTCTGAAGTAAATCTCGAGGATGCGCAAGCGACTGGTTGAGCGTTCCGATGCACACAGTTGAATAGTTAATAATTTCGTTTTTTGTGTTAAGACAAATTAAGACGAGGTACTCTTGCGTTTGACTACCGATGTGGCGAGTGAGCCAATGTGCTATCGAAAAGCTCGAGGTGACTTTTTCGGGTAGTAGTTTAGACTGCCTTTTTCTTTTTACTTGTTTCAACGAAATGATTTCTTCGCAAATAATCGTTTTATCTTTCATATATTATACCTCCAGTTCTTCAGATTCACTTGTACAATCGAGGCAATACATCATTTCATTTCTCGCAACAAATTTCAATAAACAAACAGATTCAGCTAGTGAAATAGACGCTTGTTTCTTCTTGATACGCTGTTGGTTCATGGCACGATTTAATAAAAATTGTACTTGATAATGCCTTTCGTCCCAGACGTATAAAGGGATGTCGTTAAGATTATCATCATTTGATAGATAGTATCTTGATGGAAGAATACTTCTTAGGTCGCTATAACTAATAGCCTGTGCCAATGTGCTATAAAATTCACTATGTGTCATGCGATTATTTGTATATGCTTCACGGGCTGTATCATAGTCAAAGAGTGGTGTATTATTGTTCATTCTTTAGTCTCCTTAATTTATTTCCTATTATTTATCGGCGACACCTTGTCGCACTACACCTGTTTTGTGATTTGTTCATACGTACTACATGATATTTTATTAAAAGAGAGGGTGTCTAATTTAGTATAAGAAGTCATAGTTATATCAGCTGTAATATTACTAAAGTAAGTGCCACATTTGGGTAGATAAGGTGCTATTTTACAGATATTGTCTATCTTTTCTTAAGTCTTAATTTTAAATAATATTAATAAGTAAATCTATAGGATGCCGTGCTAAAACGTATCATTAATCCTAAAGGAACCTATACTCTTGATAAATACATCATCTGTTTCATTAAATGTTGTTTTAAAACAACGAGGGTTTATGATAATGTATAATAGATAAGATGCTAAATAAGGAGGAATTTTATTATGATTTTGTTAAATGTACCCTTTTCAGAAAAAGATGAGGCCAAAAAATTAGGAGCAAAATGGGAGCCAACATTAAAAAAGTGGTGTGCTAATCATAGAAATAACTATTGGAAATTTGAGAAATGGCTTAATGGTGAGTTAGTTTTTAAAGAGAATATATTTATTGTTGAAGGGAAACAGACGTGTTGGAAGTGTGACAAAACAACTAATGTATATGCAATAGGTGTCTTATCAGAAGATATCATTGAATTAGAGAACGTCAGTCAAAGGGAAACGGTTCAGCAGAAGACGGGGTTTGATTTGCAGATATGGCCGGTTGAGAGCGATATGCCAGATTTTCTTCGGGTACAATTGGTGGAAAGATTTGGTTGTAAGAAAAAATATTCGTATACGGAACAACGCAGTTATTTCGCCAATGTTTGTTCAAACTGTGACAGTTTACAGGGTAGTTTCTTTTTACATAGTTCACCTGATAGTCCATTTGGTTGGATGAATGAAAGCCAATTAACTCTTTATAAATATCCACTCAACTATGATTATGCTTCAAATGTTAGCTTAGACCGAAGCATTTCGATCAATTATAGCTATTTAAAAAGATCAGTGATTAAGACCTCGAGTAGTCCAATACTTTGAAATTTTGACAAGATATCGAAAAAAGAGACACGAATTTCAATTCGTGTCTCTTTTGCAATCAATTATCACGTTAGTTTTTTTGTAGGAACTAACAAAGACCAATTTATATACTTTTATTGTATCACTTTTAAGTTAAGTATCAATATCTATAGCGTCTTCTCGCTGTTTTCGGTCTTGTTTCTCACTTTTTGAATACGTGATTAAGGTGAAAGCCAGTGCCCCAAAAGAGATAAGTTCATAAGGGGCCAAAGATGTGCGCCAGAAAGTCAAGGGAGTGAGTAAGCCTATTTTATCAGTGGCTAATGTAGGTATATTCCTGTAGTCAAGTAGGATTGTTACACCAATCGTTCCTATTATACAATATTTCGCCTGTTTTTTCGGTTTTTTCCAAATATATAGCGTAACTAAAAGTAAGGTCATGTAGAATAAGAATTTCATCGTCATGCGACACTCCTGAGTGTTAAAATTTATTTTAAAAATAGTCGAGTAGAAGATTAACCACCATTTTTCATCTGTTGACTGCACTTCTTGCTAATGTGTCATCATTTAGTTATTACGTTGTGTGTCTTCTTTCTCGGGCTGTTCAATGGTTGCGATTGATACGATGAGTCTCTTGTTTAACTCCAGTACTTTTTCAGCATCTTTTTCTTGATAAGTGTCCACTGATACTAAAGCAGATAAGCTGTAAAGTTTTTCTACTCTTCCCCAAAATATGTCTGTTAATAAGGGACTTGTACATTTGCATCGGTCCCCAATCTTAATAGTTGTCATAATAGTTTTCTCCAATATAGTTGTATAATAGTTGTCTCTTTTTGGTTGATAAAATATTTTCTAAGAAAATCAAAACTCACTATCTAGTAAGAGACATATAGGGCTGATGTCCAATGCCCCTGTCAGTGAGCGTTAAGAGAGGTAAATGTTTGCACTGTCAAGATTATTGGTGTCATGAAAAGGTCGCCTATACTCTCAACACAGATAGGGGCCCTTTTTTATTAACGTCCTTTATTGTGTCACCACTAATACTTGTGCGACAAAAATCAGGTCAGACTTCAGATTATTCCATGTCTTTAATTGAGAAACGGTTGTATGGTGTTGCGTTGCAATACTGTACAAGGTATCCCCTGATTTTACTGTATAATGTGTTGTTTCGCTGGATGTAGAATGGTTAGATGTATTAGCCGACACATTTAATAATTGTCCAATAACAATCCTATCAGAGGTCAAGTTGTTCCATTGTTTAAGATTTGCGATAGATGTTTGATACTTTTTGGAGATACTGTATAACGTATCTCCTGCCTTGATTTGATAACGCGTTACTTGCGTATGAGAGGTATCGGGTAATGGCCTCGCATTGTTTTCTTGGCTAGTTTCTGGCGTTTTTTTTTGCTGATACCAATAGTGTTTGCCCAATATAGATAGTATCTGTTTTTAATTTGTTCCATGTCTTAATGGCGGCAACTGTTGTATGATGTTGTTTCGCAATAGCGTAAAGCGTATCTCCTGAAACTACCGTGTGTTTTTTGTCCTCTGTTGAGAGATTAGTATTGTTTTCGGTAGTGCCTCCGCCTGTCTCATTACCAGGTGAATCATATTGGCTAAGCTGGTAAGTTTCGATAATGGCATTTAATTTCCCTCCATAGCCGGTATCTGTTGCATATCGTCCAGTTAGCCAAGCAGTTGCTTCTTTATAGGAGGTCGTCTGGCTTTTCCAAGCACCTGCATAATAATAATGACCTGAAGAAAAGCTTGTCGTTTTCAATACATGAGCGTTGTCATTAAAGGCTTCTTTAAATGATGGATATTTCCTGAAATTTGCGTCTATCCAATAAGCATTTCCCTTCCCATCATCTTCCCAAGTTTGCATGGTCACATATCGTCCGTTATAGGCACCTTTAATTCCAAATAAATTGTAGTTTGGCGCTTGGCTTAATGAACTTGTACCGTAACCTGTTTCTAAACAAGCTTGGGCAATCATAACAGAAGCGTACAAATCATTTGCTGCAGCGACTGCTTGCGCTTGAGAGGCAATCGAGTCTATAAAAGTTTGTGTGTTCCCCTTTCTGGTGGTGAGGTTGCTCTCATGAATTTCTTCGCCGATAGCGGCTATTTCTTCTGCATCAGCAGAAATGAGTGTGGTCGTGGCAACAAAAGGTGTGACCATTAATGCTGTTTTTAGAGCCTGTTTCATTTGTTTTTCCCCTTAATATTTTTTTCATTGTTCATTATGGCATAATAACTAACGTTTTTTTTAAAAGAGACGAAATGTCATGTATTTGAAATATAAAACAAACGTTATTTAAGGTGAACCAATTCAGCTTGCTTGTGGTGAAATAGTAATACGTTTACTTTCTATTTAACTACATGTTATACTTTTTGTGTTTATAAAGAATAAATGAGTTAATAAAGAGCCTAAGAATAGGAGGCAGCGCTTCATGTTATTACTGTCTGATAGAGATCGATTGTGTATTCAATTAATAAAAATGTTGAAGGAACGTAACTATACTTATGAAGAGTTATGCAAGATGTTTGATATTTCACGAAATAATTTAAATAAGTTAATCAGTGATCTCAATGCTATCATAGGTGAGCCTATCATCCTCATACAAAAGGTTGATATTACATTAAACATTAATAATAATCTATCTTATGATGGCTGTATTTCTAAAATTTTATCTCAAAGTCTTGAATATCATTTATTGGAACAGATTTTTTTTAACGAAGATATGAGTTATCTGACACTATCGCTCGAACTATTTGTCAGTGAATCAACCATAAGAAAAATCATCGCGAGACTAAATGAAAAATTAGCCTTGATGGATTGTGCTATCCTAACGCGTCCCCTTCGACTGGAAGGGGACGAACGAACGATTCGTGTGTTGTTTTTTAGATTATTCAAAGAAACGTACGGTCTAAGTAATACGCCATTTAAAGAGGAAGAAAAACAATACATTGATCAATTTTATGACCTTGATATTCCATTTGCTCATCGGAATAAGTCCCTTCAAGAACGCTTGAATTTCCAACTGTTATCGTTAGTGGCACTAACACGGGAGAAACACGGCCACTCGATGGCTTCTGTTAGGAAAGTGGGTAAAGCGTTACCAGCCTTTTTAAAACTATCCAACGTACTTTCTAATGTTCCATTCCTTGGTGTACATAAAATCCCAAATAGTTTATCGGTTGAGTTTATTGAGAATGTTTTTTCTGCGTTCTTACATAATGATTTTCTTAAGGTTAGTAATTATAAAAAGCTTAAACTAAAAGATCATCCAGAATTACTTTCTATTTATGACTTTGTAACCGAAGTAGAAACGTTATTTAATTTACCTATCAATGAAGAAATCAAACAACTCGTCTGCCGCGATATGTATGATGGCATTTTTGGTTACTTGTCTTTAACTAAAGAGGTTATAGATCTTGTTGTGGTCAATAACGAGTATGTGAATTTCGTAGAGAATGCTGATTTGTTAGTGAAAGATATTATTCCTGCGATTAAGAAGCTGTATGATAAACACATTGACGCTAGTAAAACGCACTATTTTCCTTTTGCTTTTTATTTGTTACAGACACGGTTTAATCATGTGTTTATAGAAGAAATAAGAGAACGATTAAAAGTGAATATCTTGATTTATGTTGATTATGATGTGTATTATGCGGAATATATTAAAACTAGAATTGAGTTTGAATTAGGGGATTATGTCGATATTCGTATTATCGAAAAAAAAGAATCATTAGCTGATTTGAAACAATCGGGTAATTTGATTATCACGAATTTATTATTAGACGGATGCGATGAAGAAAATATTATTAGGATCAGTCACTACTTTTCTTACACTATCTTAGATAGAATCATTGTATGGGTTAGACAGGAAAAAAGAAAAGCCCTGAATGCATTAGTCATAAAAGATGAATAAACTTAGTTATCGCGCTAGGGAACTATTATGATAGTTCTCTAGCGTTTTTTTTGAGTCAATAATGCCTCATTTGGTGCGTTTTAGTAGATAGAAACTTGCCGAACTGTTTATTTTGTCTAAATTTTATTAAAAAAATAACAGTTCATTGTGAGGCGCCTATGGCATAATACGATTATAGAGTAATATAAGGAGGGATAGACATGAAGCCGTCTACCAGCAAAGCGTTAACACAAGAAGTCTATTTTGCCTTCTTTCATGATGTATGCAAGCAATACCATACCAAAACCAAATTGGTCCATGAAATAGAAATAATTTTAACCGAGATGACGCATCACTTAGAAAATCTTTCAGCAGAGTCTAGTTTTGAATGCTTGGGCAAACTTTTTGGATTAGACGCACGCTTACAAATAATCTTTTCGTTTATTGATGATGAGGACTTAACAGAAGATGAGATTATGAGATTACAATCTAATGACTACAAGGTTTTTATGAAAGAAAACTATCGTTTCTCAGGCGATGATCAAGTACCAACTTTATTTGATTTAGTCAGTTAAGTCCTTTATTAAGGTGTCGTGCATACTGCTGAACTGTTTTTTTTAGGAAAATATTTTCAAAAAAAAACAGTTCGTAAAAATAAATTCTGTCATACTATTAAATGGACTGTGTCATGTAAAGCAAAGAAGAGGACCAGTTTGTCAAAAGAAAGAGTCTACGTCAGCAATATTAGAAAGAAGCAATAGATAAACTAAACATTATGAGGAGGAGACAGACGTTGAAAAGAAATCATTTACACAAAAAAATTGGCGTTGTCGGGTTAATCGGTTTAACAATGGGAAGCGTTGCGGTACAAGGAATTAGTAACGCCCATAACGCGCAACCATTATCAGCAGATGAGGTCAGTGCAGAAGCGATTCAAAGTACACTAGCCACCAGCGAACTAGCCGAACAATTGATTCAAGAAAGTCACGTGACGCAAGAAAGTAGTCAGGAGGCACCACAGAGTACGGAAGAAACCGTTGAAGTGGTGGAAGAATCAGACATAGCTTCGACTCAGACTAGTGAGGAAGCCTCTTCTGATGTAACTGAAACGACAGTGGCATCAGAAGAAGCGTCAACGGATGCTACAGAAACAACGGTAGCCACAGAGGAAGAAGAAACATCCCCTGTTACCACGAATGAGGTGACTTATGAAGTGGTAGGGAACACCTTAATCATTGAAACCGCGCGTCTGGACGAGGCGACGAAGACAGATGCTAAGCAACCGGAAGCCTACAGCTATTTCGAAGCGGCCGGTGTGGACATCGCGTCAATCGAAACGATTGAAATAAAAGGCACTATCGAGTTAATCGATGAAGGGGGAGCCGGTCTATTTAGCGGTTTCACTTCGCTAAAAACAATCAACGGCTTAGACAATCTTAACACTAAAGAAGCCACTAGCTTAGCTAATTTCTTTAAAGACAGTCACGCCTTGACAAGCCTAGATTTAAGCGTATTTAATACTGAAAAAATCACCGACATGAAGGCGATGTTTGAAGGCTTAGACAACTTAATCCACATCAGACTTGGTGAAGACTTCACGTTCCAATCAGAGAGTGGTTTTGACACGTTAAACGCACCAACAGATACCACAGGCAAATGGTCAACCAAAGATAAAGAGGGCCACTTCAATCAAGTGCCAGTGACCAACCAAGACTTAGTCGTCAACTACCAAGAAAAGCAACCAACCACTGATTGGTACATCGTCGAACAATTAGGGATGACCGTCAAAGAAGCGACGATTTATCAAGACGAAGACGTTGACCCAGGTTTATTTATCGACAGCCTAACAGACGGTTATGGCAATCCATCTAGTATAGAGGCTCAAGACGTTGAGATTAAAAACGTCAAAGCGGTTAAGACGGAAGACAAAGGTGAACAAGACATTACGCTAACCTATGCGTCAAAAGGTGAAACCTTTGAAGCAACCACCGAGTTAACGGTCAAAGATATCACGGATGGTTTAAGTTTTACGTCCCTGCCTGAGACGGTTTCATTTGGTCAGTTGGATATTAGCGATGCAGGTAGTTATCCAGCAAGTATTACTGGTGACCTAAAAGTGACCGATAACCGTGAAGACTTAGAAGAGCCAAGCTGGCATGTCCAAGCGTCAATGGTGCAGGATTTGACTAATGAAGCACAAGACAACCATGTCTTAAATCAACATGTTTACGTCCAAACGGAAGAAGGAAAAGAATTAATTAACAGTGACACATCGGCTATTGTTTATTCACAAGAAGCCAGTCAATCAGAGGAAAAAACGGTTGAGTTAGCGGATAAACTGACGTTAGATATGAAGGCTAGTGAAGCCAAAACAGGCACGTATAGCGGAACGGTATTATGGACCTTAGCGGATGGCCCGGGGAATGAAATCCCAGACCCAGATCCGATTGCATGGGGAAGTGTGAAACGATTGAACTTAACAAAAGATGATGCAGGGAACTTCACACAAGGGCAAGCCGTGACGATTGAAAGTGATTTATCTAGTCCAACGTATAGCTTGGAAAATGCGACGTCAAAAGATACAACTATCAACGATACAACGGGTGAATTGACAGTTGGCTTGAACGAACAAGTAGGAGAATTGATTGTTCGTGTGACAAGTGGCAAAGAAGTGGTACGCTATGCGGTAACGATTGCGCCATTTGAAACGAATGACATCATCAACCAAGCAGGGATTGATTGGAAAATCATGAAAGATAGCAACAATGAAGTCTTAATGGTGACGGATGAGATACAGAAGGAAGTTGAGTTTAATCCAACACTGGATGACGGTAATGATTATACAGGCTCAACGTTAGAGCGTGAGATGCAGGCATTTTATGAGGAACGTATCGCGGGAAGTGACTTAGGGACATTTGTATCGGGAGTGGACTTGCCGAATACGGATGAAGATTATTTAACGACCATTAATGGAAATAATACGCCAACGGCGTTTGCGTTAACTAATTGGGATGTGACGAAGACGAAAGGCTTCGATAGAGTAGCGTACGACTACGAGGGTGAGAGAGATTGGTGGTGGTTGCGCTCGCCTAGGCCGACTTTTAACAACGCCGTGCGCTATGTGGACACGCAGGGCACTACCCTCTGGTTCGCCTATGTGGACAACGTGAAGGGGTTGCGCCCCGCGCTTTACCTTAATCTGGTATCTGACATCGAGCAATAGGCAGAACGTGCGTTCGTGTCTAGAAACAGTAAATGAATGGTTCACCCAAGAGGGAAGACGTGGTCAGAGAGACAGAATAGGTGGTGACAGGTAACCATTAAAGAATAGTGGGCACATGCAGCGCCGTGCCCAACCGCAGCGAAGCTGCGGCGGCGATTTCAAAATTTAGTAGGGGGTAGAGTAGGGATGACAGAGATAAACTGTTACATCAGTGTAGTCAAGAGTGACGCGGTTTTTGATGAGGTGTACACTAGTTGTGGGATTGTCTTACAGTCAGGGCAACATCGTAAAACCTATGCCAAGGTGACACCTGGTGTTAGTCTGCAAGTTGGGCTTTTAGAAGGGGTGGCGACAGCCCTAGGGATGATTCAACACCCTCATCGCCCAGTGCAACTTTATACTTCGATGAGTTATCTTTATCATGCCCTAACCAAAGGTTATTTAGAGGAATGGGCCCAACAACAATGGCTAACCAAACAAAATAAACCCGTCAAGAACCAAAAAGAATGGCGGGACCTGCGTCATGAGCTTAAACGATTTGACGACGTCCGTTGTCGTTTGATTAGTGGCAAAAGTCAAGCGTTTAATGCCAGATACAGTAAGTATCTAGCCAAGCAAGCCTTGTATACGCAAGTCCCCTTTGAAGGAGAGCTTTAGAAATGGCAGAAGAATTTTATGTTGCCGCTAGTGCCAAAGCGTTAGCTCGGTTAATCTTTCGTGTTACGCAATCAAGTCCCAAGCACTTCCGCTTTAGCTTGGTTGGGAAAATGCAGACGCTCACTTTAGGGGTGGTTGAAGGGATTTACCAAGCCAATGAGCTCCCGCTTGAGAAAGAAACGTTCCACACACGTCAAACTTATCAGCGTCAAGTCATGACGGATTTGAAACTACTTGGTTTCATGGTTGAGCTAGGTTTTGAAACAGGCTGCCTTCTTCAAAAAGATTACCTGTCATTAGTCGAACCATTAGAAAGTTGTCGGAAGTTAGTCTATCGCTGGCTAACCTCCGACCAAAAAAGAATCTCCCCGGATGGGGACTAAACGAAAGCAGCTAATTGGTGGTTGCGCTCGCCTAATACGACTAGTAACAACGCGCGCAATGTGAACACGAATGGCAACGTCAACAACAACAATGTGAACAACACGAACGGGTTGCGCCCCGCGCTTTAGCTTTAATCCCAAAGAATCCGCAACAAGTGGCACGTGCCCCTTGTCAGTATCACGATTAAAGGAGTTTAGGTTCCCTTTTATCCCTAAGGATAGAAAAAAATATAAAAAGAGTGTGATAAGTAGCGGTTGTGATTCACACGCCGTTCATACGCGGGCAGAAACGATTCTGCCCCTTTTTATTTTGTATTAGAAAGGAAAGGTTAGATGGAAAGAGACAAACAATGTGTTCTACGTGTGATTGCCAAGTTAGGCGGACAATTCGGTAAGACGACTACGGTGAAGGTGTTAAAAGGCAATCAATTGAAAGAAGAAGTTCAAGAAATAACCCGATGTGAACGTGGGTGTTTGAAAAACTATCGTAAAGAAGCCATCGAACAGATGATTGACCAGTTCATAACGGAAGGGTTGGTGGGCTATAGACAACGTGGCAATCTTCAACTGTTACGATTAACCTCCTTAGGGTGGGAAGGTATTTTGGTGCCGCTTGAAGAATGTTCTCAAATGCTTGATGCCTCTACACACGACCGTTGGTTTGAGCAGTTAAGGCAGTGGCGTCAGGCGCAAGCTAAATTAAACGGGGTTTCGCCGTTTATTATCTGTTCGAATGCCACATTGGAAGCGTTAGTGAGCCAACGTCCTCAAACCCTTGAGGCATTGACTTTGGTGAGCGGAATGTCGGAGAAGAAGGTAGCGGATTTTGGCGAATCGCTCTTAGCGTGTGTCAAGAGGTTAGACACACATGTTTGATTATGTTGACTTATATCGGGCCTATCAACATTGTCGTAAAGGTAAACGTCAGCATCCTGAAGTCGTGGCGTTTGAGTATGATTTGTCTCATCAGTTGTCTGTTCTCTTATCTTATCTGCCTTGAAAGAAGGCGCCTATCAACACGGAGGTTATCGGACTTTTGTAGTAACGGACTCTAAGCGCCGCGTCATTTCAGCGTCAACTTTTGTCGATCGTCTTGTGAATTATGCCCTGTGTCAGCGTTATATTATACCTTATACGGAGCCGTTCTTACTGCCTCACACGGCGGCTTGTCGTCGGCGAAGGGGGACGTCGTATGCACGTCGCAACTTACGCCAGTTTATTCATCAACTTAGCTCGCACGACAAAGCTACGTGTTACGTCTTACGTGTTGATATTCGTCATTTTTATGATAGTATCCCGCATGCTAGATTAAAACAATTCATCGCTAGTGCCCCGTATCCAGAAGAGGTAAAAGGGTTATGTTATCAAATCATTGAAAGTTATCATGCCTCACCTGGTAAAGGGTTACCCCTTGGGAATCAAACGAGTCAATGGTGGGCCAACGCCACGCTTCATTCATTAGATACGCTTATCGTTCAGCAGTTAGGGCATCGTTTTTATGCGCGCTACATGGACGATTTGGTTCTCCTTCATCCTGATAAGCAAGCCCTACAAGTGACACGCCAACACATTATCCAACATTTATGGGAGCTTGGCCTCGCCTATCATCCGCGCAAAACACAACTATTTCCGTTGAAGAATGGGGTAGAATGGCTAGGTTGGCGGTATCAACTAACGGCTAATCAAGGGTGTTATCACGTATTGCCACAACGTATTAAACGACGCTTACGTCTAAAATTTAAACATCAACCACTCGCCAATGAACACGTCACGACCTATCGCCATTACTTACAAACAGGCAAGGCCTATTTCTTCTCTAAACGCTATTTACCCTCGTCTTCTCGTTCATTTAATGAAGGATTGTAACTGTTTGTTCTTCATGATTTTTACTCAAAATATAACAGTTGCGATTGTTAAATTATGTGATAATGAAGTTGTAAGGATGCGGCAGCAATCAAACTGTTTTTTTTAGAAAATTTTTCTAAAAAAAAAACAGTTCGTAAAATTGAATTCTGTCATACTAATGAATGGACTGAGAAGTTTAGTAGAGTAAATCCTTTTAATAATGAAAATAATGACATAGGAGTGAAGAAATAATGAAGAAATTTGTATTGTTAATGACATCTTTATGTTCTGTAGGGATTTTTGGTGTAACGAGTACGCAAGCAAGTGAATTGAATTTTAGTGTCGATACGGTGTTGCCGGATAACCAACGCGAAGGTAGCACGTACTTCGATTTAGATATGACAGCGGGTCAGAAACAAACCTTAGTGACCAAGATTAAAAACCATAGCGATAAAGAAATAGAGGTAGAAGCCTTAATCGAGCCTGCGACAACGAATATTAACGGGGTGGTGGATTATGGCCAGACGAAGGATACTGTGGATGACACAGCACCCGCTAACTTAAAAGAAATCGCGAAGGCCGATAGCCAAACGGTGAAAATCCCAGCGAATGGCAGCTATGACTATAAAGTAACTATCGAAATGCCAGAAAAAGCCTTCGATGGGTTAATCGCAGGTGGCTTGACCTTTAAAGAAGTTGAGGAAGAAGAAAAAGAAGACGAGACAGCCGGTGGGATGACGATTGAAAATAAGTTTGCCTACTCTGTTGCGGTTTTACTACGTGAGAACGACAACAGCTTACCCTCAGATTTGAAATTAAATAAAGTAGAAGCCGATCAATTAAATGCCCGTAACGTGATTTATTCTTATTTACAAAATCCAGTCGCTAAATACATGAATCAACTAAAGGTTGATGCGAAAGTAACCAAACAAGGCAAGAGTGAAACGCTTTATGAAACAACCAAAGAGGGTATCCAGATGGCACCTAACACGACGATGGCCTTCCCGTTACGCATGGAAGGAAAGAAATTAGCAGCCGGTAAATATACCATGCACATTGAAGCGAGCTCAGGGAGTGATAAATGGTCACTAGAAAAAGACTTCGAGATCACCTCAGAAGAAGCAAAGAAATATAACGAAAAAGATGTGTCAATCGAAGAAGATAACACAAATTTATATTTAATGATTGGTATTGGCGTGATTGCCGCATTACTTGCGATCATTATTCTATTGTTAGTGAAGAAAAAGAAATAAAAAAGGAGGAAGAATGAATGAAACAGTTCAAACTTTATGCAACGGTGTTATTAATGATGGCGACCCCAATCAGTCAAGTGTTGGCCAGCGAGTCAGAAAAAACGTCACAGGGGACGATTACCTTTGTCGGTGAATATGTAGAAGACAGTGGTTTAGTCGAACCAGAACCAGAACCAGAACCAGAACCAGAACCAGAAAATCCAGGCGATGGCACAGATACAGATGAGGGTAATAACGGAAATGGCGGTAACACCGATAACGGTACAGGTGGTAACGGCGACGGGTCCGACAACAACGGTGGCAACACCGGTTCAGGCGGTAACGGCCAAACGAATCAGAACGGTAATAGCGGAACTAACACGCGTCCCAACACATCGGGTAATGGGAACACATCCAATAACACCCACCATTTACCACAAACAGGCGAACGCGTTCGTGCCTCACTTATGGGGCTAGGCGCACTGGCTCTTGGTGGAGCGTTCTTATTATTACTTACGAAAAAACGAAAGGAGACGGTTGAAGATGAAAAAAATTAATCCTTCTTTATTGGCTTTATGGTTAGTGTCAAGTTTCACGACAGTCGCATTTGCTCAAGAAGACAGCTCAAGCATCACATCAAATGGCCATGTTCAATTTATTCCAAGTGAGGACACCACGCTCCCACTTCATCCAGAAAACCCTGATCCAGAGGTACCCGTTTCACCGTGGAATCCGACCGATCCAGAAGGTAAACCAGAACCAGGCACACCGGGGCCATTATCCATTGACTTTGTCTCAACGTTTGACTTTGGCACCAATGAAATCAGTAATAAAGACCAAACGTATTATGCCAATCCACAATATTATGCCAATGACGAAGGCACGGCAGTCGACACAGACAAGAAGACAGCGAATTATTTACAAGTCACTGACTTACGCGGTGGCGCATCAGGTTGGCGATTAACTGTTAAACAACTTGCTCAGTTTGAAAATCAAGCGGCGAAATATCCCGTTCTTGACGGGGCTGAAATTCGTCTAGTAGAGAGTCAAGCGACGTCTAATGTGACGGACGACACGCAACGCCCAACTGCCCATGATGTCGCGCTAACACCAGGTGAAATGTCCGTCGTTATGCAGGCAGATTCAGGTGAAGGCTTTGGCACATGGCTAGACAGCTGGGGGAAAATTGACACCTTACCAGATGGTAGAGAAAAGAATACGGGTGTGCAATTTTTCATTCCTGGTTCAACACCGAAAGATGCCGTTAATTATCAAACAGAGTTTGTCTGGACGTTAACCGATGCGCCAGACAGTCAACTATAGAGAAAGGGGAATAAATCGTGAAAAAACAATTATTAACGATGAGCTTAGTCAGCACCATCATCTTAGGCAATATGCCCCTAACATTAGCGGCTGATACATTAGAAGGCACTACACCAGCTGACGTAACGTTTACGTCAAAGGCGGATCCGTCTAACCCACAATTACCAGGGGATGGTAGTGAGATTACCCCACTAGATCCAGAAAATCCAGAAGAAACGTTACCGCCAACAGGCAACGATGGGATGTTACGTCTAGATTTTGTGTCTAATTTTTACTTTGGTAAACAACAAGCCACGATGCAAGAGGATAAAACGTATTATGCCGCTGCCCAACCGTATAAACAAGTCGATGAGGACGGCAACGAGACCCGTGACCTTGTGAATAACTATGTCCAAGTGACGGATAATCGTGGCGACAGTGAGGCAAGTTGGAAATTATATGTAAAACAAGACGATGAATTTAGAACATCCGCAGGAGATCCATTAGTCGGGGCACAATTATCGATTGGCGCATTGGGGCTTAGAACCACTGCAGATGGCGGGGGAACACCTCCCACAACCGCAGACCCTAATGGTACCGAAGAACATGACGGACGCTATGTGTTAGACCCAGCCGAAGCGGTTCAATTAATTGACGGTCAAGCCGGTGAAGGGGCTGGGACATGGTTTGTCGAGTTAGGACAAACACTAACCCCTAACGATGGCTCTTATGGTCAATACGCAGAAGGGATTAGCAAGTTGAGTAAAGACGTGCAATTACTTGTCCCAGGAAGTGCGACAAAGGTTTCACAAGGAAAGTACCGCACGACCCTAACATGGACGATGCAGGATGTGCCGGGGATTCCACCAGAAGAAACCTTAGCCTTTACTATTAAAAATGTGAAAGATGAGATTGCCACAAGTGCCCATCGTACGATTGAACCACTTAAATTAAGTTCAAACGTGGAAGGTACAACGTATAGGATTGAAGGCGCACCTTCTGATAAGACGTATGTAGACGCAGAGACAAATTACTTCTACTTTGGGTCAGATTTAGCAGACAATACTGAAATCACGATTACAGCGATGACACAAGGAGGACAAAGCGAGACAGGCACCGTAACGGTCTTACCGTTTGTAAAAAATGAGGTCATTGCAATTCCAGACAAAGAGGGACAATTAATTGACTGGAAAATCATGAAAGAAGATGAACGTAACAAAGTCTTAATGGTGACGGATGAGATACAGAAGAAGGAAGTTGTGTTTAATCCAACACAGTCTGACGGTAATGATTATACGAATTCAACGTTAGAGAGTGAAATGAAGGCATTTTATGATAATAGCATTGCGGGAAGTGCCTTAGGGACGTTTGTATCGGGAGTGGACTTGCCGCATACAGAGACAAGTGATACTGATATCACTGATGTAACGACCATTAATGGAAATAATACGCCAACGGCGTTTGCGTTAAGTACGGCGGATGTGTTGACGACGTGGGAGAATGATGTAGATAGAATCGCGAAATACGATGGTTCAGCTGATTGGTGGTGGTTGCGCACGCCTGGTACGACTAGTAACTACGCGCGCGCTGTGAGCACGGGTGGCAGCGTCATCAGCAACACCGTGGGCGGCACGAACGGGTTGCGCCCCGCGCTTTACCTTAATCTGGTATCTGACATCGAGCAATAGGTAGAACGTGTGTTCGTGTCTAGAAACAGTAAATGAATGGTTAACCCAAGAGGGAAGACGTGGTCAGAGAGACAGAATAGGTGGTGACAGGTAACCATCAAAGGATAGTGGGCACATGCAGCGCCGTGCCCAACCGCAGCGAAGATGCGGCGGCTATTTAGAAAACTTATAGGGGAACAACGCTTGTGTAAGGCACGAAGCCCATTACACAACGTTTAAAAATAAAATCAAATAATAAAAGAGGAGTAACAAACATGAGAAAACAAGTGTTAGCCTTCATATTATTAAGTACAATGGTATTAAGCAACACCTCAGCAGTCTTTGCGGCGGAATTCGAACCTGAAGATGCGACATCAGAAGCAGCGATTCATTATAAAGAAAAAGATGGAGCAACGGATCCATTAGATCCAGATGGTGGAGGGGTGATTGACCCAGTAGACCCAGAAAATCCAGATACAGGCAACCCAGGAACAGGGCTAGAAGGTCCGTTAACGATTGACTTTGTATCAAAACTATACTTCGGTTCACAAGCTATTTCAAGTAATGATGAAACGTATCACCCAGCGGCTCAACCGTCAAAGGTTTATACTTATAATGAGGAAACAGAAGAAAATGATTTAACAGATTATCGTTTTGTGAATAACTATGTCCAAGTAACAGATGGTCGTGGGGTAGCTGATGCAGGCTGGACCTTAAGCGTGACTCAAGAGGAACAATTCTCATCATCAGCAGGCGAATTAGAAGGCGCAGCGCTGACGTTCAACCACTTAAAGATGACCAACACAGGGAATGAAGAAGCGGCAGCCCCACAAATCAAGATGACCAATGAAGAGGGCCATGCTATTGAAAAGCATGAATTGGACCCGGGAACTAAAATGACCCTTGTTGAGGCAACTGAGGGACAAGGAATCGGAACATGGTTCTTAAATCTAGGTCAAGAGTTAGTAGAAGATGATGGGAGTTACGGAGACTTCCCAGAATTAAAAGTAGGAGACAAGGAAATCCCTTACCAAATTAGCAAAGATATCCAATTAGACGTCCCAGGTAGCGCAATCAAGATGAAAGATACAACGTATAAAACAGATTTAACGTGGACATTAGAAGCCATTCCTTCAGCAAGTGAAGGGGCATAACCAACCACCTAAAAGAATTATTAAAAGAGTTATTAAAAGAGTTATTAAAAGAGTTATTGATGGAAAGAGGATATGATATGAAAAAAATGATGAGCACGTTATTATTAAGTACCTTAGTATTAGGCAGTCTAAACACAGCGGTATTTGCTGAAGAAGGAATCACAACGAATGAAACCAGCGAAGGGAAAGTTCACTTTGTAGTGGATGATGAGGCAACGAATCCACCGGTATCACCGCCTATCGTCGACCCAACTGATCCAGAAAATCCAGATCCAACGACACCAGAGATTACACCAGACGAACCAGATAAAGAAACAGGCCAAACAGGTCCGTTAACGATTGATTTTGTGTCAACCTTAAACTTTGGCATTCAAAAAATCTCAAACAGTGACGAAACGTATCCAGCATTCGCGTCAAAATCAACTATCACAGGGTCAGATGTCAAAGTCATCAACCCTAACTATGTGCAAATTACAGATAACACAGGTAGTCTAGCTGGTTGGACGTTGAAAGTTGAACAAACACAAGCGTTCAAAGATGAAGCAGAGCATGAATTAGAAGGCGCAAAAATCAATGTATCCAATGGCGCTGTTAACTCTGCATCAGATACAACAGGTATTGAAGCTAAAGAAGCCTTCGCTATTGAGCCTTCAACGGAAGAAAAAGCAATTAGCGTAGAGGTGATGACCGCCTCTGAAGGCCACGGAGCCGGACAATTCTTCTATCTAGCAGGAAATGGTGGAACAGCTGTAACGGAAGAACTAGGAGAAACTAGAGGGACTTTAGTGAAGGCTGACGTTCTTGGTGAAGACGGTCAAGTAAGCGGACAAGATTGGTTTAATACGGCCGTTCAATTAGAAGTACCAGGCGCGTCTGTTAAGAAATCAACCGCTTATACAGCTGAGTTAACATGGACATTAACCAACCAACCAGCAAACGAAGCGTAAGTCTTTGACAGAATGAGGTCAATGGCTAAATTACGTGGTGGTAATGAACGAATGATAGCAACCTTTCAAACAAATGAAGCGTGACAAACGCGAACATTTGGCATTCTAGTTGATGAATGAGATATACGCATCAATGTCTCTTGGTTCAATAGGGTGTGAACGCTAGAAAAATTTTGGTCGTGCTGGTCAAGAGTCCACACCGTTCGCTTAATCGCTCGCTACCATAGAGAAGCAATCAAGTTAATTGACGGGACGAAAGAAGTCAATCAAGGTTAATCGGTCAAGCACCCTGTTGCTTTCACGATAAAAAAGGGAAAAATAATACGGTTATCTATAGAAAAAATGCATAAGAATCATAAAGGAGAGGATGTCACAATGAAAAAGAAACGTCTGACTATCATGTTAGTAAGTACATTAGGTCTGTCGCAAAGCCCGTTAATGTTAGCGGCAGAAGCCACTTCAAAGATTGACACGAAACCAGCAACCAGTCAAGCTGGCGTGGATTTCGATAAAATCTATGAGGTCATTGAGCCTATTGATCCAGAAGAAGGGGGAACAGTGACCCCGCTTGACCCTGAAAACCCAGAAGAAGAGTTAGCAGGAACGGATAATAAAGGTCCAATCACCATCGACTTCGCCTCGAATCTCTATTTCGGAGCACAAGAAATCACGACAACTGACCAAACGTATTATGCCGCGGCCCAATTATTAAGAACAGAAGATGGCCAAACTAAATTTGTGAATAATTATGTGCAAGTAACAGATGCACGTGGCTGGGTAGACGGGAAGTGGTCATTGTCTGTCACACAAGATGCTGGTTTTAAAACAGCAGATGAATCCTCTTTCTTACCAGGAACAAAGATTACCTTACAAAATCTTAAGATGACGACCAACGGCTCTGAAACAGACGCGCCGAATTTAGCCACGCCAACAATAGCCGCGACAGAAAAAAGTCCAGCTAAGTATGTTATTACACCAGGTGATACCACGCCTATCGTTGAGGGAGACACAGGTCAAGGCATGGGCACGTGGTTTGTCAATTTAGGTGAAACGTTAATGGCCAATGATGGCACACATGGCGATTTTGATGCCGAGATGACGCAACTAAGTAAAGACGTCCAATTAATGGTTCCAGGTAAAGCGAACAAATTAAAAGAGGCACGCTATGCCACTACCCTGACGTGGTCACTAACAGACACACCAGGAACAGAACAAGTGCCAGAGGTTGAATTAGAACTGAGCGTAGATAACCCAGAACCAAAACGCTTGAGCACCGTAACGGTTAGTCCTAATAAAGAAGTGGTATCCTACGCGATTTCTGGTCAAACATCTAGTCAAACGACGATTGATCAGGAGACAGGTGTCTTAACGTTAGGACTAAATGAGTTAGTCGGAACAGTTATCACCATTACTGCAACGGATGCAGATGGTTTGACTGCAGAAACGAGTGTGACCGTCCAACCATTTGAAACCAATGACATTATCAACCAAGCAGGGATTGATTGGAAAATCATGAAAGATAGCAACAATGTAGTCTTAATGGTGACGGATGAGATACAGAAGGAAGTTCAGTTTAATCCAAAAAACGGTGACGGTAATGATTATACAGGCTCAACGTTAGAGCGTGAGATGCAGGCATTTTATGAGGAACGTATCGCGGGAAGTGACTTAGGGACATTTGTATCGGGAGTGGACTTGCCGCATGAAGAGACAAGTGCTACTGATACCACTGAGGTAACGACCATTAATGGAAATAATACGCCAACGGCGTTTGCGTTAAGTACGGCGGATGTGTTGACGACGTGGGAGAATGACGCAGATAGCATCGCGAAATACAATGGAAAAGCAGCTCCTTGGTGGTTGCGCTCGCCTATGACGACTAGTAGCGGCGCGTGCGATGTGAACGCGAGTGGCAGCGTCGGCGCCAACACTGTGACCACCGAGTACGGGTTGCGCCCCGCGCTTTACCTTAATCTGGTATCTGACATCGAGCAATAGGCAGAACGTGTGTTCGTGTCTAGAAACAGTAAATGAATGGTTCACCCAAGAGGGAAGACGTGGTCAGAGAGACAGAATATGTGGTGACAGGTAACCATCAAAGGATAGTGGGCACATGCAGCGCCGTGCCCAACCGAAGCTTCGCTGCGGCGGCGATTTCGAATTTTAGTAGGCAAGAGGGTGTTTAGTCTTACGAGTAATAGGCACAGAACAACGAAAAATTTGAAAATTTTTTAGAGGTCAGACCTATTACCGAGGAAGTTGCGACTAAAAGCCTGATTACAAAGAGTGCTTGAGAGGTCGTTAAGCTTCAAGAAATAAGTATAAGACCGAAGAAAATTGCGTATCAATTTTTGGAGGACTTATCTTATTTCCGCAGAAGCTGACCTCAAAAGCCGGCCTACAGGTTGTAACGGTGTGTTTGTTAAGTAGGGAAAATGCCTTAATTGTAAGCTAGAAACACGATAGTCTCGTGCTTTCTAGCTTTTTAGTATATTAAGGTAATTTTGGAAAGGAGTGGGGGAATGATTCGTCTTATGTTGGTTTTAGGGCTGATAGCTTTGATTGGCTTTTTTATAATCCCAAGAATTGGTATTCAATGGCAGTTGGATCGTGCGAGGGGTGTGCGTCCCAAGACCGAAGCCTTCACCCAAAAATTGGCGCGTCTTCAAGTGATTGAGAATCATCGCCATCTTCATCATGTGCTGTATAGTATGGGATTACTTGTGTTAGTGGTGGTGATTTTATTTAGTCAGATTCTCTTACTACAACGAGAACGCGGTCTTTTGTCTAAAGAAGTGACAGAGCTTTCTGAGTCGTTAATGGAAGTGACGAGGCAACAGGAACAAGCGGCCTACCGTTTTTCTTTAGCGACTTATCCCAAAGAAGGCATTGGCGTGCAGGATTACGTGTTGCATCCATCTGATGATTTAGTAGCCACTACTAAACAAGCAAGAAGACTAGCTGATGTCTTGGCACCTTACTTTTCTTATACCCCGCCTAATCTACTAATAGGGAAAGAAAGTTGGGTGTTTTCTGGCCAACAAGTTGTGATGGATGATCGTCAACTCGCGCTTCGTCGTGAGAATCAAGCGGCGTTTATTGAAGAAGTTTCTCAACTTACCGAGATTCAATCGGTCATTTTTGAGTGGCAAGGCGTTCAATCCATCGAGCGCGAGATTTATCAACGTAACCATTCAGAAGATAGTCTTAGATTAGTGGAAAGGACGGAAAACTAAATGTTAAAGCATTTTTTTTCATATAAGAAGTTTATACAGGAAGTAGAAGCGCTTGATGATGCGATGGTTAGACGTTTGTATGAACGAATTAATGGAACAAGTCATGACCAGCACAAGGCTAACAGTCCAACGCATTGCGCTAACGCTACCACCTCTGAAACGAATCAAGACGTTTCTGCAAGTGAGTTAGTTGCTTCGGAAGAAGAAACTTGATATAACTAACTCAATAGGAAAAATGTTTAGGTTGGTTAGATTAACCAAATGAAGAGGTGAGAAGTATGAAAAAGACCGTTATGTTGTGGGGGCTTTTAGGTTGTTTAGTGTTAGGGATGGTGTATCAGTTTGATTATCATCCAGTCAAGGGGCGCAGTATGTCACCGACGATTGAAAGTGGCGAAGGTGTTTTGTTGAAGAAGCATTTTAATGTGACGCGTTATGACTTGGTTGCGTTTCGTTCTCGTTCTGAGGATAAATTATTAGTGAAGCGTGTGATTGGGATGCCCGGTGATCGCGTGATAGTGAGTGACCATCAGCTGATGTTTATCCCTGACAACGGGACGAATTTAGGTACCACACTAACCTTTGAGCTAAAAGAAGAGGTTGCCCAACGTCTGAAAGGCCTGACCACCTTACCAGAGGCACACTATTTTGTCGTGGGAGATAATCAAGCACTCTCGAATGATAGCCGTCATTTTGGTTTAGTTGAGGCTGACCAATTAACCGGACAAGTGGTGTTACGCCTCGCGCCTTTAAAGAAAGCTGGGTTGGTACATTGAGTCATTATCCCTTTAAGCATAAGAGAAACACGCTATGCTATAATTAAGTGGAGATAATAAACAAGGGGAAATCGAAGTCGAACATGAGCTTCGATTTTTTTCATTTAGCAAATAAAAAACAATACGGGACGCTTATTACGTGATGATACTACTCAAAGATAGTTCTTAGAATGGATAAAGTTACGATACGCTATCTTCTGTAGAAGGAAAAGTATTGAAACAATCAAAAGTAAAAATATTAATTATTACACTATATGTTAACGTTAATTTAGAAAAACAACTCGTTTCTTATCTCTTCCATCCAAATAAAAAGGCAAAAAGGAAGGCCATTTTGTACTGTTTTTTTTATATATGATTTGTCAAATTAAACTGTAATGTGATTGACTTATATCAAACAAAACAAAATCTTTTTTCTGTTCTATTTCAATTAGGACAAAAAAACAGACCATTTCCTTCAGGATGGTCTGTTTTTTTCGCTTATTTAAAACATTAGCTGAAAAAATTAATCGATCCCTGATTAACTTTTTCCTAAGTTAGTTATAGTTTACCATTAAAAGCGCATTAACTTGAACTAAAAGGTGATAATATTGTACTTTTATGAAAATATTCATGTTTAGACGATGATTCTAAGCGTCTTTCCAATAAATTAGTATAGGATTATCCATGAAATGAGCTAAAAAATCTTCTCTAAAAGTCGGCTATTTAGGTATTTTTTATCTTTGCTCGTTATATGCTATAATAATTAACGTAGAAAAGTGAAAAAGATGGTGGCTAATCTCTTGAAAAAGGGGTGATGCCTTATGTTGATAATAAGCGCTACTCCTGGAAAGGAATAGCGTGTCTGTTTTTGAAGCATTATCGCTAATGATTGCCTTTGCAATGTTAGTGTTGCAGATAAATAATAAAAACAACAAAAAATAGCCATCTAAACACTTTGACAGAGAGTTAGATGGCTTAAAATAATTTAACTACAGTCACCGTCTTTTTAACGGTTCTACATAGGGAGATATGTTGACGCATATCTCTCTTTTCATATCTATCATACAACGATTTTATAAGACTTTCAAGTATTTGAAAGCGAAGGAGGATTATGCTGAGTCTATTAAACGCTTATTATTTATTGTACCTCCAAGAAACAGACGCACAGAAGAAACGATTGCTAGAGGAAAAAATACAATTAATTATCGATGATATCAAACAATCTGATTATAAGGATTTATCTCAAGAACCGGAGTGGCTTGAAATTTTCCGATTATTTGATAAATAAAAAAGAAGGGATGATCTCATGTCAGATGACATTTTACCTAATACACAAGAAGAAAAACCCGTTGATGGGCCAACTTTAACATTTAAACAGAAAATAGAAAAATACGACGAATTAAAGTCTGTTCGTAGTCAAGTGGCTATCCAGACAGCTGATGTTTGGCAACTGCATAAAGGACTATTTAAAGCAACACACGAAGCTGGATCAGATGAACATTGTGAGTTGTGTCAACGATTTCATTATTTGTTTGAGCTTCATCATGAATTAGGGAACCAACTAGACATCATGAAAAAAGAATTAGGCTTTTTAAAAACGAAAGAGAAAAACTAATATTATTTGAATTATTAGGCGTTAAAGCATATTTCAAAGCATATGTAGCTCCATTAACATAGTGAACGGTGCGCTTATCAACTGTCTCGTTCCCTGTTGTATCTTCGCTTCTTGATAGTTTGATGCGTCGGATTCATTTTTCCCTAAGTCACAACCAATCTCCTGTTTTAATAGTTAAAATCGTCTCAACTACATGAAGGTTCATAAATAGAAGAAGACTTGTGAATAAATCCATGAAACTTTATGAAATGTAAAAAGGAAACCCTTGATTTTGTTGAGTGTTTAAGATGCTTTCCACTCGTTAGGAAGGTGTCTTTTTGTTGTGGTAATGATGGAGACGAATTATAAACGCTATTCTTCTCCGCCAAATAGTGTAAAATGGCGTAGAAAAGAGGTGAGTGGCGGTGAAAACATTTAATTATCAAGAGGTAGAAAAGCTATCACTTAGGTATGATTTACTAAATACACTGACAAAGATTCATGAATACAAAGGGAAACAGGAATTGTACCTTGCGACAAAACCTGAATTTTTAATGAAGCTGACTGACTTAGCCTTAATTCAAAGTACGGAGTTTTCTAAAAGGTGTAAATATCTCATCCTGTTTTTAGAAAAATAAGCGTTTTTTATTCTGGGATTCAAACAAAACTTTATGATAAATATGTTTTAATAATGAAGGAGTGTGTATAAGAAAGGGGATTAAAGTTCCCCATTTTTGCTCCTAATTTAACATAGGTTGTTATTATTTAGGTTGCCTTTAAGAAGAGGTAATCTTGCTTATGATTACTAGGTAATAATTAATAAAATACTATATTCATATGCAAAGAAAAAATGGTAAAATAGTTGTAAATAAGTGTGTTAATAGAAGGTGTATTTATTGATTTATATAGTAGGTGTACTATTTAAACAGTTACATTATTTGTTCACTCTTTATGATCTATAATTTATATAATACGAGGTGATTTTTATGAATCAAAAGAATGAATTCATGGTGCAAGATGAATCTAAATATATTGAATATAAAGAGTCTAAAACTAACCTTTCAAAGTCATTGTTTGAAAGTTACAGTGCGTTTGCTAATACTAGTGGAGGCATCATTTATTTAGGCGTAACTGAGGAATTAGATCATAAAGGGAATCGGAGTTATCCAATAATCGGAATTGATAATCCTCAGATTCAAGAAGAACAGTTAACGGCTAAATTTAATGATCCAAATGTTGTGACTTACAATTCTGTTGAAGAAATTTCCATTAAAACGACGAATCATGGTAAAAAATTTATAGAGATTATTGTAAATGAGGCGCCAAGAGATAAAAAACCGGTAGAAGTTGTGGATAATAAAAGCAAAACGATGCGAGCTTTTATTAGAGAAGGTTCTAGAGATAAATTAGCTAGGGGAGAAATATACCAAGCTTTAATTAGGGATAAATCAGACAACTTAGATAGAGATGTTTTACGGAACTGTACTATCGATGATTTAGATATGCAATCCATCAATGAATATAGACTTAGGGTTCAATCACGTCCCAAGTTTGCTTCTTACCAAGAGTATTCAATAGAAGAGTTTCTCGAAAGAATCGGAGTAATTGCAAAGGCATATAATTGTGATGGTGAGAAGGGAATAACAGCAGGCGGCTTACTGTTTTTTGGCAAAACAACTGCTATTATACAAAATTTTCCTAATTTTCAGTTAGATTTGTTTGATCGACGTTCTGATAAAAGATGGCGTAATAGAATTTCAACGGTGAGTGATGATTTAAATCTCTATTATTTTTTTATTAAATCAATGGACTATTTACAGAATTTACCTGAAGATCAGTTTGAATTAGGGAAAGATCAATCGAGATTAGAAATAGGGGAATCAATGCGTGTAGCATTGAGAGAAGCGTTAATTAATTTAATTATGCATGCAGATTATTACTCTGAAGAACACAGTATCGTTAATGTTTATTGGGATTATTACGATTTTATTAACGGTGGTAGTATGAAAATTCCAAAAGAAGATTTTTTTACAACAAATGAGTCTAAAACAAGAAATCCTATTATTTCAAAATTATTAGTCTTTATGGGGTATGGCGAACGTGGAGGTACTGGAGGAGAGCAAATATTTGCTGCTGCTAGGTATGGGAAATTTAGATTTCCTGAAATAGATACAGATATAGAGAAAACGCACTTAAGAATATGGTCTGTTGATTTTGCTGATAGTATAGAGGAAATAGATGACCACGAAAAGATGATTTTAAAGCTTCTAACCAAAGAAGGAGAAGAGCTATCTAAAAAAGAAATTCAACGTATTACTAACTTATCTCGTTATTATGTTACCAAGGCGCTAGATACATTGATAAAAAAGGGCTATGTTCTTGAGACGGGAGCAGGTAGAAGTACTAAACATATTGTAAATAGAACATTAGAACAACAAGTTGCTACTATAAAACAACAAGCCGCTGATTTACGTATTACCGAAAAAATGAGAGTCTAAACCTGTTCATAGAAAATGATAAGTTATTAGTCAATATTAATGTATTAGGCGAAAATAATCTGCAGAAAAAAAAGCTAATCTGCAGAAAAACAGAGGAAGTATCTGAAAGGCAAGGGATAGTTGTTAGAAATAATCTGCAGAAAAAAAAGCTAATCTGCAGAAAAACAGAGGAAGTATCTGAAAGGCAAGGGATAGTTGTTAGAAATAATCTGCAGAAAAAAAAGCTAATCTGCAGAAAAACAGAGGAAGTATCTGAAAGGCAAGGGATAGTTGTTAGAAATAATCTGCAGAAAAAAAAGCTAATCTGCAGAAAAACAGAGGAAGTATCTGAAAGGTAAAGGATAGTTATTAGAAATAATCTGCAGAAAAAGCTATTTTTCAGCATCTTAATAAGAAAGACTTGTATTTTATAAAAAAGAGGGTGTTTATCTAGCGAATCTAAAGATTTAACTTTTCTAATCATTAGTCACAACCGTCTCTTGTTTTTATAGTTAAAATCGTATCAACAACATGAAGGTTCATAAATAGCAGAAGAAGGTAATAGTGTGATAAGCATTCATATGTTTATTGCTTATAGAAGATTAAACGCATTTAAAACCAAGCCTAGTGATAAGTATATGTTTGGATAGATTACACTTATATAGACAGAAAAAATAAGTTTTAAGGTGTAAAAAAAAACAGATGAATTCTGATATTGCTGACGAAGTGAACCATTGATAATGAGTGAAGATATGATAACTGATAGGAGTGGTTCAAGTTGTTCTATGTTTGAACACGAACCGCACATATTCATATCTTCAGAGCCTTATTGTCAATGGCAGTAATTAAATAACTGTCAGTACCTTAAAATAACTATATATAGAAGCGCTACCATATCAGTTGATAATGAAGGAGCGTGTACAAGATGAAAACATTTAGTCTTTTGGGTATATTGATACTCTTTAAAATAAGCATGATAGGAATGAGGAGGCTTTATGTTAAAATCATGTGTTCAAGTGAGTGGGCGTTTCAATCACACAATTGGTGGGGTCACTTGGTGAAGAAATCTAGACTAACGTTACATCATATTAGTCTTTTTTGTTTTGTACTGTTATTCTTAGGGATTGAGTGAATACAATATAATTAGGAACCCCTATTTATGATCTAAAAAGCAAGAGTATTATTGATATCATGGCATTTTCTATGGGCCTTCTTAGTCTATATGGTATATATATAGTTTTTTTACAATATATTACTGGACATAAAGAAGGTAATCGTTAAATGATCATATACGAGGAATATGGGCATATACAATTGCTTTACAAGAAGTTTCGTTAGAATATGGATGTAATCAACCTGGTCTTCTTCTTTTTGATGAGCCTAATCAACATAGTATAATTGAAAAAGATATGCGTGCATTTTTAAATAAAATTAAATCTTTAAATGATGATGTTCAGGTTATAGTAGGATGTACAATGAAAGATGAAGATTCTAAGGCGATAATTGATGAATAGGGTAAAGGAAACACAGTAATAAAAATTGATAATCTTGCTTTCCGAAAAATCATAGATAAAAAGTCAGAAAAATGTTAGACTATAAACTGATTAACAATAAACAGTAAGATACACTTAAATATATGGTGTTAATTGGTGTCAATAATATCTTTTTTTATCAATTCAGTAGATTTTAAAAGAATAATAGGTAATTAAGAATGTTGATACAACAAGCTTTATAACGTGTGTGTATTCTTGTTTTTTAGTATTAGAATTCTCAAAACGTTAATTGCTGGAGTCGTTGCGAATTCATTCGCTTACGAATACAGTATGGGACGGAGATTTCGCAGGAAATCGAGTACCAATCAATGTATCGTTTCAAGACACTTTCCATTCAGTTGGAAGGTGTCTTTTTTTGGGCTCTTCGTCAAATAGTGTTGATGGGCTCAAATTTGCTAAAATAAGTGACTAGGTGAAGTGTAAAAGCTTCACCTTTTTTATGTGATATTTTGGAAAATTAATCCTTGCGAAATATAAATTCTATCACGTAAGTTTCTAAAGTTACGATAGCCGTAGGAAACGCGTTTAATTAATTTGATTTTATTGTTGATACCTTCGGTAATACCATTAGAATCAAGGCATTATAAATGCCTTGATTGTGTCGATTGAAGAAGGTTAATTTCTTTCTAAACCAGTTAGGAAGCTCTTTAGATAAGTCATTTATTATATGAAAGAAGTTCTCTACATCGGATTTCTTGCGATAGTGATGTAAGAGCTGGATGGTATCGTATGCTAGTCGTAGACGCTCATCATAAGTTAATAGATCATCAATAATTTCCTGTTGGAAAAGTTCACGTTTAAACAAATAATGATAATGTGAATGCTTATTATCTAAAGTATCAGTATCTTTTAAAAGGAGTTTCCAGTAACGCTTCAATCTGCGATATTTCTTCATATCTTCTGAATGATGATTTCGGAAGGTATTCATGATATTGATACGTAATTGATTAAAGCTACGGTTAATGTGTTGTACAATATGAAAATGATCCGTGACAATTTCAGCACAAGGAAAAACTTTCTTGATTAGTTGCGCATAGCTACCATTCATATCCATGACTAAGTATTTAACGGATTTGCGTACTTTAAGAGAAAACTTCATGAAATAACTAGCCAACTTCTCCAATCGTCTGTCCTCTAAGAGGACAAACAGCTTATTCCTAACGCCGTCAACGCAAATAAAGCTCATAGAGCCTTCACATGATTTCATTGATTTAAATTCATCAATACATAGAATACTTGGTAGGTGATTGTAGTTAATTGTCCGTTGTTTAGCTAACTCTCTTTGTATACGTAACACAGTTACATCAGAAACAAAGTACCGTTCCGCAATATCTTTACGAGATACAATACGCTTTAATTCCATCATGATTTGATAGTTTAATTCACGGGAAATATGATGATTGCGTTCAACGATAGGTGTTGGGGCGATAAAAGTAGCACCACAGGTGTAACAACGAAATCTTGAACGATGCAGCTTTAGATACGTCAGTCTATTTCTAAAGGGCGGTAATTGTGTTTTGGTCGTTCTATATCCGTTTTTAACGATTTTTGAGCTATCTAGTTCACCACATTTTTCGCAGCAAGTCGGGCGATAGGTTAATACACCTTCAATAATATAAGCCAGAACATCTTTTTTCTTTTCTTCTTTTAACCAATCTTCTGCAAAATATATATTTTTATCTTCCAATCCAAGTAATTTTCTAGTATGCTTATCCATAAGAGACCCCTCCGATATATTTGGTTTTAGTCGACTTTAATTTTATCAGGTTGAGGTCTCTTTTTTTGTCTAAAAATCAACACCAAATATTATACAGCCTTTTTTTGTTGTGGTAATGAAAAAGGTAATGACGGCTTTAAAAACCATCATTACCTCGTCGATCTTGTGTTTCTTTTATGTCTGCTTTTCTTCTTGAATCTTTCTTAGTTTGTATATATTCTATGTGTATTTATTTAGATACGCTAATTCCTGATTTTTTATCACCTTGTTTTTCAATGGAAATACCATTCTTACAAGCAGATAAGCT
Source organism: Vagococcus xieshaowenii (assembly GCF_004792515.1). NCBI lineage: Bacteria > Bacillati > Bacillota > Bacilli > Lactobacillales > Enterococcaceae > Vagococcus > Vagococcus xieshaowenii. Next base: position 1,882,674 of record NZ_CP038865.1, on the reverse strand, counting down.
TAATAGGCATATAATCATGATCAAGCTTACGAATCCTTTTTTTCACAGCGGTTCATCCTCTCTTATATACTGTATAATTTATTCATATCTTAACGCAGTAATTGGATCTAATTTAGCCGCGCGTTTGGCGGGAAGTGTACCAGCTAAAAATGAAATTAGCACTATAATTAAGACAATAAGACTGATAGATGTAGCATTAAACTGAATTAAACTTAAGTTTTCAAAACTTTGAACAAATGATTTAGCTGCTACTTTGTTAATAATCACCGAACTTCCAAATGCTCCCAATATTCCTAAAAGCGCCCCAATTAATCCAATAAGGACAGATTCAATGGTAAAGCTTAGGAATAATTTGCCATTACTCATGCCCATTGCTTTCATTAAGCCAATTTCACGTGTTCTATCTTGCACGGACATATACAGTGTGTTGATAATACCAAAACTTGCTGCTAAAAGGGAAATAGCACCAAAAATAATCAAAACTGAGGTAATAGCATCTACTGCAGATAAAACATTATCAATCCTGTCTTCAAATGTTTGCCCTGTGTAACCCAAATTATTTAAATCTTTTTTAATTTCCTCAATATTTCTAGAACTAGGGTCCTTTATTGTAGCAACCAATGAATAAAATTGATTTTTTAAATTTTCTGATAGACCATCATGATTAATGTTAAGAATTTGTTGAGATAAATGTTTATTGACAGTAGTTTGGACGCCTAAGATACTGTTAGGTGCTAAAATCCCAACAACTGTTGCTTTAATGCTCTCTTTTTTGTCAGATAATTCTGGAGAAATATTTAATTGGATAGTTTTATTTAATATCTCTTTATTTGATTGATAACCTAGAGCTTTAACGTAATCGGTTGTTAAAAGTATTTCATTTTGATTTATCTTATTGTTTAATTGTCGACCAGCCTCTAATGAGTAAGAAGTTCCATCATCAATATATGCGGATAGTTCAAATTTATTATTATTTTTCCCTTCTATATAGTTTATGGCTATGGATTCACTGGGTGAGACATCAGAAAACCATTTTAATTTTTTTAAGTTCTCAATATCTTTTTTAGTTAATACATGATCGTCGGCTGCATTCGTACTCTTTTCAGAATATTTTGTTGGAGAATTGTCAGTAGAAGCATCAATATCACTATTTTTGTTGATCAGGAGTAAATTGTTTCTATCTACTAACTTAACTTGTTGGTGAATAAAATTATTAACCCCTGTGTTAATTCCAGCAGTGAGAGCTATCGTAAAGGCTCCTATAAAGATAGCAATGATCGTAAGGAATGTTCTGCCTTTATTTCTTTTTAAATTTTTATTGGCTGTTTTAATAATATCGCTTATTTTCATGATTAATTTTCCTCCACAATATAACCATCTTTAATATGTATTTGTCTGTCACATTTCGCCGCTAGTTCAGGATCATGTGTCACGATAATTAAAGTGATACCTTTTTCTTTATTCATCTTAAAAAGTAATTCTTCAATTTTTTCACCGGTTTTAGAATCTAAATTACCAGTGGGTTCATCTGCAAAAATAATATTTGGTTCATTTACAATAGCTCTTGCGATACAAACCCGTTGTTTTTGCCCACCTGATAAGTCATTGGCATTATTGTGTACTTTATCATCAAGTTCTACAGCTTTTAAAGCATTCATTACTTTTCTTTTTCTTTCTTTGTTGTTCATTCCATTAATTTTCAGTGGTAACATGACATTATCTAATACTGTATCTTTAGGATTAATAAAAAACTGCTGAAAAACAAATCCAAATGTTTCGTTTCGTAGATGATTTAATGTTTTTTTGTTGATGTCTTTGACATTTTGACCCAATAGTTCAATTTCTCCAGATGTTGGTTTATCAAGCAAAGCTAAGATATGCATAAGCGTTGATTTTCCAGAACCACTTTTACCAATGATAGCAATTGATTCTCCTTTCTTGATTGATAGGCTGACTCCCTTGAGCGCTTTAAACGTATTTTTTCCTATTTTGTATTCTTTTTCTACGTTTTTGACCGTTAATATAGACATAATGACCTCCTGTTGTTTGTAATCGATTATTTTTTGAACATTTGTTCAATTAGTATATACCTGTGTTGATATTATGTATCTCGGTCTACAGACTGAAATAAATAATGTTTTCTATTTTTTGAGTAGAGATTTATTTATTCAACCAACTCACCAAGTTGTGGTAATGATAGAATGTCATTTTGTGAATTTTCATACAGTAGTATGAATAGTAAAAGGTTGGTAGAATAGTAGTTTAACTTTTTGACCATCATAAAGTCGTATTTTTTAACCAGATACTAAGAAATAGAGTACTAATCATATCGTTTCAAGACACTTTCTAATTATTTGGAAGATGTGTTTTTTTGTTGTGGTGTAGGATTAATGCTTAATTTTAATATCAAATAAGGATATTAGGTATATGTTTAAAAAATTTTAAAAATAGAAAAAAAAACAAGAAAAAAACGTTTTAGTCTATATTTTAATAGTTATAATATTTGTTATTATTAAATAGATTTTTTGAAACTTTTTTAATTTTATGAAAAGTGAAAAAAGAGATATATTTATTCCTAACATGCTAAAATATAATTAGATATTACATGTTATTTAATCGAGAGGGAGGGAGGAATATGAAAACAGAAGTATTAATGGAGAATGATGATAGGTTTAAAATTCTTATTCTACAATACTTAGAGTTGAATAAACAAGGATATGTACATATTTCTAAATTGTACGAATTAACAGGACTAAGTAAGTTTAAGATGGAAAACTTGCTTAAAGAATTGATGGAAGATTTACTACTATTAGAAGAAAATCCTAAGTTATATATTAATGATGAAGGTGTTATTGAAATAAAAAAAATAAATTTATCCATTATAAAAAAAATTAAATTAAAATATTTGGAGCATTCATTGACTTTCAAGATGCTAGACGATTTAGTAGTTAGACAATCATCGGTAGATAAGTTTTCTAAAGATAATCATTTGAGTAGATCTCAATTGTATATTAAAAGAAAAGAGCTAAAAAAATTCTTGAGTTCATACGATATTAAATTGAAAGGGAATAAAATTTTAGGTGATGAAACTAGAGTAAGAAATGCACTCTGCATTATATATTTTGATATATATAATGGAATAAAATTTCCTTTTTCAGACGAAATATACAACATAGTGAATAGGTTAGTCATTCACTATGAACAGTGGTTTAAATTCAATTTAACTTACGTGGATAGAGTGAAGTTAGGGATTGTTATAGCTGTTTCCATTATACGTGTAAAGAATAATCATCATAATAATATTAAGTTTTTCGAATCGGATGATTTATTAGACTTTTTCTCTTTACAAATATCAATGCTGTCAGATTATTTGCCAGTAAAATCTAATATATTAATTTATGAAGTTGAATACATACTCGTATACATTGTTTTAAATTTTGAGGGAGATTCTATTAAAAAAAATTATTCGAAAATTCAAACTTCTTTTTTTAATGATGTTGATGAATTTAGCCAAAATACGATTAATAAAATTGTTTCCAATGTAGAAAAAATATCTGATATGCACTATGAAGAAAAGAAGTTGTTTATTGAAGAAATATATAAAAATAATAGAAGAAAGTATCTCTTTGATATTGAAAGAACCAATATAAAATCAAAGAGGTTTTTTGAAGAAACGTATCCAGAAATATCGAATATAGTGAGTGAGTCAATTGATGACGAATTAAGCAAAGGAAAATATGATTTTAAATTTTTAAGTAATCATTTGTTTTATGATTATATTTTGATTCTCTTTTCTCTATTCTCAATAACATCATTAGAAAAAACTATACATGTATGTGTAGATTTTACTATGGGTAGGCACTATAATCAGTTCATCATTAATCAAGTGGTTGGTTTTAGACATTTTAATATAAAGATTGAAGATAAACTAACCAATAAAACAGATATTTATATATCTGATTGTATAATCGAAAATATTGAGATTATACAAATTATTTGGAAAAGTCCGCCAACCTCAGATGATTGGGAAGATTTTGGTAATAAGGTTATTGAAGTGAAAAACTTATAGTCTACAGGAGGAAGAAATTAGAATGAAAAAGAGAATAAGTGTCTGGATAATATTATTAATAATATTAAATAACTGTATAAAAAATAAATTCTTTTCCAATATGTTGACTCCTGAATCAGAAAATAATAAACATAGCATGGTTAGTTATAAGGAAGATGGAGTACATATAACTGCTAAAAACTATTTAAAAAAACAAGTAGATCATCAAACAGAACTTAAAAATTTAGAAAAATTTTCTGAGGTTATTACAAGTTTAGAAGATGAACCTAAAACTAATGATAGTCAAAGAGGCTCCTATGAATTGGGCTTATTGTTTAGAAGTTTATCGAAAAGTATCTTGATGAGAAGTTAATGTTAGCGGTGGATTTATTAATAGATATTAGATGTAAATATTAATAGTTTTTAGATAACAAAAGTAATTAAAATATTAATATTAGTGTTTAATTTTATCATTAATTTTTAATGCTTGTTATCATTAATTTGATAAATAAAATTAGTAGTGAAAATAAAATATTCATTAATTTTTGGGTGAGTAGAAATGAAAATGGGAGGATAGAATATGACTAGATTGAATAAATTAAACAAAATGCTCAATGTATTGTTGGTAGGCTTAATGTTTGTTTCTCAAACAGGTATTATGGAAGTCAAAGCTATTACAACAGGAGATACAATAGAAAGTTCAACAATGATGAGTTCAGAACAAACAACAGGTACACAACATATTATTGATAGTGAGTTTAATTATCAAGAAGATGAAAAACAAGAAGACAATTTACAAGATAATTTAGTATCGGATGAAACTCAAACAACAGAGACATCTAACCTAGCAAATGATAGTCCAAGTGATGAGCAAAATAAAGAAGTAATTGAAGAAGAGATAAAAAAACTGAGTGAAACAAAAGAAGAGTTAAAAAAGAATAGTTCAATGAAAGATACAACTACAAAGGCTGAAGGTGAAATGATAGGCTTAAGTCCAGGTATTTCAGAAAGTCAAGGGACAAGGGAGCATTTATTTTACTATCAGCTAAATATTAATGGATCTAACCCTAATTCCCATACTGCTGTCATAGAGATAGGAGCTGCTGAATACATTGATGGAGACTCAATAATACCAACAGTTATGGAAGGGATAAATTATCATATCGAATTAATAGAAGGTAATTATCAAATTGTTATTGAATATCCTGGAAATTTAGATGAACCTGGAATGGGGGCAGAATATCCAGTGAGATTTAATCTTCAACAAGGGATAGTTCCTGATAATTACAAGATTAATATTAAGGCAACTTTATATGAGGCAGCTGAAGAAATAAATCAAGAAGTGATACAATTAGAGGCTCATGTAAGCAACCCTAGTTTATCTAAATCCATTAAATCAAGTTCAAATAGCTGGTCAGGGGCAGGAACGACCAGTATCATGTACGGGGGATTAGATGATGGAGAAAAATTGAGTGATAATCTAGCGGAACTAGAACTAATTCAGTTTAGATTTAGTTATGATTTTAAAGATCGTTATCAAGAAAAAGTCGTTATTACGGATACCTTGCCTGATTATGCTGAATTTATTGCAGAAGAAAATGAGGGATGGGAGTATGATGAAATTAATAACGCAGTAACCTATATTGTAGAGGGGGATAATATTTTAAAAGGTGAAGTTTTTATAAATTTGAAGTTTCCTAATGCACCGGTTGGAACAAAATTTAAAAATACTGGGTCCGTAACTGGCACGCCTTTAAATAAACCAGATTATGAAGAAGGCCGAAATACTGAAACAAGTAGTGGCGATTTTCTTTTTGAACGATATAAACATGGACAAAAGTTTGATAAGAGCAGAGTAGGGAATACTGTAATAAAAAATGACACTACTTCAACACAAAATATTTCTCAGGAACATTATTTTAACATCTCATACAGTGAGACAATTTCAACAACTGGGAATATAGAAGTTCCGGAAACAGCGCTTAGAAATATAGAAATTATCGACTATGATTTGGATAAAGGAAATGCTGGAAATGGTAAGATACTCTATTATTCTTCAGTTGAGGCTACCAATGTTCCTGAAGAAACCGTTTTAACAGTTATTGGTGTTACGGAAGATAATACTGAAATAGTGTTAACCGATACGTTATTAGCTGGAGGAAAATTTGAGATAACAGATGGTACTAAATATAAAAATTTAATCGTAAAAACTAATAAAGAGATTTCGTTACCCTATAATCAAAATAGTTTTGATATTAATATAGGGGTTAAATTCACACAAGAGGATACACCTTATGATTTAGAGTCTATAACAGATAAATTAGAAAATTACGCTAATATTAAGGTAACCGATGAAAATCAAGAGGATGTATACATATACTCAGGCAATCAAGTGAACGATTTTTATACATTAGCTGATAAGGAAACGCCGAGATTTTATATAGGAAAGAATTCAATAGGTACATCACAAACATTATTACCAGGAGAAGAAGCTGAATATCATATTTTTATTGACCATACTAAAAGTCAAGATGAAGATAGAGATATTGAATATGAAGTGGTAGATTTTATACCTGAAGGGATGAAATTTGTAGAGCTTACAAAAAAGAGTAATGACATAGACGTTTCATATGAAATAGTGGATGACTATTTATCTAGTGGTAAGACTGCGATAATTTATACTGTCAAATTCAATGAAAGTAGCAAGATACCTAGTATATCTTTTGACTACAAATTAAAAGTTACGGAATCAACTGAAGATGGTATTAATAAAAACCTAGCATATGCTTATGAAAAAAATGGGTACAATATTGTGACATCTTCTTTGACTGATGATCTGTATGATGTTAATGGGAATGGGGATACCGGTAAGGATAAATTCGTAAGTTTCAAAAGTTCAGATGTTTTAGTAGCACCTGTAAAAACTGTTTTATTTGAAAAGAAAATCAAAGGAAGTTTAAATAGTAGCTATTTAACGTCACCTGCAATTGGGAAAACAAGTAAAAATAAAGAGTTCTCATACCAATTGAGCGTATTAAATAAAATAGGATATAATATCAATAATATTGTGATGATAGATAACCTTCCTTATAAAGACGATAGCTTAACAACTGGAGCTGGTGAGAGCAGAGGATCAGAATTTGATTTTATTTTATCTGAAGAATTAGATTATCCGGATGGCGTTAAAGTTTATTATTCAACTGAGCGTTTTATTGGCGCAACAGCATTGAAAGAAGCGGCAAATGATCCTTCTTGGCAAGAAAGTGTGAGTGATTTTAGTCAAATAAAATCAATAAAAGTGGTCGTTGAAGAAGAATTGGCAGAAGGCGCAACTAAAACAGTAGTGGTAAAAGGTAAGCCATCAGAGGAAGCAGAGTATGGACAATTACAAACGAATTCATATGCTGGATCATATAATGAACATGAATTTGTAGAGTCTAACCCTATTAGTGTTAAATTGACAGGATATGGTTCTGTAGAGTTAGAAAAAATTGATAGTCTAACGAAGTTACCGTTATCCGAAGTGAAATTTGATTTATTAGACGAAAACGATACTGTAATAGAATCTAATCTTACAACGGATAGTAACGGATTAATCAGAGTAGATAATTTAGAAGTTGGTAAGTATAAATTTATAGAAACAAGTGCCCTACCTGGATATCTTTCATTAGATGGACCAATAGAATTTTCTATAAAAGAAGATGAAGAATTAATAAAGTTAACAGTACCAAATGAACCGATTAAAGGAAAACTTACTATTCAAAAGGTGGATAGTAGTGATACTAATAAATTATTATCGGGTGCCATATTTGAATTATATGATGAAGAAGATGCCGCGGTAGATAGAATAGAAACTGTAGATGGAAAGATTTCAGTTAAAAATCTAAATGAAGGGAATTACTCTTTAAAAGAAATTCAAGCGCCGGAAGGGTATGAATTATCTGAAGAGGAAATAAAATTTACAATAGATTTTGAAGAAAATCGTGAAGTAACATTGATTGTTCCAAATACGAAAAGTACAGGTTCGGTACTATTGAAGAAGTATGGAGAAGTTTTTGAATATGGTAAAGAAAAGCCTTATGATACAAAACCTCTACAAAATGTTTCATTTGATTTATACAAATTGAATTCAGAAGGTGCTAAAGAATTGGTTGAAGAAGGTATCTTAACTAATGAACTTGGTGAAATTAGAAAAGATTTACCATATGGATCGTACGAATTTGTTGAAAAAAGTACTTTAGAAGGTTATCAATTAGATGCAACCCCAATACCGTTTGAAATTGTTGGCGCAGAAGAGGTAATATTACCGCCTGTGTTAAACAAATTAAAATTAGGGGATATTGGGTTAACTAAAATTGATGGAAAAACCAAAGAACCGTTAGCGGGAGCAGAGTTTAAATTATTAGATGCTAATGAAAATGAAATATTACCAAGTATTATTTATACTACCGGATCAGATGGTAAGGTAGAAATTAAGGGTTTATTACCTGGTGCATATTACTTACACGAAGTAAAAGCACCTGATGGTTATCAATTAAGTGATGAATTGGTAGAAGTCGTTGTTCCGGCTGAAACACTAACAATGTTATCAGATAACTTATTGATTAATAAAGTAGCACCTATCACGAAAGAGATGAAAGTAACAGATGATTTAAAAGAAAGTGTCGATCTTTATAATGAAGAACAAAATGAAATAAAAGTACCAGTAACCGTTGAAAATACGTTAACGCCAGGTGGAGTGATTGTAAACAAAGTAGATGGTAAGACAGGCAAGTCGTTAGAAGGTGCCGTCTTTAAAGTATTAGATTCCGAAGGGAATGCCGTACAAGAAGGTTTAGTGACTGGAAGAGATGGTCGTCTAAGTGTGGAAGATTTAGCGCCAGGGAAGTATCAATTGGTTGAAACAAAAGCGCCAACGGGTTACGAGTTAGTATCGAAACCAGTGGCATTTGAAGTGAAAGTGAATGAAACATCCGTCTTACACTTAACGGTAATCAACACGTTAACACCAGGATCGGTAATAGTAGAGAAAGTAGATGATAAAACATCTGAAGCCTTAGAAGGTGCGGTGTTTGAAATAAGGGACCATGAAGGAATTGTGATAAGAAGTGGTCTAGAAACGGGAAGAGATGGCCGTGTATCAATTGATGATTTAGCACCAGGTGAGTATCAATTAGTAGAAACCCAAGCACCAACGGGCTATGAATTAGATAGTAAGCCAGTAACATTCACGATTGAAAAAGGTCAAAAAGAAGCAGTAGAAGTAAGCATGACCAACAAGTTAACACCTGGAGGAGTGGTGTTAACGAAGAGTGACGGAAAAACGGCAGAAGTATTATCCGGAGCGGTATTTGAATTACAAGACAGCGAAGGCAATGTAATCAAGAGCGGTTTAGTTACAGATGCGAGTGGTAAGTTAGCAATTGATGATTTAGCACCAGGTGAGTATCAATTAGTAGAAACCCAAGCACCAACGGGCTATGAATTAGATAGTAAGCCAGTAACATTCACGATTGAAAAAGGTCAAAAAGAAGCAGTAGAAGTAAGCATGACCAACAAGTTAACACCTGGAGGAGTGGTGTTAACGAAGAGTGACGGAAAAACGGCAGAAGTATTATCCGGAGCGGTATTTGAATTACAAGACAGCGAAGGTAATGTAATCAAGAGCGGTTTAGTCACAGATGCGAGTGGTAAATTAGCAGTTGATGATTTAGCACCAGGTGAGTATCAATTAGTAGAAACCCAAGCACCAACGGGCTATGAATTGGATAGTAAGCCAGTGACATTCACGATTGAAAAAGGTCAAAAAGAAGCAGTAGAAGTAAGTATGACCAACAAGTTAACACCTGGAGGAGTGGTGTTAACGAAGAGTGACGGAAAAACGGCAGAAGCATTATCCGGAGCGGTATTTGAATTACAAGACAGCGAAGGCAATGTAATCAAGAGCGGTTTAGTCACAGATGCGAGTGGTAAATTAGCAGTTGATGATTTAGCACCAGGTGAGTATCAATTAGTAGAAACCCAAGCACCAACGGGCTATGAATTAGATAGTAAGCCAGTAACATTCACGATTGAAAAAGGTCAAAAAGAAGCAGTAGAAGTAAGTATGACCAACAAGTTAACACCTGGAGGAGTGGTGTTAACGAAGAGTGACGGAAAAACGGCAGAAGCATTATCCGGAGCGGTATTTGAATTACAAGACAGCGAAGGCAATGTAATCAAGAGCGGTTTAGTCACAGATGCGAGTGGTAAATTAGCAGTTGATGATTTAGCACCAGGTGAGTATCAATTAGTAGAAACCCAAGCACCAACGGGCTATGAATTGGATAGTAAGCCAGTGACATTCACGATTGAAAAAGGTCAAAAAGAAGCAGTAGAAGTAAGTATGACCAACAAGTTAACACCTGGAGGAGTGGTGTTAACGAAGAGTGACGGAAAAACGGCAGAAGCATTATCCGGAGCGGTATTTGAATTACAAGACAGCGAAGGCAATGTAATCAAGAGCGGTTTAGTCACAGATGCGAGTGGTAAATTAGCAGTTGATGATTTAGCACCAGGTGAGTATCAATTAGTAGAAACCCAAGCACCAACGGGCTATGAATTGGATAGTAAGCCAGTGACATTCACGATTGAAAAAGGTCAAAAAGAAGCAGTAGAAGTAAGTATGACCAACAAGTTAACACCTGGAGGAGTGGTGTTAACGAAGAGTGACGGAAAAACGGCAGAAGCATTATCCGGAGCGGTATTTGAATTACAAGACAGCGAAGGCAATGTAATCAAGAGCGGTTTAGTTACAGATGCGAGTGGTAAGTTAGCAATTGATGATTTAGCACCAGGTGAGTATCAATTAGTAGAAACCCAAGCACCAACGGGCTATGAATTAGATAGTAAGCCAGTAACATTCACGATTGAAAAAGGTCAAAAAGAAGCAGTAGAAGTAAGCATGACCAACAAGTTAACACCTGGAGGAGTGGTGTTAACGAAGAGTGACGGAAAAACGGCAGAAGTATTATCCGGAGCGGTATTTGAATTACAAGACAGCGAAGGTAATGTAATCAAGAGCGGTTTAGTTACAGATGCGAGAGGTAAGTTAGCCGTTGATGAATTAGCACCAGGTGAGTATCAATTAGTAGAAACCCAAGCACCAACGGGCTATGAATTAGACAGTAAGCCAGTGACATTTACGATTGAAAAAGGTCAAAAAGAAGCAATCGAGGTAAGGAAAACAAATACATTAATAAAGGGTAGTGTTATTTTAGAAAAAATTGATGGAGATACAGGAGCTCTATTGTCTGGAGCAGTGTTTGAACTTAGAAACAGTAAGAATGAGATAGTAATTGATAATTTAGTAACGGATGAAAATGGGAAATTAGCAATTGCTGACTTGCCTTATGGTAAATATCAGTTAATTGAGGTTCAATCGCCAACAGGTTATGAACTAGATAATACTCCAATTGAATTTGAGGTTGTAAAAGAATCTGAATCTACTGAGCTGTCTAAGACCAACTATGGTATTAGTAAAAATGTTAAGTTAGAGAAAAGAGATAGTCTATCAAATGAGTTACTATCTAATGCCGAATTTAAGTTGTTAGATTCATCAGGAAATTTACTGATAGAAGGGTTGGTTACTGATCAAGAAGGATTACTATTAATTAGTGATTTAGATATAGGTGAGTATCAATTAGTTGAAACAAAAGCTCCAGAAGGTTATAAATTAGATAGTACACCTCAAACTTTTGAAATTAAAGAAGATACGAAACTTATAACTCTAACTAAATATAATACACTTATAAATGAAAATAGACCTACGATAGATAATGATGAAAATGTGGAATCTGAGAATAATAAATATGGTTCTAGCCCACATACATACTTACCACAAACTGGAGAGGCTAAAAACTATCTAGAAATCATCGTGGGAATTCTAGTACTATTAGCTAGTTTGTTTATATTAATAAATAGAAAAGTTAAAAATAATTAAATAATTCTATTAATAAACCAACTCAATAAGTTGTGGTAATGATAGAATGTCATTTTATTAATTATCATACATTAAACTGTTAATTAATAGAGACGTTTCAAGACACTTTCCATTCATTTGGAAGGTGTCTTTTTTTTGGGTGAGTGGTCGAATAATAAACCGTAGCTAAAATCGGCTTTTTATCCGTAAAATATTGTGAAATGGTGTAGAAATAACTATTCAGGGTGGTTTAAAAATGTAAGTAAAAGCGAGCTTAAACGTTAATTTTAAAGATTTAGTCTAGAGTTTAATGTTAGTTATGGGATGATTTTTGCTAGAGGACATCTTGTCAGCATGTAAATTGTATTTATTTGACCATGTCAAAATGAGATTATTAGGAATTTATTTATTAAATTTTAGTAGTTATTTTTAATAATTTATAGAAATAAATTTAATTCACAATCTTTTTGATGATTAGGTCAGCGGTGCTTATTTTTTTTGAAATTATAAAAATAGCTGTTATTTATGGGGGAATCCATCGTTTTTTATGTCAAATAATGTGTGTATTTTTATAATTGGTGGTAACATTTTATTAAAGGGGTGTTTTGTGATGAATGGAGGAGTGATGAAAATGGAGAATAAAAGAAATGCAGTATGGTTAGGATGGATGAAATTTGTCGTAGCCTTATTGGTGCTTGTTGGCAGTGATGTCTTTGTTACACAAGTAGTGAAGGCCTCAGAGGTGAACTTTAATGTTGAGGCGGTGTTGCCTGATAATCAACGTGAAGGAAGTAGTTACTTTGATTTAGATATGGCACCAGGACAAAAGCAAGAATTAGCAGTGAAAGTGTTTAATCATTCGGATGAGGATATTGTGGTTGAACCTGACATTGCAGCCGCTACGACTAATTTAAATGGTGCAGTCGAGTACGGGAAAGCAGATGAACAATTAGATAAGACAGCGCCATATGATATTAGTAAGTTAATTTCTAATGATGAGCAAGAAATAAAAGTTCCGGCTCAACGTGCTGTTTTCTATAAGTTTAATGTGACCATGCCGCCAAAAGAATTCAACGGTGTATTAGCAGGTGGTATTACATTTAGAGAAAAAGAACAAAATGAAGCAAAAGAAGAATCTAATGATCAAGGAATTAGCATTAAGAATACTTTTTCACTCGTTTTGGCATTGTTATTAAGAGAAAACGAAACAGCTTTGAATTCTGATTTGAAATTAACGAAAGCAACAGCGGATCAAGTGAATGCACGTAATGTGATTTTTGCTCATCTGCAAAATCCAACAGCAAAATATCTAAATCAATTAACTGTAAGCGCTAAAGTGACCAAACGTAATCAGGATGAGGTGATTTATAAAGCGTCACAAGAACAGATGCAAATGGCACCTAATACAACCATGACGTTTCCCATTCGTTTGTTGGGTGAAAAAATCAAGTCCGGCAAGTATACAATGACAATCGATGCGACATCAGGTGAGGACAAGTGGCATTTAACTAAAGACTTTGAAATCAAAGCCGATGAAGCGAGAAAATTAAACAAGTCTGATGTTTCAATAGAAAAAGATAATACGATGTTATATGTGTTAATTGGAGTGGCTTTGATTATTATCTTATTGATGGTGTTAATCGCCTTACAAGTAAAAAACAAGAAAAAAAAATAGACCAATAGCACAGAAAGGGGATGGCAAAGATGTTCAAAAAAGTGGCACGGTTATTTGTAGGGCTATATCTTTTGATATCTTGGCCACCGCTTGCTATTCAAGCAGCTAGTGTTAATACCCATTCTTCTGGTGGAACGGGTTTTATTGGTGAATATCAAGAAGACAATGGTCCAGATGAAATAAAAACAGGTGATGGAGAGGCCAATACTAATCAAGAAGGTACGTTGGAAGTGGTAGAGGCCTATTTACCTCAATTAAATGAGCAAGCCAACAATTTATCTGCTTTGGGATGGTTGATTATTATGATGACGAGTTATTTTTACTGGCTATATACGGTAATGCAAGAAAGTTAATTAGTGTGGCTAGAGGAAGTAGGTGAAGGAATGAGGAAGGGTAATAAATTAATTTGTGTAGTAGGCTTACTGCTATTACCAAGTATCGTGCATGCGGCTAATAATCAGGATAAATCAAGTGATCTTGGCATCCAAATGGAAGCAGGAGATGCAAGTGTTCCGTCGATTGTTGATCCAGAAAAGCCTTCTCCAGAAAAACCAATCGTTCCTTTAGATCCTGATGATAAGCCTGGTGGAATCACTAATTTTCCTGGACCACTTTCGCTTGATTTTGTGTCTCGCTTTTACTTCGGAAATCAATGGATTAGCTCTAAAGACAAGAGCTACAAAGCGGCAGCCCAACGGTATATTGACCATGATGGCGTGAGTCGTGAGTCTATCAATTTTATCCAAATAACGGATACAAGAGGGAATAATAATGATAGTTGGTCGGTGTCTGTTCAACAAGTAGAGGCGTTTCATCATGGTACCCAAATTTTGACAGGAGCAGAGATTGTCTTATCTAATTTAATGACTCATTCAAATAGTCAGTCACTTGCGCCTGTTGTAAAAAGTGGAGAAAGTGTTATTAATTCAGCAGAACAAACGCTTGTAACATCTGGCCCTAATCAAGGAGCAGGTACTTGGGTCATTGGGTTAGGGCATCCAGAAAATTTAATAAACAAGAAGTTAGACATAGGGGAATATGGAGACAAAACCACTAAATTAAGCCCTGATATCAAATTAATCATTCCTGGAGAATCAAAAAAAGTCGCACAAGAGTATACAGCAACTATTGACTGGAAATTGAAAAATGTTCCGGGAAATATTGCCCAATAAACAATTTTATTAGTATAGGAGGAATTATGATGAAAAAAATGATAGGAGTAGCATTAATGAGTACCATGGTTTTGGGCTCATTATCAACAACAAGTTTAGCAGAAGAAAATGAAGGGGGCACCTTGAGTCGGGATGATAATGCTGTAAACTTTATTTCAGGGGATGGCCCAATTGCTCCAACAGACCCCACAGACCCTGATCCAGATATTCCCGTTCAACCAATGGATCCAGAACATCCTGGTGAGCCGGATAAACCAACGCCAACATCAGGACCATTATCAATTGATTACGCCTCTAAACTGTACTTTGGTATGAACAAAATATCTACTAAAACAGCTAATTATAAAGCAATCGCCCAACATATTACATTAAAGAATGCTGAAGAAGGCGAGCCAACTGAGAAAGATGTACCAAGTTACGTTCAAATTACAGACCAACGAGGCTCGCTTAGTGGTTGGAATCTATCAGTTACACAAACGGATAAGTTCAAAGATGTGTCTGGAGCTCCTCTTGAAAACGCGCAAATTAGCATAAGTGATGCTAACATTCAAACGAAAGCAGAGGATAAGGAAGGGTTAACCTACGTTGGTAGCTTTGCTCTAACTGTAGGGAAGAGTCAACCATTGATGTCAGCAGCGGAAGGTCACGGAGCAGGTACGTTCGTTTATTCAATGGGAAATGAAGAAAGCCTTGTTAGTGAGAAGGATTATAATAAAATGGATGAAAATGGTATGCCTTTAGAAGGAGATGCTATAAAAAATAAAAGTATACTTCTAAATGTTCCAGCCAATGCTAAAATAAAAGCGACTTGTTACACTACAAATTTAAACTGGGTGTTGGGTAACACACCAGCGAATGCGTTATAGTTTGAGTACTAGTGAATAATGTGACCACGGAATCGGCAGAACAAAACTGCCGATTTTATGTTTTACGTCATTTTTTATAAAGGAAAGTTGTAGGGCGAGGTGAGGATGAAGATGGATAATTTGCGAAAAATAATGGGCTGTTTTGGGATAGGTTGGCTGATGTTATTGAGTGGTTGGTTGGGTACATGTTCAGTTAAGGCAGAAAGCTTGCCATCCATTCAAACAGCTATCGCTGGACTGGACGGGTCACAAGGTGCCGGTCTAGAGCAACAAGGCGATTGGGCTAGCAATGAGAGTAATCTTTATTATGGGATAGGCTACTCAAAGGATGAAACGATTGAAGAGACAGGAGCAACCTATCGTCAAGGGGTCCCTGCAATTAATTATTTTGACCCTAATGATCCGGAAATGAAGAATCCAATTAAACATATGTATTCAACGCTGAAAAATTCAAATGATCCGGATAGCGGTTATCGATATGAAACGACAGCAGGGTTAAATATTTTTCGTGTGGATAGATTTAACTCAAGTACGTATAAGACGCGAGCTATTTATTTTGGAGAAGGTAAAATAACTGACGAAGACACAGGAGAAATTACCGCTTATGCTAATCCTTCATCAGGATCTAAATTAAAGAATATTAATGTATGGGTTGTGATGAAACCGAATGGCGACGTGATTGAACATCATTTTTATATAAAAAATCTTACTGAGGCACCACTGGATGTTTTTCCTATTAAACAAGTCGACACTTGTTTGGCAAACGATGATGACGTAGCGGTTTGTTCTAGAGGGCCTCATAAAGGCATGTATATCAAAAATAATCAGGTTGGTTTTCGTTTAGATTATCAGACTGATGTACCCAATGGACCAGCAGTTTATGCAGCTAGTAAGTACAGTATCCGTATGTCGGATGTTTTTGGTTCAACCCCCAGTGCCCCCAAAAGTAAACAAGTAGAACAACCACGAGGCGCTGTTTTATATGGGGGGACAATTGATCAAGATTCAGGATTATTTATGAGTTGGGGCAAGAAAACAATACCAGCCGGATCCGTGATTGAATTGCGTTATGATGTCGGGATTACCAAACAATTTTCTAAATCTTATCAAAATTTATGTAATAATACAGAAGCCTTAATCGCCGCCAACCAAAATTATATTGGAGATAAATTACGTTACACCGTGAAACTTAAATCAGACGAAGCGTTAACGGATATCAATGTTTCAGATATCTTGCCTGCAGGTTTATCAACACCTGAGGATATGTCATTATCAATCAACGGCAACGAGCAGAAATTAGCCACTGAGAACTGTTATGATGAAAAGACGAGAACAATTAACATCGCACAAGCAGATTTGCCTTTAATTGAAGGTGATTCGTATGGTGAAATGTTATTATCATATACTGCAACACCTGATAGAACAACAGCGGGCAAGACGTTAACCAATACCGCTAATTATCAGGCGACCTCTACAATTAGTGGGTTGAATGCTGGCAAAGCTAATACTAATGTTCTGATTTCTTCAGATTTAACAGCTAACCTTTTGCTGAAATGTGTCGATACAACAGGTGCAACGATTAGAGAAGATGAAGCGTTGACTTTTGATTTAGGAGAAAAATATGACATAACTCCTCCTAGAATAAGAGGCTATTCTTATCAAAAAATAGGTAAGGATTCCGCAGCATTAAGCGGTGTTTTCACTAGAGGATTAACGGTTATATTGGTTTACGAAAAGAAACCGGCGACTTTTGAACTTTCTCAAGATGTTACGGACTTAACGGGCCAATCATTAGATAAAGGAACGGCTACACAAGATCAACAGATGAATTATACGGTGATCATAGATAGTTTAAGAGAGTTGGAAGGGGATTATCAAGAACTAACTATTACGAGTCAGTTATCTGAATATTTAACAGATATTCGTCAGGTTACTTTGAAGGATGACGCAAATAATAAGCTAAATATAACGCAAGTATACGATGAAACGACACATCAATTAGTTGTGAAGTTGCCTAAAGATCAAGGGGTAAACGCCCTACAAAATTTGACGCTAACATGGCAAGCGAAAGTGAAGGTGGACGCACCTATTGATTCAGAAGTAAAGGTTACGACAACGGCTAAAGCAAACTATAGCGACGGGGTAGTATCTGATGAAGAAAAAGCAAACGAATTAACAACCACAGTAGTTGCAGGAGAGTTGTCTTTCGTTGAAGCGCCAACTGCTTTTCAATTTGGTCCGCAGAAAGTGTCAGTTATTGATGAAAGGTATCCTGTTGTGAAACAAGAGGGGCGTTTGCGTGTACAGGATTTAAGAGGACAAGGCCACCAGTGGCAGTTGTTTGTACAAATGACGACACCATTGATGTCAAATGGTGAACAACTATCTAGTACATTGGTTTATAAAAAAGACAATCAACTATATGACCTAAGTAAATCAATGCTAGTGGAAAACCATGAAACAACGGATGGTGGAATCGTTGATATGACCAAACCGTTTGATGAGAAGGAAGGCCTCTTTCTTGAGGTGCCTGCAGGACTCGCAACAGTGGGTAATTATCAGGGCGCTTTGTCGTGGACTTTAGTCAACGGTCCTAGTTAGACATGGGTGAATAGGTAACAATACTTATTGTGGCATGAAGATATCAAGACACTTTTCATTCAATTGAAAGGTGTCTTTTTGTGCAAATAGCACATTTTTCATCTGTTCATTTAACGGTTTTGTATTATACTTTATATAGGGAGAAAATTTTTATTATAGGGTTTTTCATGGGATACATAAGGGGGGATAATATGGAGACTTTTTTAAATAAGAAAGACAGAAGGGCTTATGAAATCATTAAAAAAATAGAAAATTCTGACACAAATGAAATGAAGGTTAAAACGATTGCTAGCGAGTTGGGGTTATCCGAACATAAAGTAATAGAAATCATCCAAGCATTAAATGACGACTTGGTTACTGATGAACATCAAGATAAATTTGATGTTTATATCAATGAAGTTGGTGTGTTAGTTAAAAAGAGTAACTTTTCTTCTTCCTTTTTCTTAATGTATTTTTTAAGAAGAAGTATCTATTATCACATACTAGACGATTTATTTTATAGTCGTATTATTTCGCTAGAAGAGTATTCCGATAGATGGTTTGTTAGTAAAGCCACAATGGGTAGACATTGGCACTATTTGAAAGATAATTTAGAAAAATATGAGATAAAAATAATTAAACGAAATAATAAATTTCAATTGGAAGGAAGCGAAGAAATCATCCGATCATTCTATTTTAAACTCTTTAAAATAAGTCAGTTACCTATTAAGGGGGTAAGTGGTGAAGTAGAAGAATTATGTAGAATTTACTGGGATGTTAATGAAGAGATGAGTCAAAAGTCTATAGATGATTTTAAAGTAATGATTAGTATCATCTATTTAAGATTGACACAAGGGAAATATATAGCTAGAGACAAAGAGTATTTCTACTTAAAAGATGAAATGCCAAAAAACAACTTTTTTTATGGGAAATTGACATCTTTTTATCAAGATTTTTCCATGAAAGAGGAGCAAGTGACGCGAGAGTTTTTCTTTTTTACATTTTTTTTAAGAACTAATTTAATCATTTCAAAGAGTAGTTTATCTGTTTCGGGTGTTTATTTAAATTCAGCAATAGTGACAGGTCCTTACTTTACTATTTGTAGTGAAATAATTGATACCGTTAAAGAGACTTATAATATCAAAATGGAAGCGGAGGAATACTTTTATTTGTTGGTAAATCTTTACATGATGATTCGTAAAAAAGAAGTATACGGTGAATTAGTAGATTTTGTGGATCATAGGTATCAAACCGCCATTTATAAAAAATTTATTGATAAATTACCTGATAAATTATTGCAACATGCTAGCATAACGACCTATCAACTATATGTCGTTATCTTTCCTTTATTGACGAAAGTCCAGGAACCGTTACGCCTGATGGTCATAAGTTCTCTAGGCGATCACTACCGAGAAATAATCGAGAAATATTTAGATGTATTCATGGGAAATGCTATTGTTTATGTCCGCCAACTAATAGAAAGACCCGATATAATATTGTCGGATACTTTTTATGAAGCAGGTGATATTCCGTGTATCTACATGCCAATATTTCCTAATACGGTAGATTTACAGTATTCAATGAATCAAGTGTGGAAAATAATTATTGAGAAAAGAAAAAACAAAGATTGATCTTAATACAAAAAATTTATTGAGATACACGCGTTTTTTATCAAAAAAAGCATTAAATCCTTATTGAAATGATAGTTTTTTTTAGTGAGAAAAAATTTTTTTGTGCAAAATCAGGAAATACGTACGTTATATTGTGGTTAGTTATAAGTTAACTACTAAAAAAAAATCAAGTTTGTTCAATTCCACCCAAAAAAATGACGAAGTGATTTTCGTAAATGGTGCTAAAATTAAATTGTCGCTTAGGCAGAGAAAAGATTACTTGAGTGAATAATTTAATTAGGGGGAAGAATGATGAAAAAAATGATTTTATCAGCTACATTAGCTAGTAGCATTATGTTAGGAGGCGCTATTAGTACGTTTGCAGCAGAGGATGCTATTGAACATAGCACAGGTACAGTCACCTTAACTAAAACAACTCCAACAGAGCCAGTAGACCCAGGGATTGATCCAACTGATCCAGAAAAACCAAATCCACCAAAAGATCCAGCTGGTCCAACAGGCGAAATTGGTGATTTAACTATTGATGTGGTTCCACAATTTGATTTTGTTAAAGATGATGCTAATGATGGCATGAAAGGTACATTTAATATGACCACTTATGATTATAACTACTTACAAGTATCCGACCAACGTGCAACTGGTGATGGATGGAGTGTAGGTCTTGCAACAACACCTTTCACACTTGATACCGATCAAACAATTAAACTTCAAAATGCTGAAGTCACTATTCCATTTAAAGCCTATGAAGGCACAACCGCAACTGCAACACCAGCTACAATAGACACCTCAGTTGGTTTTACTAATGCAGGCGTGTTTGCTGCCGGTATTAACGAAGGGATGGGTAAAGCTAACATTGCAAAAGTTGATGGTGCAACTTTAACAACAAAGGATGATAAGAACGTAGCAGGTAATTATACAAGTGAGTTTACTTGGACATTGTATACTGCCCCAAAAATTGATGGCGACATTGCTCAAATTGACAGACAAACACCTGCACCTGCACCTGAACCATAATTATAGTACGGGTCAATAAACCAACAATCACATAAGGGCAACTGAATAGGAAGCTACTTCTTATTCGGTTGCTTTTTTCATTGATACTTGGTTAACAACTAGTTAAGGGAATAAAGGATGTGACACTGTATGAAAACTAGAAATAAACTAATAGTGAATACCACACTATTATTAACAAGCCTTATAATGGGAAGCATTAATGTGAACGCCGCGGCAGTTAATACACAAATTCTTCCTGCAATTGAAGACTATCCTTATATTTTGGGGCCAGACAAAGACCCAGAAGGCTTTGTTCGACCAGTAGGAATTCAGAAAAATTTAACCGACTTAATGAATGTTTATGCGGCTCATCCAGAAGGCATGAAATGGACTGAATATTCCTCTCTTCAAAAGGGAAGCGTAGCTGATAATTTTACTACAAGAGGCCCAGGATTTATAGATGTGACCAAAAGTCATCATCCGGGATTTTTAC
Source organism: Vagococcus xieshaowenii (assembly GCF_004792515.1). Lineage (NCBI taxonomy): Bacteria > Bacillati > Bacillota > Bacilli > Lactobacillales > Enterococcaceae > Vagococcus > Vagococcus xieshaowenii. The sequence continues at coordinate 1,861,256 of NZ_CP038865.1, read as the reverse complement.
AAGTTTATGAGAAGAGTCGTGTGAGTTCTATTCAAGGAAATGACAAGTTAAATATGCGTGAACCATTTCGCTTAGTTACATACATTAAGCACCATTACAATCAAAATAACAAAGAAACGGTCGATGGTGGTATGGGTTTTGTTATGCATAGTGGGAATGATAGCGGGACAGGAGGAAGAGTTAGACTACTTGATACGTGGATAGGTGGTATATTTGATGGTGCGACCCTGGATGGTTCCCAAAAAGTGGGACTAGGAATTTTAGGTGATGTCGGCAGATATACGTTTGCTAAAGATTCAAAAGGAATTCCTCATTCTTTCGCTGTAGAGTTTGACTTATATGGTGATAAAAACGGAAAAAACTTTGTAAGTGGTGTTGGATTAGGGTTAGGTGAAGGAAGTTACTTTGACGTAGATCCTAATGTAACAGGAGGTCCCAATAATAACCATGTAGGGTACTACTTTCCTGAAAATTTAGATGAAGGTGTCACTTATGGGAAATATACCGACCGGTGGGGACTTGCATGGCGAAAAGTGATCCATAATGCGCCTCAAAAAGTGAAATTAACCGATGGCACATACAAACGCTTTGAAGTATCTTGGGAACCAGGAGAAGGTGACAACTGGGCAGATGGACGCTTAGAGTATCAATATGATGGGCAACGTGTGTTAGTGGATCAAGCCTTATTTAAAAAAGAAGTATTAGAAGGCGGCACAGTTGATCAAGTCTATTGGGGATTCAATGGTACAGAAGGTAACTCAGAATCAGAGTCTTCTAAACGACAACGTGTCTACTTTGAACAAGTGCCAGGTTACTTAGATAGTACTGATTTTGATGTATCTACTAACTTTTATCAAGAAGATGGTACACCTGTAGAGGTAGATACATTAACAGGTGGTATGAAATATCGTGGAGAAGTAGTAGTAAAACGTAAAAAGAATGGTAACACCACACCTTGGGAAAATATTAATATACAAGTAACTGTTCCATCTGTGTTGGATATTGCGACTGATGAAACGTTGATGGTAAATGATACTAAAACCAGTGTTACTGCTGATCAAGGGAATAATCGCTTTGATACTAGAGGTAAGTATAATGTAGCAAGTGCTGATGAATATAAAGTATCCTTTAACTTCACACCAGAAGATACGGTATCAAGAGACCAAATGATTGATTATGATATTATGAGTGACCAAGTCGTGTTAAGAGAAAAAGGTAAACTTAATGTCCGAAAGAACGAAGTATTATCAGCTCGTATCGACGCACCTAAAGACGGCGATAAGGTGGTTGTAAATCGTTTAGAAACTGGGAAAATGAACATAGATACACGTTCATTTGTAAAATATTTTTCTACAGCACAATTGGCTATTTCATTAGAAGTACGTCAAGGGGAAAAAGATGCTACAACAGGCTTAATGCCGTTAAAAACAACGATTAATGAAGCGGTTAGTACCCCACCTATTAACGCACAAGGAATGATTGATCAACAAGCGTTGACTAATCTATTTACTTTAGATATTAAGCAATTAATGGCGGATAAACAATTGAACTACGGTGATTTTCAAATAGTTTATCGTATTAAAAATAATAATGCATCCGAAAATGTGCCAGCAGAAGAGGTGCAAGATAATACGGAAAAATTTGCTATTAGCAATTTAACATTGCAAAGCGCACCAGTCATCAATAAGGAAAAAACTAAATTTAACCTAACGCATTTCACTGAGAGTCCTGAAGGCGGCGGTGCCGAAAATACTAAACAAGGGTTACCAGTGTTATCTGTGGCCGGAGAAGATGCTGATAATTTTAAAACTGGATACGAAATCAAAGTGGAAAGTGACGATTATCACTATAGCAGACCATCAGGAGATATAAGCCCGGTCCCTTCTATTTCTGATCAAAAAATAACTGTATTTAAGACAGATGCGGATGTGGTAGCTAATCCTAATTTGCCAGAAGCAATAGCAGGCAGCGGTAGTGTTTCAGGTGCAACGTATATACCTGGGAATAGAAAAGTGAAAGTAACAATTATTGATGCAGATAAAAATGAATCAGATCCTGTGGAATTACCTATCACCTTTGAAAGTCCTGTTATAGTGGATATTCCGGATAAGTTTGATGATATGACATTGGATATTGGAAGTAAGGCTAGCAAATTAACTTTTTCAAGAACACCTGAACAAGAAGTGCGACAAGTAACAGAGGGACAACAGTTATCTCAAGAATCACTAAACCAAATGAAACAAGCTAAAGAAGCTGTTGGTTCGGAAGCCATTGTTGTTTATGATGGTTCAACAGATGGTTGGGAACTATCAGCCACAAGTGAATTCAAAGAAGACAAAGCGGATAACCCTTATATTATTCCAGATGGCTTTTTATACTATCAACAAGGTGATAAGAAGACAGTCATTCGAAATAAAAAATCAGACGATGATAAAGGGGTAACGTTACTTTCTAAAAAATTAGGTGATGAACCTAGCTTTACTAATAAAGAAATTAGTCAAAGTGGTACGGATGGTTTTTATATTGATTCAACTAAGAATGTCCTTGCGGCAACATACAATGGGGTCATTAATTGGACGTTATCAAATACTCCTTCTCCATAGATACGAGCAAAGGAAAGTGAGGGACATGAGATGAAACACAAAAGAAAAGAAATATTCATTGCAAGTTTAGTGATGTTGGTCGGATTATATGTTGCCTTTCCAGTAGCAACTTATGGAGCGGTACAATCTGAAACCCCAGTGACGGTTACTATTGAAAAAAATAATGCATTAGAAAAATCTACTGGAAAAGATACAACATCCAATCAACCTAGTTATTCTAATGGCTCAGGAACAGGCTTACTACCACAAACGAATGAAAAAACGTCTAGCATGTTAATAACTTTTACGGGAGTATTAGTTACTGCTATTAGTATGGTAGTGTTAGTTACTAAAAAAATGAAGGGGGTAAAAAAATGAAAAAAATATCGTTATTTTTATTAACCCCTATTCTATTGGGACTATCATTAGCTACCAAAGTTGAGGCACAGTCAGTAGATGCTATCGAACATAGTCAGGCAACCGTATCGATTGGACCAGGAAATATAAGCCTAGATAATATTGACTTAACACTAGATTTTGGCAAAGACAAAGCTATATATATAGAAGATAGCAATCAAGTAAGAAAAAAAGAAGGGACTATTAGTATTTTAGATACGAGAAGTGGTAATAACGGATGGCATGTTCAAGTCAAACGACAAGACAAAGCCACTAATAAATGGCATAAGGCGTTAAATTTATCTTTACAAGAAGCAACGCAAGAAAAGCAGTTAATTAATTCTGTGGGATTTGTGAATATGCTAAATCAAGAAGATGGCGTGTCCTATGATGCCTTACAAAATAGACCGGTCATCGCAACACTTGAAATCGGTAAAGAAATACCAAAAGGAGAGTATTCTACAACGTTGGTTTGGAATTTACAAGCAGGTCCAGAAAATTAGTGAGTTTACATTAAAAATAGACACTTAAAATGTGGGTGAGTGACCGCCTTATTTTAAGTGTCTATAGATATAAGGAGTGAAAGAAAAATGAAAAAATTGCTTATTAATTTAATGATAGGATTATCTATAGTTGCAGGAGGAACGACAGTTTTTGCGGAAAATACAAAGACAAGCGATACAGCTAAGGAAGAACAAGTCGGTTCACCAAATATCCCGTACAATGTCGTCACCAAAATCCCAGAAAACCAAATAAATAAACAAGCATCATACTATGATATTTTGGTTAAACCTGGTCAAAAGCAAACGTTTACGATGGAAATCATGAATGGCGCGGATAAAGAAGTCGATGTCATTGTAGAACCGATTACAGCAAGAACGAGTCAAAATGGGACGGTTACTTATTTGAAATCTAAAGAACCACTAAGCAAGACAATGAAATATTCCTTTGAAGACTTAGTATCAAAAAAACAAACAGTTAAATTACCTGCCAGAGGAAAGAAAAACGTCACCTTTACGGCTACAATGCCGGATCAAACGTTTGAGGGAATGTTATTAGGTGGCTTTAATATAAGAGAAGTCGACGATGAAAAAGATGATCAAAACAATGTCTCTGTTAAAGAAGGAATGACTATTACTAATAAATACTCTATAGTAGTAGCTGCTCAAATTAGAATGGATGAGAAAGCTGTTGTAAAACAAAACTTTTCTATTGAGGATGTTAAAGTAGCAGAGTATGGTGGTAGCTACTCCATTTTCTCAGAATTAAGTAATGATTCTGGTACGTTAATCGGAGGCTATACATTTGATGCCACAATTACAGATAAAGATGGAGATGCAATTTATAAGTGGTCAAACGAAGGCTTTCAAATGGCCCCTAATAGTGTCTTTGTGATTCCTCAAAAAGTCAGTCCAGATACTTTTCCAGCTGGTGATTACAAATTAGATATGACGGTTTATTCACCCGATGGTAAGCAAAAATGGCCACTAGAAAAGAAATTTACTATTGATAGAAAAGAACGTAAAAAAGTATTAGATACAGTAGTCGTTGATAAAGGAAAAGATAATTCAACATTGATGTATGTGTTAATTGCTATAGGTATTATGATTATCATATTAGGTATTGTGACAATTGTCATGATGAAACGTAAAAATGGAAAAGATGCTAATAATTAACAGATACAACTTAACGATTAACCTAGCAAAATATGTTTGGATTATCAGTAGTTTTATATTAATGTATTGCTTCATAGGAGAAAACAAGGTTTGCGCAGAAGGGATATCTAATTATACGGTCCAGTTACTATTACCTAATCATCAAAATAAAGAAGTTACTAGTTATTTTGATATGTGCTTACAACCAAATGAATCAGATAAAATTGGGATTGAAATTAATAATCAAGAAAACCACGCCCAACATTTCCAAATAGCTTTTACTAATGCAACAACTAATGACAATGGAATTGTTGACTATACAAAGAAGAATGTCGAATTGGTAGGAGATGCCTCAATAGATTTTTTACAGACAGTTGACAAAGAAAATTATCAACTAGAAGTCGCAAGTAACAGTAAAAAGGTGATGTGGTTTAATGTTCATATGCCCAATAAGCAAGTTGCAGGGATAATTTTAGGTGGTGTGCAGGTGAGTAACGTAAACCACGATACCCAAAAACAGGTATTAAATCATGAAGTACAATATACGGCAGCCATAAAATTATCACAAAACAACGAACCAATTGTGCCTAAGTTGAAAGCATTATCTGCAAAGGTGGATACAATAGACGATCATCAAGTAGTAAAAATGACCATTCAAAATTTAACACCAGTTTTGCTGAGAAAAGCAGAAATTCGTTCTAGATTTTATAAAGAAGGGGATAAGACACCTCTTATAGATGAAAGGAAGAAAGGTTTAAGTATCGCCCCTAATAGCGAATTCAACTTGTTTTCACCAATAGTTGAGGCTGTAAAACCAGGAGATTATCGATACGATATTGTAATAAAGAATGCGCTTGGTGAATGGCATTTATCAAAAAAAGTAACGATCACACATGCAAAAGCTCAAGAAATCAATAAGGATTACCCAAGGACACCTCAGTCTAATGAAAAATTATTGATTGCAGCAATTACATGTTTATCTATCATTTTATTATTGTTGGTTATTAAAATGATGAAAGTTGTGAAAGACAGATGAAATAAAAATGCCTCCCAAAAGTTAGAATAAGCATCTAACTTTTGGGAGGCATTTTTTAGTTTGGAAAATAATATTGAATTTAGCTAAGTTACTTTAATAAAATAAAAATCGGAGCAGATTTCTCTACTCCGAAAAAAGATTGATTTTTTTATTACTTGATTGTATAACCACCATCAATGATCATATTTTCACCTGTCATTAAGTTAGAAGCATCAGCTGCTAAGAATAATGCGCACGCTGCGACTTCTTCTGGATAACCAAAACGGCCAGCTGGAATTTGTTTTTTCATGTCTTCACCAACTTGGCCAGCCCAAGCTTTTTTACCTAATTCAGTTAAAATTACTGTTGGAGAAATACAATTTACATTAATGTTATATTGTGCCCATTCATAAGCTAATACTTGAGTCATTGATACAATAGCCCCTTTACTTGCACAGTATGCCACATGATTATCTAACGCAACAACAGAAGCTTGAGAGGCTAAGTTAATGATTTTTCCTCCGCCAGATTTGATCATTTGTTTTCCGATAGCTTGAGCTACTAAGAAGCTACCTTTAACATTGATAGCAAACGTTTTGTCCCAGTATTCTTCAGAAAGGTTTTCAGCATCATCAAGTAAAGCAACGCCTGCTGAGTTGACTAATAAATCAATTTTGCCATATTTAGCTAATGTTTCTTCAATAGCAGATTCGATTTGTTCTTTCTTGGTAACGTCAACAGTAACACCGATTGCGTTATCACCAAATTTATCATTTGCCTTTTCTTTAGCGTCTGCTTGGACATCGAAAATAGCAATTTTAGCGCCTTTTTTGATGAATAATTCAGCAGTTGCTTCTCCGATACCACTTAATCCTCCTGTTATTACGGCAACTTTTCCTTCTAATCCAAAATTGATATCAAATTCTTTGTAATCCATTAATGAATCCCCACTTTCATTTTTTTTTACAATTTATAGTATGGTGTATCACATGGTGCATCAAGTAATTCTTTAATCTCATCGTCAAGTTTTAGTAAAGTAACGGACATACCAATCATATCCATAGATGTTGCGTAGTTACCTACGTCAGTACGATGAATTTTAATGCCTTTTTCTTCTAAAATTTGATGAACACGACGGTAACAAATATATTGATCCATGACAGGAAGTCCGCCTAAACCGTTTAGTAATACATAAACTTCGTCATTTTGTTCTAGCTTAGCATCAGCTAAGATATTTTCCATGATTTCATCTACTACTTTGTCAGCTGGATCGATTTTACGACGTTCTAATCCAGGCTCGCCGTGAATTCCCATTCCAATTTCCATATCACCGTCTTCCATAAAGAAGATATCTTTTCCTGTAACAGGTAGGGTAGAAGATGAAAGGGCTACCCCCATAGAGTAAGTGCTATCATTTGCTTTTTGAGTTAAAGCGGTTACTTTATCTAAGTCATAACCTTTTGCTGCTGCACTACCAGCTACTTTAAATACTGGTACATCACCAGCGATACCACGACGGTTTTCTCTTTCTTTAGCAGAACATACATCATCAGTTACTAGGACTGTTTCAACTCTGATACCTTCTTCGGCTGCCATTTCGACTGCCATATCAAAGTTCATAACATCGCCAGCATAGTTTCCATATAAGAAAATACAACCTTTTCCTGAATCAACTGCTTGGACAGAACGAAGACATGCATCTGGTGCTGGAGACGTATTAATATTTCCAACAACTGCTGCATCAGCAAAATCTTTACCAACATATCCTAAAAATAGAGGTTCGTGTCCAGAACCACCACCAACAATTACTCTTACACGAGGTTCTGCACTCATTTGTTTACTAAGTACTACACGTTGATTTTCATCATCTAGGTATGCGTATTTATTATTAGCTAATACATACCCTTCTAGCATTTCTTCAACAACTTGATATCCATCATTTACTAATCGTTTCATTGTGTTGTCTCCTTATAATAAATTTTTATAAACATATGTATAGAGAGCTCTTCTATACGAATATGTTGTTAACAAGTATGGTGACGCTTACATTTGAGAGATATAACTATACAGCCTTCATTGGCTGTATGAACAACAATCAACTAAATTGCTTTTCGTTATTACATTTATAGATTATCAATATTTTTTCACTTAGTCAACGTTTATTTTTCTTTTCTTTTATTTACCTTCAAAATAACTTTCTTTTTCTTTTGTTTCTTTTCTTTTTATATGCGGTTTTGATTGATATGATTTTCTATTAGATAAGCAATTTCTTCAATTGATTTATCAGTAGCATCAACTATATACGCACCATATTGTTCAAATAGTTTAGTTGAGTAGTCCAATTCAGTTTGTATCGCTGGTAAATTAGTATAATTACTGTCCTGTTTTAAGCCTAAAGTATCTAAGCGATTACTTCTAATACTTGCTAAAGTCTCTGGCTTCATTACTAATCCAATCATCTTATCAGGATTAATACTTGATAAGACAGCAGGGGCATCCATATCTGAAGTGATCGTCATATTTGCTACTTTGATTCCTTTATTTGCTAAATAAACACTTAGAGGTGTTTTTGAAGTACGAGAAGCGCCTAATATAATGATATCTGCTTCTAAAAGAGATTCTGGTGAGTGATCATCATCGTGCTTAACAGCAAATTCAATTGCCGCCATTTTATTTATATAATTACTATCTAAATTATGAATAATACCAGGTTTTTCAATAGGTTCTTCACCTGCTTTATGTCGAATTAAGTCGAATAGAGGGGACATTAAGTCAAAGTATTGCAACCCATTTTTAGAACTGAAGTTTTTTGCTGTAGTTAACAAATTTTTGTTTACTAATGTACTAATGACAATGGCATCATCTTTCAAAGCAGATCTTAGTATTTCTAACAATTCGTTTTCTTGAGTGACAAAAGAAAATTTATTGTTATTATTGAATGTTAAATCAGGATATTGAGCGGTAACGGCACCTAATAATTTTTGTGATGTTTCTCCAATTGAATCAGATATTGTATAAATCATTATGTCTTTTTTCATGTCAATATTTCCTCCAGCTATCTTTATTTTTAGAGTTAACCTTGTAAACGTTGAGTAAATTTAATTACTCAATGTTTACAAGGTTAATGTAATTATTTTTTGTTTCTGTACTGATCTGATTGTCTGTAATAATTGTGTCTAATTGCTCTAATGATGCGAAAGTGGCGATGGATTTTTTCCCAAATTTAGAACTGTCTACTAGACCGATTGTTTTAGTTGATACTTCTATCATTTTTTTCTTTAATTCGACTTCGTATAAATTGAAGTCAGACAAACCTTCTGTATCTGAAATAGCGTAAGCAGACGTGAATAAAGTGTCTATATTAACTTTTTTCAAAATTTCAATACCTAATGTTCCTTCTATCGCATTTGATTTTCCTTTTACCACACCACCGATTACGATAACTGTTAAATTGAAATTTTCTTTTAAAATAGTCGCTGTTCGAAGGCCATTAGTTAGTACGGTTATCTTTTTGTCTGATTGACTAATAAGTCGTGCTAATTCATAGCAAGTTGAGCTTGCGTCTAGAATGATACATTCTCCCTGTTTAATAAAATTCATCGCTTTTTTTGCTATTTCTTGTTTTTGTTCTATATTAATTTGCTTTCTTGCTTCATAATTAATATCTTTTTTTATTATTTCATTTTCTTTTGTTTTAGTTGCTCCCCCATGAGTTCGAATAATTAAATTATTATTACTTAAATAAGTGAGGTCTGATCGTATAGTTGCTTTTGAAACCTCTAGTTCATTGCTTAGTTCATTAACCGAGATAGGGTCCTTACTTTGTAATAAATCCATTATTTTCTCTCTTCGTTCATGTGTATACATAAAATCTCCTCCATTACCTATATTGTAATCATTGTACAATAAAACACTGTATAATACAAAAGAAATATATCTAATTTTCGTTATTTGTTTTCGGATTCTTTTGTTTTTCGGGTGTATACGAAAGTTAAAGAAAACAATTGACAACAAAACGAAAAAGATATAAGATTAAGTCAACAAAAGATAAGGAGGAGGATATTAGTGAAAATTGGAATTGGATCAGATCATAATGCGTTTGAAATGAAAAGTGAATTAATTAATTATTTAAGAGGACAAGGGATTGAAGTGGAAGATTATGGATGTTTTTCACCAGATGAGGTGGATTATCCTAATATCGCCTTTACAGTTGCTAATGGTGTATTATCCAATGAAGTAGAGCGCGGAATACTTTGCTGTGGGACTGGAATTGGGATGGCGATGGCAGCTAATAAAATCCCAGGTATAAGAGCAGCGCAAGTACATGATACTTATTCAGCTGAAAGAGCTCAATTGAGTAACAATGCTCAAATTATTACATTAGGTTCTAAAGTGATAGGTATCGAAGTTGCCAAAAAAATCGTAGATGAATATTTATCAGTTTCATTTGAAGGTGGTAATTCATCAAGAAAAATCGACCAAATTATGGAAAAAGAAAACGAATTTAAAAAATAAGAAAAGAGGAAAAGTAAAATGAAATTTTTTCTAGATACTGCTAATGTTGATGAAATTAAACGAATTAATAAATTAGGTTTAGTCGATGGGGTCACAACTAATCCATCAATTATCGCTAAAGAAGGTCGTGATTTTAAAGAAGTTATCACTGAAATTTGCGAATTAATTCCAGGACCAGTAAGTGCTGAAGTTATTTCTTTGGAAGCAGATGGCATGGTTAAAGAAGCAAGAGAACTTGTTAAGTGGGCGGATAACGTTGTGGTAAAAATCCCTATGACTGAAGCAGGATTGGAAGCGGTTAATATTTTATCTAAAGAAGGAATTAAAACAAATGTCACACTTGTCTTTACAGTGTCACAAGGTTTAATGGCTGCAAAAGCCGGAGCAACTTATGTCAGCCCATTTGTTGGTCGCTTAGATGATATTGGAACAGACAGTATTTCAATGATTGCTAATTTGAAAAAAGTATTAGTCGACTACGGCTACGACACTGAAATTATTGCGGCTAGCATTAGAAATCTAGGGCATGTAGAATTGGTTGCTGAAGTGGGAGCAGATATTGCAACTATTCCAGGAAGTTTATTCCCTAAATTATGGTCTCACCCATTAACTGACGCTGGTATTGAAGGTTTCTTAAAAGATTGGGAATCTTTTAAAAAATAACATATGAAAGATAGTGTTTATATGAGAAAATCAATTGTAGGGATTAGTTTAAAAAACTATCAAAACTATATAACTGAGGCATGTGAATTTTCTAAAGAAGTGGTGAAAGAAATCGGTAATGAGAACCAAGTGGAACAATTCATGTTTCCTAGCTTAGGAGTAATTTACCCTGTGTCTATAGAATTAATGGATTCTTCTATAGGATTGGGTGCCCAAAATATTGGATTCGAAGCAAATGGAGCGTTCACTGGTGAATTTTCAGTTGAATCACTCATTGATATGGGCGGTAAATATGTTGAAATTGGACATATTGAGCGTCGTACAATTTTTAAAGAATCAAATGATATAATTAATAAAAAATTGAAATTGGCGCTAAGAAATGGTGTTACGCCAGTCCATTGTATTGGTGAATTAGAGATTACCGAGGATTATTGTTTAATTAAACAAGTTTTGAAAAAACAACTATCACTTGATTTAGCAACTATTGATCGTGAAGATGTTAAAAAGATTATTTTTGCATATGAACCAGCTTGGGCAATTGGAAAAGCACAAGCGGCTAGTTCAACTCATGTTCACAAGGTGCATCACTTGATTAGAAAATGTATCGAAGAATTATATGATAAAAAAACATCAGATACAATTAGAATTATCTATGGTGGGTCAGTATCTTTAGAAAATGTAGAAGAAATAGTTTCTGATGATAATGTTGATGGTGTATTTGTTGGTAGGTTTGGTCATAATCCCAAAAATTATGCTCTAATAGTTAAACTTGTAAAAAAAATAAAGGGGTAAGTAAAACATGATTGGAATAATTTTAGTTTCGCATAGTCAAAAAATTACAGATGGTACCAAAGAAATGATCGAGGAAATGACAGGTAAATGTGATCAAGTTAGGATTATTTCTGCAGGAGGAACAGGTGATGGCAGAATAGGAACTAACGCTATAATGATTATGGAAGCGATAGAAGCTAATAAAGATTGTCAGAATATTTTTATTTTTTGCGATATTGGAAGCGCTGTTTTGAGCTCGGAATCAGCTGTAGATTTGATTGAAGATAGCGAACTTTTATCAAAAGTAGAAATAATTGATGCCCCTCTAGTCGAAGGATCTTTCGCAGTGGCTGTTAAATCAACAGTTACTCAGGAAAAAGAAGAAATCTTGTCAGAACTATCTTATTTATAGGCTAAAATAATTTTTTATTAAAATAAGGAGAATCTATTATGAAATTTTTTAGAAGCTTTATTGGATATTTGATAGCTGGTGTTGTGGTGATGGCTGTATGGGGAGAATTAGGTAAGTTTGGCATTTTTGGGGGATTTTTGGCTGCAGGAATTATCATCGGTCCATTATGGTACATGAATCATTACGTGAATTTAACCGGTAATCTAGATGATGCTTCATTTGTTGATATGGGGTTAGCAATCGGTGTTTGTGGAATTATGAGAGACACATTTATGACGGGTACTTCGAGTCTTATTGATTCTATTCCGACAATTTTATTAGTGATAGTTGGGTCAGCTTTAGGTGGTATTGTGGCGGCTGCTATCGAAAAAAGTATGGCAAAAGACGATACGTTTGAAACAGAATCACCAGAACCTGGCATGAATGAACTAGAATTAAACAACCTTAAAAATAAAAATTAAGCAGGAGGAAGAATCATGACTACAAGTTTAGGTATTGCAACATTATGCGGCTCTTTTATTTTTCCTTTTATGATTAGAATGTCATGGGGTAAAATGGTAGATAATTGGGGGCCGATTGGTGGATGGATGGCAGCGCTATTTATTGTTGGAACTGCTTGGTGTCTAAACCATGGTATTTCTACACCTATGATTACACAATCAGGCGCGGCATGGGTAGATCAAGGATTAGCTGCCGGTGTTGGTGTATGGGTAGCATCTTCTATTGTAGGTGGTAATATAAAGAAATCTATTCCTAAAGTAGTAGCAGCTATTCTTGCAGGAATAGTGGGCGGTTTCTTATTGTCTCTATTTTTATAAAAACAAATTTTCCTTTACCACGAACTACATAAGAATTTTAATTCCAGAAAGAAGGTTACTTTATGAATAATAAGTTGTTGTTAAATAAAGAGTTTTTTAAAATTAGTTTAGAAAAAATGGCAGCGCTAACAGAAGAGAATCGTGATTATTGGACAGAATTAGATTCTGATATTGGCGATGGTGATCACGGTATTAATTTAAGTATTGGATTTAGAGGAGTTACAGAAAAACTTCAAGAAAATTATGATAACTCAAATGATATTAATGATTTATTAAAAAAATCAGGCATGATTTTATTAAGTAAAGTGGGCGGTGCTTCAGGACCGTTGTATGGCAGCTTTTTTATGAAAATTGGAAAAGACGTTGTTGGAAAGAATGAAGTGACATTTGTTGAGTTCGTGGATATGCTAAAAAATGGTATTGAAGCGATTCAAATGAGAGGTAAAGCAGAACTAGGTGATAAAACGATGTTGGATACATTATTACCTGGATTAGATTATCTAGAACTACATAAAGAAGACGAAGATTCTATCAAGGTCTTAGAAGATGCGGTAGCTATTATGAAACAAGGTTCGGATTCTACTATTCCTTTAGTGGCAAAAAAAGGTCGAGCAATGAGACTAGGAGAGAGAGCAATCGGGCATAGAGATCCTGGTTCTGCTTCATCTTGGATGCTTATTAATGTCTTTTTAGAGGAAATGAAGAAACAAGTAGAAAAGGTATAATACAATGATGAAATTTGAAGAAAAAGCAAGAGAGTTAAGAGGAAATATTATTAGCTCTCTTGAATCTGCGGGTTCAGGTCATCCAGGAGGTTCTCTTTCTGCTATTGATATTTTAACTGTGTTGTATTATAAGGAGATGGATATCTCACTTGAAAATTATGATTCTCAAGATAGAGATCACTTTATTTTATCCAAAGGTCATGCGGCACCGGCATTGTATGCCGTTTTAGCAGATAAAGGTTTTTTTGATAAAAAAGAATTACTTAATTTAAGGAAATTTTCTAGTATGTTACAAGGACATCCAGATCGTTTGAAAACGCGAGGTGTTGATTCATCGAGTGGTTCTTTAGGACAAGGTTTATCAATAGCTAATGGTTTAGCCTTAGCTAAGCGTCAAGATAATATTGATAAAAAAGTATATGTGCTTCTAGGTGATGGAGAGTTACAAGAAGGACAAGTTTGGGAAGCTGCAATGACAGCGGCACATTATAAGTTGAATAATGTTATCGCTTTAGTTGATCATAATGGTCTTCAAATCGATGGAAGTAATGATGAGGTAATGGCAGTTAATAATATTGCCGATAAATTCAAGGCGTTTAATTGGCATGTATTAGAAGCAAATGGTCATGATATTACGTCACTGATTGAAGCTATTGAACAAGCTAAAACTAATAAGGGAGCACCTACGATGATTCTTTGTGAAACGATTAAAGGAAAAGGTGTTAGTTTTATGGAAAATCAAGTAGGGTGGCATGGTAAAGCTCCTTCTCCAGAAGAAGCGCAACGAGCACTTTCTGAGTTGAAGGAGGTGTTGTAGGATGAAAAAAGCTACTAGACAAGCTTATGGTGAAACACTTTTAAAATTAAAAGATAATAAAGATCTAATTGTTTTAGACGCTGATTTATCCGCAGCAACTAAGACCGATGTATTTGCAAAAGAAGTTCCTAATAAGTTTTATAATATAGGGATTGCTGAAGCAGATATGATGGGAACAGCTGCTGGACTAGCTTTAGGCGGGAAACGTCCATTTGCAAGTACCTTTGCTATATTCGGAGCAGGACGAGCTTATGAACAAATAAGAAACGCTATCGCCTATCAAAATTTAAATGTCACGATTGCGGCGACACATGCAGGTGTTACGGTAGGAGAAGATGGTGGTTCTCATCAGGCTATTGAAGATATTGCGCTTATGCGTGTTATTCCTGGGATGACCATTATTAATCCAGTTGATGACCTGGAAACTGAAGCAGCAATGGAAGCTATTATGCAACATGAAGGCCCGGTTTATCTTAGATTAGGTAGATTAGCTGTAAATAGAGTCCATAAAGAAAAGCAACCCTTTGTTATTGGCAAGGGTGAAGAACTCTTAGCAGGTCATCACGGAACCATTATCGCCACAGGTGCTATGGTACAAGAAGCATTAACAGCGGCTACATTATTACAACAAGAAAATATTTTTTTGAATGTAATAAATATGCCTACCATTAAGCCATTAGATGAGGCGTTGTTATTAAAGATTGCGAAGAAAACACCATGGATTATTACGGCTGAAGAACACAGTATAATTGGTGGATTAGGAAGCGCGGTTGCTGAATATTTATCTGAAGCTTATCCTATTAAATTAAAAAAAATAGGGGTAGAAGATAGATTTGGTCAATCCGGAAATCCAGAAATATTAAAGGAACATTACGGTTTAACTGCTTCGGCTATTATTGAACAAGCGAAAAATATGTCTATTCGTTAGATAGGTGAGTAGCAGAAACATTAGATGAACCCAACAAACCCAACCTCTCAGTACTACATAGAGGTTGGGTTTAATTATTTTATCAAGTAAGGGTATAACTGTTTACCTAAACTTCTTCCGAACTAAACACCTGGTCTTTCTTCAATACTAATTTTTCTTCTTCAGAAGGTCCACGTTTATCAATAACTAGTGGGACACTTTCTTTAACGACTTCACTATATTGTAATCCAAACCAATTTTCAGTTGAGGTTGTCACGGTTTTAATGGCTAGTTTAATTTGATAAACAATTTTTTCAAAAGAGGTTAATCCGGTAGTTCCTTTGTATAACCCATCATCGATTAGGACAAAACAGAAGTCCCCAACGCTACGTCCAGGTTGGATAGAATATTCTTGTGTTTGTTTTTCAATAGTGTGTTCGTCCATCATCTCTTTGACAATTTGACGCATATAAACGTTCACGTTTTGATTCATTCTGAACCCTAAACGCAACTGTACGCTGACGACATGTTGACTATGGAAGGTTTCAACCAAGTATTCTTTGGTATAAGGGTCATCGGTGACAAATACATTAACAAACCAGTAGACTTGGGCCCGTTTTGGTTTTTTGTCTAAGATAGAATAAATGATTTTTCGATCAATCATTTGTTCAGATAAGTCATCGGTTAAATAAACCACATTCGTTTGGTAAAAGGGCATATCCGTATCGTTTGCTAGTTTTTCTAATTGTGAGACATAATCTTTTAGCGGCACTTTTTTTGCCACTTTTTCTTTGATTTGATTGCTCAAATGCCAACTTAGCATAATAATAAATAAAATAACCGCGATCAAAATAGCGACATAGCCACCTTGTAAAAACTTCGCCGCACTTGAGTAGAAGAAGACGCCTTCTAGCAAGCTAAAGAATATAAGGAACGTATAGGACAAGATTTTAGGAGTCTTATGTTTTAATAAATAGACCCATAACAAAATAGTCGTCATTAGCATCGTAATAGTAATGGCTAATCCATAGGCTGCTTCTAAGCGATGAGATGTTTTGAATTTAAAAACAATCGTGATACATAACAGCCATAGGAGTGAATTGATCACAGGAATATACATTTGTCCTTTATGAGTGGTAGGATAAACAATTCTCAATTTAGGGAATAATTTTAATTTCATGGCTTCGGCAACTAGAGTGAAGGAGCCAGAAATTAATGATTGAGAAGCGATAATTGCCGCTAAAGTTGCGAAAATTACGGCTACTAAGGATAATTCTTTTGGCATCATGCTAAAAAATGGGTTTAAGTCTGTTTGATTCATATATACCTCATTATTTAGATGAGTGATCAACCAAGCCCCTTGTCCTAAATAATTCAAGATCAAACATAATTTAATATAAGGCCAGCTCGCTAAAATATTATTTTTACCAACATGTCCCATATCAGCGTACAGAGCTTCGGCACCGGTTGTTGCTAGAAAGACACTACCTAAAATAAGAATGCCAATTTTATTTGCAGGGCTAAAAAGTAATTCTACTGCATAGTAAGGATTTAGGGCACGTAAGATAGAAAAATCTCCCAGTAAATTATACAATCCTACCGCACCTAAGAATGTAAACCAGCCAAACATGACAGGACCAAAGGCTTTTCCCACTTTTTCGGTACCAAAACGTTGGATCATGAACAATAAGGTGATGATTCCGATAGCCAGTAGGACGATAATATGTTGATTATCACCAAAATGCTGATAGAATAACGGGATTCCTCGTAAACCTTCAACTGCTGTTGTTATCGTTACAGCAGGTGTTAAGACACCATCAGCTAAAAGTGCGGCTCCTCCGATTAAAGCGGGGAAGATTAGAATAGGCACTACCTTTCGGACTAATGTATAGAGTGAAAAAATTCCTCCTTCACCATGATTATCAGCTCGTAATGCGATGAGAACATATTTAACAGTCGTCATTAAGGTGACAGTCCAGATCACTAACGAAATCGCCCCAACGACAAATTCTTCATTGATACTCCCTAGTCCTCCGTTACCGCTCACAATAGCTTTCATGACGTATAGTGGACTTGTTCCGATATCTCCGTATACAACGCCCATCGCTACCAATAAACTTGCGAGGGTGATTTTTTTTGATTGATGCATGATTGTCTTAATCTCCTTTCTAAAATAAAAAGACCTAACCAACACAAATAACTTGTGTTCGGTTAGGTCTTGCAAATTACGCTTTAAACCAGTCTGTTAGACGTGATAGTTGATTTAAAACCATAAATATACTATGTTGCTACTCCCCTAAATATATTAACGATTATACATGTTAATAAATAATAAACAAGGGGTTAATGAAAAAATAATTTATAAAAAACAATGACAATAGTTAAAAAGACTGATATCTCCCCAATCATCAAACGGTTAATAAATATTAAATAAACCCTCTTTTTATAGTTGTTTTTAGGTGGTACATGCTACAATTAGGGTATATTTACATAAAGGAGATGGCACGATGAAAAAATATCTTTTAATGAGTGCGTTACTATGTTTATTTCCAATGAGTACTTTGTCAGAAGAATCTAGTGAAGTACTTGATGCAAGAGTGACCACAACAGATTCACCCACAATAGAACAAACCAGTGACTACATATTAGAATCTAGTGCAATTGCAACGAGCCAAAGCACTCAAGAGCCAACAAGTATAGCTAGTAGTGAAGACGTCATCGAAAGTAGACCTGTTGAATCAGCTAAGATAGTAACGGAACAAGAAGCTGTTTTAAGTCAAATAGAGCAGGAGTTAGGCGTTGAGGCGGCTACGAGAGAAACCGCCATTGACCAAGAGAATGACCCAGAAAGTATACGTGCGACGTTATCATCGGTAAGTGATTTGATTTCAAAAGAAGAAATTGATGGTTATACGGATGAACAATTATTAAATGCGATGAAAGTGACAGAACGAGTAGGTGCTGATATTTATGGCCTAGATGTTGGGGGGTACATCCGCATACTTCAGGCGTTGTATAAAGATCATACCCTTTCATGGGAAGTCATTGAACCGATGCTTGCGTATGACCCAAATAGTTATGATAATGCATTAAAGATGATTCCAGAGGTAGATCAATTAGTTGAGTATCTCGCAGCACTTTATCCTAGTGATAGCTCATTCATTGCTATTCCCAAATTAAGCGCTCAAGAAGTGACGAATATTTTGAGCTATTTCTCACCGATACAAAAGGAAATGCTCGCTGAATCGGGTGCTCTTTTTCCAGGAATCATTGGTTGGATATGGCATTATTCTTCAAATGAAGAGGTCCTGACAACAGAGGCTTCTACAATAGAATCGTCTATGACGCCTCCAACCGAAACAACGATAGCGACATCAGAAGTAATAACCGATAGCTCTGAACAACAGAAAGTCGAAGCGGTGACATCAAGTGAGTCAACCGATGAGAATAAAGGGATTATGCCACAAACAGGAGAGCAAAAGAAAACATGGTTAACCGTTCTTGGTTTAGTGTTAGTGTTTCTGGTAGTATCAATTATCATTAGACGAAATAAAGTTAATAAACGTTAAAGATAAATAATAATCAGTGATGTGGAGAGATAGAATGAAAAAAATATGGTGGTTACTATGCCTATTAGTATTGGTAGGATGTCGTCAACAATCGACGGCTTCTTCCCCTGTAGAAGTGGGGGATCAAACTTCTGGAACAACGGAAGTTATTGAGCCTACGTATCAGTTTTCTAAGACGCCAACGCTGTTTGTTCATGGTTACCAAGGCGGGCGATTATCTTTTGGTGGCATGTTGCGTCGTTTGGAACGTGAAGGGATAACAAATAAAGAAATGGTCCTGAGCGTGGATACTGAAGGGAATGTATCTGCTAAGGGAGAATTGTCTGGAAAAACAGATAATCCGACGATTCAAGTCTTATTTGAAGACAATCAAAGTCATGAATGGAACCAAGCGTTATGGATTAAGAATTGTTTAGCGTATTTACATGATACTTATCAAGTGAAAGAGGTTAATTTAGTGGGACATTCGATGGGGGGTGTGAGTGCACTAAGGTACTTATTAACTTATACCCAAGACAATCAGCTTCCAAACGTGTCAAAATTCATTGCTATTGGGGCACCGTTTAATAATTTTGCTGAACTAAATGAGGGGGAGACGCTTGAATCAGTGTTGGCTAATGGTCCAGTTAACAAAAGCGATCGTTATGCTGATTTTGAGACAATGTTATCACAAGAACCACAACAGGTGCAGGCACTATTGATTGCTGGGGATGTATCAGATGGGACTCAAAGTGATGGCACAGTGTCAGTATCAGATGCGCTTAGTGTCGTTGCATTATTATCTAATCAATTTAGTAATATCTCTTACCAAATTATTGAAGGAACGAATGCACAACATAGCCAATTACATGAAAATCAAGACGTTGATCAAATGGTGTTAGATTTCTTATATAAATAAAACCAGAAGACTTAGTGCCAATTAAGGTGGTAAGTTTTCTGGTTTTAAATCTATTTAAACTTTTATTTGTTTATCGTTTGTAATAGGTTAGGCAGGCTGTTGTTTTTCACCCAATACACTTATCCAAATCCTCAATTAAGTCTTCTACATCTTCGATTCCACAAGATAATCGGACTAATGTAGGGGTAACGCCCATGTTTAAGCGTTCTTCTTCAGGCATACAAGCGTGTGACATTTGCCATGGATAAGATAGGATAGACTCAACCCCCCCAAGGCTAACGGCAACAATTGGAACTTGACAATTACTAAATAACTGTTTAATTTGCTCGATGTTTTCTAGTTCAAATGAAAGAACAGCCCCCCCATCTGATGCTTGCTTCATGTGGATATCATGATGAGCATGCGTAGATAGTCCAGGGTAGTAAACCTTAGTCACTTGTTTTTTGTTTAATAGGAATTCTGCGATGGTCTGTGCATTTTTTATGGATTGTTGCATGCGTAAGCCCATTGTCTTTACCCCGCGTAGTAGTAACCAAGCATCTTCGACACCTAAAACACCCCCCAATGCTTTTTGGTGTGTTTTTAACGTGTTGTATAGTGATTCAGAGTTGGTCGCTAACAAGCCAGCCACAACATCGCTATGTCCGTTGATAAATTTAGTTGCGCTATTAATACTGATATCGGCCCCTAATGTTAAGGGTTGTTGTGATAGCGGTGTCATAAAAGTGTTGTCGCAAGCAGTTAGAATGTTATGCTTCTTAGCAAGTGAACAAACTTCTTGAATATCTGTGATAGTTAATAAAGGATTAGAAGGAGATTCTAAATAGAACATTTTTGTATTAGGTTGAATAGCTTCTTGCCAAGCGACTACATCTGATTCATCCACAAATGTATACGTTACGCCAAAACGATCTAAAAACTCTGTTACCGTTTGGAAGGTGCCTCCATAAATATTTTTTCCTAATACAAGGTGATCGCCATTTGATAATAGGAACAATACGGCATTAATCGCAGCCATTCCTGATGAAAAAGCTAAGCCGTATTGAGCGTTTTCTAATGTTGCAATACAGTCTTCGGCTGCTTCAACAGTGGGGTTTGAAAAGCGAGTATAACTATAGCCCGTGTGATGAAAGACATCTGTTTGGTGGAAAGTTGAGGCTTGATACTTAGGGATAGACGAAGCGCCAGTTGTTGGGTCGATGACAGGGTAACCATGTAATAATTTAGTGTTAATTTTCATATTAGATTCCTCCGATTCAATAGACTGTTTAATAAATAATCGTTATGTGTATCGTTCGCTATAAACGTAACACGTTTAAAAAAAGAATGTCAACTAAATTTGATAAAAAATTATCACATTCGAGCAAAGATTAAACTAGGATGAAATAACTATCGAAAAGATTAATATAAACACAAAATACAATGAATAAAACGCTTACTTTTTATCATAAAATTATTGACGTAGGTTTTTTTATATGATAAGTTTTTCTATGAAAGAAGATTTGTTGATAAAAAATTATCAACTATAAAAATAGATGAATGGAGAGATTAGTATGTCAAAAATACCAGCAGCAATTGGGCCATATTCAACGTATCGTGAAGCAGGAGACTTAATCTTTGTATCAGGTCAATTACCAGTTAACGGGATGACAGGAGAAATTGAAGCAACAGATATCAAGGGGCAAACGAAACAAGTCATGGAAAATATTCAGTTGATTTTGAATGAAGTGGGGGCAAACTTTGATCAAATCGTTAAAACAACGTGTTTTTTAACCGACTTTAGTGGCTTTGTTTCATTTAACGAAGTTTATGGGGAATACTTCACTGGAGAATGTCCTGCTAGATCAGCCTTCCAAGTCTCAGCGTTGCCTAAGGGAGCATTAGTAGAAATCGAATTTATCATTAAAAAATAAGAGGAGATTAATTGATGGAGATTGTTATAATTGGTGGTATTGCAGCAGGGATGAGTGCGGCAGCTAAAGCAGCTCGTACGAACAAAGAAGCAAAGGTAACAGTGATTGAAAAAGAACAATACGTCTCGTTTGGTGCATGTGGTTTGCCATATTACTTAGGCAACCAATTTGAAGACGAGCAAGAAATGTTTGCTAGAACACCTGAACAAATGCGAGCATCCGGGATTAATTTATTACTAGGTCACGAAGTAACGGCCATTGATTTTACCAGCAAAACGTTAACAATCATTGATTTAGAAACGAATGAACACTTGGTTAAAAGCTATGATCGCCTAATGTTAGCGACAGGAGCGACACCTATTGTACCACCCATCCCAGGAATTCATTCGGATAATGTGTATACAGTAACCAAGCCAGAACGTGTCATGACATTAAAAGAAGAGTTAGTGAATTATCAGCATATTGTAGTTATCGGTGGAGGGTTCATTGGTATCGAAGTGGCAGATCAATTAGCTCTTCAAGGTAAGAAAGTAACAGTTATTGAATCCGATAGTGTTATAATGGGTGGGCCATTTGATCCGGAGTTTTCTGAGAAGATTATGGAAGCTGTTAGAGAAGAAGGGGTGCTCATCCAAACGCAAGAGCGTGCGCAAGAATTTGTTGCTGCTCAATCAAACGTAATATCTGTTAAAACAGATAAAGGGGAATATCCAGCAGATGCCGTCATCGTTGCGGTTGGCTTTAGACCTAACACTAAATTTTTAGATGGTCAGTTAGAGATGTTAGGAAATGGCGCGATTGTGATTGACGAATTCGGTGAAACATCAATCAAAGAAGTATATGCAGCCGGGGATTGCGCGACGATTAACCATCGTTTAGCCGGAACAATGTACATTCCGTTAGCCACTGTCGCTAATAAGATGGGACGCATTGTGGGAACCAATATTGCGGTAAATAGAGATGAACGTATGGCGTATGTTGGGGCCTTAGGAAGTAGTGCGATTAAAGCAGGGGCATATGAAGCAGCTAGTACAGGATTGACTGAAAAACAAGCCAAATCATTAGGGCTTTCTGTAAAAACAACGTGTATTGAAACGAACAATCACTCTAATTACTATACCGTACAGGAAAAAATTACGATTAAACTAGTGTATGATGCGCAGACATATGTTCTATATGGCGCGCAATTATTCGGGAAAAATGAAACCGTCTTAAGACTAACAGGTCTGGCAACCGCTGTTCATGCAGGTTTAACAACGAAAGAATTAGGTTTTATTGACTATGCGTATGCACCACCATTTGCTTCAACATGGGAAGCAATTAATGTTGCAGCGAATACCGCAAAATAAACTAGAAGTAATAGGAGATGAAAAAGATGATCGATGCCCCTTTTTTTACCCAGTTTTTAAAGATTAGTAACATGTATACTATTGGAGCTGTTGTTTTATTATTGGTAGCCTTGTATAGCTTAAAGGTGTTAAAAGAAAAAAAAGTAAACTTTTCTAAACGAATGATTATCGCATTAGTTATTGGGCTAGTGTTAGGTGTTGTGATTGATTTAGTTGGTAGTAAAAATAGTATTTATTTAGACTATGGTCGGGGTGAGATTTCAGTTTGGTACGGGTTACTTGGAAGTGGTTTTCTTAAGTTAGTGCAATTATTAGCTATTCCGGTAGTCTTTTTGTCAATTATTAAAGTAGTCATTGATGTTAAAGGCGATAGGATTAAACATTTAACAGGAAAAACATTTGCTACGTTACTTGGGACGACAGCTATTTCAGCTGTTGTGGGTATCTTAGTGGTTAAATTATTTGGATTAAATGGTGCCGATTTTGCAGGAGATTTGACAGAAGCAAAAGTTGAATCGATGGCTAATATTGCGTCTCAAAGTTTTCCGGAATTCTTCTTAAACTTAATTCCAAATAATATTTTTAGTGTAATGAGTGATAATGGAAGCATTGTATCCGTGGTTATTATTGCGGCGATGTTTGCCGTAGCGATTCGTTTCTTACAAGTGAAAAAACCAGAACAAGTGGCACCGTTTGTCACATTATTGGAATCATTAAAAGTAACGGTTAATTCAGTCTTAACGAACGTGATCAAGTTAATGCCTTATGGTGTTGTAGCGTTAGTAAGTAACACGATCATTTCAAATGGTCTTCAAGCAATCACAGGGATGATTGGTTTCATTGCTGCGTTATATACGGGCGTTATTATCATGTTATTAGTCTATGTGGTTATTTTAATAGGATTAGGTGTTAACCCGTTAACGTTCTACAAAAAAGCCTTCACCACCTTATTATTTGCTTTTTCTTCTCGTTCAAGTGTCGGGACATTGCCTTATACCATTACGACATTAGAAAAAAATATGGGTGTATCTGGTGAAACTACTAACTTCGTCGCAACGTTAGGAACCGCAGTTGGGATGAATGGCTGTGCAGGGGTGTTCCCAGCGATGTTAGGAACATTAATTGCTTCTGCTGCAGGTGCTGAGATGAACGTTTCATTTTTTGTCTTGGTAGTATTAGTAGTAACAGTCGGTTCAATTGGAATTGCGGGTGTACCGGGGACTGCAACAGTAGCAGCAACAGTTACCTTAAATGGTTTAGGTTATGGTCATACTATTTCAAGTATTGGTGCAATCTTTGGAATTGACCCAATTGTCGATATGGGACGCACCATGTTAAATGTAGCAGGCTCAATGGTATCAGCGATTATGGTTGATAAGTGGGAAGGTACATTTGATAAGGAAGCATTTAATAGCGAGATAAAATCAGTAGAAGAATAACAAGTAAAAAGGATAAAGATAATGTGCCAAATAGCCATTATCTTTATCCTTTTTCTTTGTCATTAACAATCTTAATGTAGCGATAAACACTGGGTTCAGAGATGTTTAAAATATCAGCCACGCGCATAACCGCTCCTTTGATTTGGAAGATACCTTTTTCATTTAATTGATGGATGACGTCTAATTTTTGCTCTTTTGATAATGAGGCATTTGACGTAAGTAATTCGGGCTTAATGATAGTATGAACGATATCCTCTATAGATTCATCAAGCACTTCAACAGTGTCGATAAGATGTTCTTCTTTGAATTCTGAAGGACAAGTTTGGGTTAGACCAGCCAGAGCAAGAAGTTCTTTAGAAAGTTGTTCGTACTTACTTACATCTTGATTAATACATAGAAGACCTTCAAGCTGTTTGTCTTCGTTTTTGATAAAAAAAGTAGCGCCTCTTAGAGCTTGACCGTTTACTGTTTGTGCTTTGTAATTAACAACATAGTCTTTGTCTAAATGGCGATTATCTTGGATTAATTCTAGTGCAAACTCTGTAACAGGAGAATTTAGACTTCGGCCGCTAATATGACTATTTTCAATTGCGGCAATGTGATAATTATCTTTTTCTAAGATATGTAAAACAACTTCAAAATTTTTACCTAATGTTTTGCCTAAAAAATGCGTTAGTGATTGATAAAAGTGTAAGTTTTCTTTTTTCATAGGGCCTCCTGATAATTTTTTATCATGGATATAGCATAGCACAAAAGCTCTAGATTATTAAATGAATTTTTTCTGCCATTAGGATGATAAAAATTTATTATTCTTACTAAGCGGTAGATTAAGGGAAAAGAAACACATAAATTTAGTCGAAAAAGCTTAATTAATGATCAAATTATGTTTGTTTTATGATAAAGTAAGAGGGTTAAAGTCATTAAGGATGGGGGAAGTGTTTTGCTTACAACTTATTTGAATATATTAGTTATTTTTTCTATGATACTGGTAGGATATGCATTATCAGCAAAGAAATGGTTTAATAATGTGATGATTGATGCTTTTTCAAAGTTAGTGCTTAATATCGCGTTACCTTTGAATATGTATCTTAATATGATTGAAAAATTCGAGCATGATCAATTTATGACGTTGGCTTCAGGTATTGCTTTACCAGCTATTTCAATTGTGGCTACGTTTATTTTATCTAAAGTGTTCTGTGTGGTGTGGAAAGTAACCCCTAGTAGACGTGGTGTTTTCCAAACGATGTTTACGGCATCGAATACCATTTTTATGGGATTACCTGTTACAACCGCAGTTTTTGGAGAGCAAGCAATTCCCTATGCGCTTTTATACTATATGTGTAACACGACGTTCTTTTTTACTATTGGGATTAGTTTGATAGCCAGTGATAAAGAAGGGGCCAGTATGTCGTGGTCATTTGATTGGCGAGAAGTCGCTCGGAAATTATTAAATCCAGCATTAGTTGGTTTTTTTGTTGGGTTAGTTTGGATGCTATTAGAATTGCCTAAAATAAAGCCGCTGATTGATTTTAGTCGTTATATGGGTGGTTTAACAACGCCGTTATCACTTTTTATTATCGGGATGATTGTGTATCAGACGGGCTGGAGGAATATTAATTTTGACAAAGAGGTTATAGGGGTTTTGCTAGGCCGCTACGTGGTATCTCCACTAGTGGTTTACTTGTTGGGCTTTGTGATACCTGTTCCTGCGCTTATGTTAAAAGTGTTTATGTTGCAATCCGCAATGCCAGTTCAAAACTCAATGCCGATGTTGGCCCGTGCGTATGGTGCAGATGATGTTTTTGCTACATCAAGTTTGATTTATTCGATTCTGTCTTACTTGTTTGTTATTATCCTTTACTTGTTTATCTGGATTTAATTTGAATTATTAACTTAATAGAATAGACAAACCACACGATTGTGTTAAAATAAGTGGTCGACTAGTTGTCTGTGAAGATGAAGTAAAGTACAAAGGAGTACAAAATGAGTTCAAAAGATAAAATGTTAGAATTAATCAAGAAGAAACAAAATGGCGGCGGTAAAACAAAAGACATGCAAGAGCCAAAAAATGATCGCAAAAACATGCGCCGTGGTCCAAAGATTTATATTAAATAAAAATGCATACAAAAAGGCAAAGCCCTAATCGGCTTTGCCTTTTTATATTATAATTCTTCAGAACTAAATTTGTGTGTGCGCTTCATGGTTAAGTGGTATTTTTCAGGGTATTCACGCGTGTCTATAACAAGCGGCACACTTTCTTTCACGACATCACTATACTGTAAACCAAACCAGTTTTCAGTTGAAGTGGTGACGGCTTTTATTGCTAATTTTAGTTGATAAGTCAATTTTTCAATATTGCTTAGGCCGGTGGTTCCTTTATAGAGACCATCATTAATTAGAACGAAACAGAAGTCACCAACGGATCTGCCCGGCTCAATCGAAAACTCTTGTTCTT
This sequence comes from Vagococcus xieshaowenii, assembly GCF_004792515.1. Taxonomy (NCBI): domain Bacteria; kingdom Bacillati; phylum Bacillota; class Bacilli; order Lactobacillales; family Enterococcaceae; genus Vagococcus; species Vagococcus xieshaowenii. Next base: position 1,834,357 of record NZ_CP038865.1, on the reverse strand, counting down.
GCGTATCAATCAAGCCTTGAGCCATCATTTCTTGTACGATTTGACGCATATACACATTCACTTTTTGACTCATTCTAAAACCTAAACGTAATTGAATACTTACGACGTGTTTGCTGTTGAAAGTCTCAACATAGTATTCTTTTGTGTAAGGTTCATCCGTAACGTAAAGATTAACAAACCAATATACTTGAGCACGTTTAGGTTTTTTATCCAAGATAGAGTAAAGAATCTTAAGATCAACCAGTTGCTCAGACAAATCATCAGTTAGGTAAACGACGTTGGTTTGATATAAAGGGATATCCTCAGAGTTAGATAATTTTTCTAATTGTTCTACATAATTTGCAAGAGGGACTTTTTTAGCTACTTTTTCTTTTATCTTATTACTTAAGTGCCAAGTTAACATGATAATGAATAATACAAATGCAATCAAAATTGCAACATAACCACCGTGCATGAATTTCGCGATGTTTGAATAGAAAAAGACACTTTGAAGTACAGAGAAAAAGAGTAAGAAACTATGCGCAATAATTGCCGGTATATTTTGTTTTAATAGATAGACCCATAATAAAATAGCTGTCATTAACATCGTAATAGTAATCGATAGTCCATAAGCTGACTCTAGATGTTGGGATGTTTTGAAACTAAACACAATGAGCATACATAACAAGCACAATAACCAATTAATAACAGGTATGTACATTTGTCCTTTTTGATTACTAGGATAGATGATTTTTAGCTTAGGAAATAGTTTTAATTTGATTGCTTCAGAAACTAAGGTGAATGAACCTGAAATTAATGATTGCGAAGCAATGATGGCAGCTAAGGTTGCGAATGCAACGGAAATAAGTGACAACTCATTAGGAATCATACTGAAGAAAGGGTTTAAGTCTTCGATTTCTAAATAAGTAGCATCGTTCATAGCTTCCATTAACCAAGCACCTTGTCCAAAGTAATTTAATAGTAAGCAAAGTTTGATATATGGCCAACTAGCATAAATATTATTACGCCCAACGTGTCCCATATCTGCATATAAGGCTTCAGCCCCAGTTGTGGCAAGAAAGACACTTCCAAGAATTAAAATACCAGCTTTATTGGCAGGACTTACTAGCAATTCAAATGCGTAATAGGGGTTAAGTGCCTTTAATATGTGCCACTCGCCAGATAAATTGTATAAGCCCATCGCGCCAAGAAATGTAAACCAACAAAACATTATCGGCCCAAATGTTTTCCCAACTTTTTCAGTACCAAAACGTTGAATGGTAAATAACAGCAGAATAATGGTTAATGTAATAATGACGATGATTTCTTGGTTATTACCAAATCGATCATAAAAAAACGGTAATCCTCGGAGACCTTCTACAGCGGTTGTAATAGTAACAGCAGGTGTTAAGATGCCATCAGCTAAAAGAGTAGCGCCTCCAATTAATGCAGGAAAAATTAAATAAGGGGACACTTTTCGAACTAAAGTATATAGAGAAAAGATACCACCTTCACCATGGTTGTCTGCACGTAAAGCTATTAGGACATACTTGACAGTAGTCATTAAGGTGACAGTCCAGATCACTAAAGAAATTGAACCAATGATGAATTCTTCATTGATACTCCCCAAGCCACCGTTTCCTGCTAATATTGCTTTCATTACATATAATGGACTTGTTCCGATATCACCGTAAACAACTCCCATAGTAACAAGTAAACTAGCTATTGTAACTTTTTTTGAATGTTGCATTTTTTCTTCTCCTTTTTTTAAAATAAAAACCGTTAATCATTAAATTAGTGATTGTTAGATTCTAAGAAGCGCATGTTTATTAAACTGTTCGGTTTGAAATCACAAAAAATATGTATCTACTTCCCAAATACAAGCATGATTATACGCCCAATAAACAGAAAAGCAAGTGTTAATTCCACAGAAATTTAGAGGATTTAAAATAAATAAAATAAAAAATTGTATTATATAGAAGAAAAATACAAATCATGTGTTTTTACTAAAAAAATATAAAATAGTGCTTGTATTATGTTGTTAATAGGTATAGTATAGGTGAAGTCGTCTGAGAGGACACGAGACATCATTTAAATTAAATAAAAAAACTTTTAAAAAGTTTTGGAAAACAGTTGACTTTATCAACTATTGATGATAAGATTTAGAAGTTGTCAGGAACGAAAGTTCTTCAAACGACAAAAACAAAATAAAAAAGTTTTTTAAAAAGTTGTTGACAAACAAAAACAACCATGATAAACTTATGTAGTTGTCACGAAAGGCAACGACAAGTTAAAAACTTTTACGTAGACCTTTGAAAACTGAACAATGAATAAGACAAACCAAATGTGTAGGGTGTTTTACAAAGTGTAAAACAAAACCAACAATTTTTAAATTTTAGTGAAGTAATTCGCTAGCAAACATAAATGAGCGACATCTTCGGATGTTATCAAAACTTTTATTGAGAGTTTGATCCTGGCTCAGGACGAACGCTGGCGGCGTGCCTAATACATGCAAGTCGAACGCTTTTTCTTTCACCGGAGCTTGCTCCACCGAAAGAAAAAGAGTGGCGGACGGGTGAGTAACACGTGGGTAACTTGCCCATCAGTGGGGGATAACACTTGGAAACAGGTGCTAATACCGCATATCTCTTTTGATCGCATGATTGAATGATGAAAGACGCTTTCGGGTGTCGCTGATGGATAGACCCGCGCTGCATTAGTTAGTTGGTGAGGTAATGGCTCACCAAGACCGTGATGCATAGCCGACCTGAGAGGGTGATCGGCCACACTGGGACTGAGACACGGCCCAGACTCCTACGGGAGGCAGCAGTAGGGAATCTTCGGCAATGGACGAAAGTCTGACCGAGCAACGCCGCGTGAGTGAAGAAGGTTTTCGGATCGTAAAACTCTGTTGTTAGAGAAGAACAAGCGTGAGAGTAACTGTTCACGCCTTGACGGTATCTAACCAGAAAGCCACGGCTAACTACGTGCCAGCAGCCGCGGTAATACGTAGGTGGCAAGCGTTGTCCGGATTTATTGGGCGTAAAGCGAGCGCAGGCGGTTCTTTAAGTCTGATGTGAAAGCCCTCGGCTCAACCGAGGAAGGTCATTGGAAACTGGGGAACTTGAGTGCAGAAGAGGAGAGTGGAATTCCATGTGTAGCGGTGAAATGCGTAGATATATGGAGGAACACCAGTGGCGAAGGCGACTCTCTGGTCTGTAACTGACGCTGAGGCTCGAAAGCGTGGGGAGCAAACAGGATTAGATACCCTGGTAGTCCACGCCGTAAACGATGAGTGCTAAGTGTTGGAGGGTTTCCGCCCTTCAGTGCTGCAGCTAACGCATTAAGCACTCCGCCTGGGGAGTACGGTCGCAAGACTGAAACTCAAAGGAATTGACGGGGGCCCGCACAAGCGGTGGAGCATGTGGTTTAATTCGAAGCAACGCGAAGAACCTTACCAGGTCTTGACATCCTTTGACCATTCTAGAGATAGAACTTTCCCTTCGGGGACAAAGTGACAGGTGGTGCATGGTTGTCGTCAGCTCGTGTCGTGAGATGTTGGGTTAAGTCCCGCAACGAGCGCAACCCTTATTGTTAGTTGCCATCATTAAGTTGGGCACTCTAGCAAGACTGCCGGTGACAAACCGGAGGAAGGTGGGGATGACGTCAAATCATCATGCCCCTTATGACCTGGGCTACACACGTGCTACAATGGACAGTACAACGAGTCGCGAGACCGCGAGGTCAAGCTAATCTCTTAAAGCTGTTCTCAGTTCGGATTGTAGGCTGCAACTCGCCTACATGAAGCCGGAATCGCTAGTAATCGCGGATCAGAACGCCGCGGTGAATACGTTCCCGGGCCTTGTACACACCGCCCGTCACACCACGGGAGTTTGTAACACCCAAAGTCGGTGAGGTAACCTTCGGGAGCCAGCCGCCTAAGGTGGGATAGATAACTGGGGTGAAGTCGTAACAAGGTAGCCGTATCGGAAGGTGCGGCTGGATCACCTCCTTTCTAAGGAATATTACGGAATACACAGGTTGACTTATTCATTGCTCAGTTTTGAGAGGTTTACTCTCAAACATTCGTTCATTGAAAACTGGATATTGAAACAAAATGTAAACAAACCGAAAACACCGCGTTGAAACGAGTTAATAAACAAAGTTCAATAGCTAAAACATAGGATTGATGGAGCTGACTATCGCTAGTTGGTAGAAATCAAGAGTCTAGCACGTAAGTGGTAGCAAATAAGGTTAAGTGAATAAGGGCGCACGGTGGATGCCTTGGCACTAGAAGACGATGAAGGACGGGACTAACTCCGATAAGCTTTGGGGAGCTGTACGTAAGCTATGATCCAGAGATTTCCGAATGGGGCAA
>NZ_CP038865.1:1672500-1827500 GCF_004792515.1 Vagococcus xieshaowenii | reverse complement strand
CCCTATCCGTCGCGGGCGTTGGAAATTTGAGAGGAGCTGTCCTTAGTACGAGAGGACCGGGATGGACACACCGCTGGTGTACCAGTTGTTCTGCCAAGGGCATAGCTGGGTAGCTACGTGTGGAAGGGATAAACGCTGAAAGCATCTAAGCGTGAAGCCCCCCTCAAGATGAGATTTCCCATTTCTTTAAGAAAGTAAGACCCCTGAGAGACGATCAGGTAGATAGGTTGGAAGTGTAAGTGCAGCGATGCATTCAGCGGACCAATACTAATCGGTCGAGGACTTAACCAAAAAATTGTATTTCGGAGCGTCAAGTTTTGTTTCAATCCAGTTTTGAGTGAAGGAATTCATTCGAATATAAAAAGTGTGGTGGCGATAGCGAGAAGGATACACCTGTTCCCATGTCGAACACAGAAGTTAAGCTTCTTAGCGCCGATGGTAGTTGGGGGTTTCCCCCTGTGAGAGTAGGACGTTGCCACGCAAGTTAAGGCTAATTCCAATAGGAATTAGCCTTTTTTGTATTTAAATAATTAGAACAATGAATATTTTTGACTGCTTCTAATCTTTTTTTGAATGAAAATGGTTGATTTTGGTTGTTTTTGGTGGTATATTATCTGTGAGGAGTGATGGAAGTGCTTACAGAAGAGAGACATCAATTGATTATGAATAGTTTAGAAAGCCATAATGTCGTTAAAGTTTTAGAATTAGTGGAAGCGACACATGCATCTGAAACAACCATCCGTCGAGACTTACAGTTGTTAGAAGAATTGGGAAAATTAAAGAGAGTGCATGGTGGGGCTAAAATCATAAGAGAAGTCACACCAGAATTACCGCTAACAATTAAAGAGAACCTTCATATGGAAGAGAAAAAAAAAATTGGTCAATGGGTAGGGAAGTTAATAAAAGATAATGAAGTTATTTTTATTGATTCAGGAACTGCGACGTATCAAGTATTACCTTTTTTAAAGGAAAAGAAAATTAGAGCTGTGACGAATTCGATTATTCATGCGCAGTATCTTAGCTCAATAAATATTCCAACAACGGTTTTAGGTGGTCAATTAAAAATGACGACAGGTGCTATTGTTGGGAACGAAACATTAAAGCAATTAGAAAAGTATCATTTTAGTAAAGCGTTGGTTGGGGTCAATGCGATTCATCATCAATTTGGTTTAACAACACCAGAAGAAGAAGAAGCCCTTGTAAAAGAGTCTGTTATGCATCATGCAGAAGAAGTGTTAATCTTAGCAGATCATAGTAAATTTGAAATGATTAATTTTGTGAAATTTGGAGAACTGACAGAAGGTAAAATTATTACTGATTATTTACCATCTAAGTTCCGTTCATTATATAAAGAAGAAATTCAGATTGTCGAGGTGAAAAGTCAATGATATATACGATTACATTAAATCCATCTATTGACTATATTTTTAAGGTGGAGCATTTTGAAGAAGGGGCATTGAATCATATTTTTGATGAAGAAGCCTTACCTGGAGGGAAAGGTTTAAATGTTTCACGTATCATGAAAGCTTTAGGCACAACAGCTACTAATCTTGGTTTTTTGGGAGGGTTTACTGGAGATTTCATTGAGCAAAAATTAGCAGAGCATCAGATTCCTCATGATTTTGTTAAGATTGAGCATCCAACTAGGATTAATTTAAAAATGAAAGCTAATACGGAAACAGAATTAAATGGTTTAGGACCAACTATCAATTCACAAGAAGTCGCACAATTTATGCAAAAAATTGCTCAAATAAAGATGGGTGATGTGGTGATTTTGTCAGGAAGTATTCCTAAGTCATTGTCGGATGATTTTTATAATGAATTAGTAACGATGATTAAAAATCAAGGTGCTTCATTTGTGGTGGATACAAGTGGCGAAAAATTATGGCCATTACTTTCTAAAGAACCGCTACTTGTTAAACCTAACCAGCATGAATTGGGGTTACTATTTAACACGAAAATTGAATCAATAGAAGAAATAGTTGATCACGGAAAAGCCTTACTTGATAAGGGAGCGCAACATGTGATTGTGTCTTTAGGTGGAGAAGGATCGATTTATATTGGGAAAACAGGTGTGTACCGTGCGCAAGCAATTAACGGCTCTTTAGTTAATTCAGTTGGTGCAGGAGATTCCATGGTAGCCGGTTTTGTAGAGACATTATTAAAAACAAATGATCCACTTGAGGCTTATAAAATTGCTGTAGCTTGTGGAACTGCGACAGCTTTTACGCAAGATTTGGCAACAATGGAGCAAATTAACGAACAATTACCGAATGTGAGCATCAGCCAATTATAATAAAGGAGCAAAGAAAAATGACGATAAAAAATTTAATGAAAAAAGACTTGATGATCTTCTCTTTGAAAGAAAAAGAGAAGGCAGCTGTTTTAAATGAAATGGTACAAAAAATGGTTGCTCAAGGTTATGGTAGTAATCAAGCGCAACTTTTACAAGGTCTGTTAGATAGAGAAAGTCAAGTGTCAACAGGGATAGGTGAAGGCATTGCGATGCCCCATGTTAAGTCAGCGGATATAAAAGAGCCTTTGGTTTTATTTGCCAAAAGTGAAAGCGGTGTCGATTTTGATGCATTAGATGGCGAATTAGTTCATCTCTTCTTTTTAATTGCTGTACCAGAAACATCAGATAATACGCATTTAGAAACTATTTCGGCATTATCAAAAGTGTTGAATAATTCAGCGGTATTAGATAAATTAAAACAAACGACCACACCTGAACAAGTGTTTGCTATTTTTGATCAACAATTAGCTGCTGAGGATCATCAAGAAAATATTGTTACTGAACAAGATGCGCCATTTATTGTAGCTGTGACAGCTTGTCCTACAGGAATTGCTCATACGTATATGGCCGAAGATTCATTAATTAAAAAAGCCACAGAAATGGGTGTTCGTATTAAAGTTGAAACAAATGGTTCTAAAGGGGTAGGCAATGAATTGAGTGCTGAAGATATTAAGCAAGCTAAAGGTGTGATTATCGCTGCAGATACTAATGTTTCAATGAACAGATTTGCTGGAAAACCGCTACTAAATCGTAAAGTGACAGATGCTATTCGTCAGCCAGATGTTTTAATTAATCAAGTTCTAAATGATGAAGCGCCAGTTTATCAAGCGGCACAAACGTCAGGAAATGAAGAATCTACTGGACAGTCAACGGGCTCAAACTTATATAAACATTTAATGAGCGGTGTTACACATATGTTACCATTTGTTATAGGTGGCGGGATTGCGATAGCAATCGCTTTTCTAATCGATCAAATGTTAGGGGTTCCTAATTCAGAATTAAGTCAATTAGGTAGCTATAATCAGATGGCCGCTTATTTTAAACAAATTGGGGATGCAGCATTTGGCTTTATGTTACCGGTACTAGCAGGATTTATTGCACGTAGTATTGCAGATCGTCCTGGATTAGTGGCAGGTTTTGTAGCTGGGGCTATTGCATCAACAGGTGGAGCAGGTTTCTTAGGAGCGTTAATCGGTGGTTTTCTTGCCGGTTATATCGTTAATTTCTTGAAAAAAGTTTTTGCTAAGGTTCCACAATCATTCAATGGTATTGTAACTATTTTATTTTACCCAGTTTTCGGTGTTATTATTACTGGCGCTTTAATGCTTGTTGTCAATGTTCCAATGTCAATTATTAATAATGGTCTGAATAATTTCTTAAATGGCTTATCAGGCACTAATGCAGCGTTACTAGGAGCATTAGTAGGTGGTATGATGGCGATTGATTTAGGTGGTCCAATTAATAAAGCCGCTTATGTTTTTGGAACGGGTACATTAGCCGCTACTGTTACAAGTGGTGGTAGTATCGTAATGGCCGCTGTAATGGCAGGTGGTATGGTACCGCCGTTAGCTATTTTCTTTGCAAGTCTATTATTTAAAAATAAATTTTCTAAAGATGAGCGTAGTGCTGGTTTAACGAATTTAGTTATGGGCTTATCATTCATTACGGAAGGTGCCATTCCTTTTGCTGCTGCTAATCCTTTAAAAGTATTACCAGGATTTTTTGTAGGATCAGCTTTAGCAGGTGCTCTTGTGAGTTTGATGTCAATTAAATTGATGGCACCACATGGCGGAATATTTGTTATTTTCTTAATCAACAAACCATTATTGTATCTCTTATTTATTTTAATCGGTGCATTGGTAAGTGCAGTGATTATTGGTTTGTTACGTAATAAAGTTGTTGAGTAAATAAAAGTAAAAAATGCAAGTGAGGCATAAGTAATTAATCCTCACTTGCATTTTTTTTATTTTAAGGCGGCTTGTCCAGCCGCTAGTCGAGCAGTGGGGACGCGGTAAGCAGAACAAGAGACATAACTAATCCCTAGTTGGTGAAAAAATTTAATAGAGGCAGGATCACCACCTACTTCGCCACAGACGCCAATCACTAAATTTGGCTTTGTTTGTCTAGCTTTTGTCACTGCAATCTTAATTAATTGGCCAACGCCTTCTTGATCTAATGTTTGGAAGGGATCGATGGTCATAATTTTTTTCTCTTGATAACTATTGATGAATTTACCGATATCATCACGAGAAAAACCGTAAGTCATCTGGGTTAAGTCATTGGTTCCAAAGCTGAAAAAGTCAGCGTCTTCAGCTAATGTATCTGCAATAAGACAAGCACGTGGCAATTCAATCATGGTCCCTAATTGATAAGGAATAGGTGGGATGTTGTGAGAGTCAAATACTTGCTGAATCGTTTCGCTTAAAAATCGTTTGATTTCCAATAACTCTTCTTTATCAGAAATCAGAGGAATCATAATTTCTGGCTGGATGATTACGCCTTCTTTTGCCAGTTCAATCACACTATTAAAAATAGCCGTTACTTGCATCTGATATATTAAAGGTTCAGTAATCCCTAATCGACACCCACGATGTCCTAGCATAGGATTTGTTTCTTGTAACTGATTAATTTTTTTAGTAAGTTGTTCGGGTCGATGGTTGAGCTGTTTGGCTAAGTTGATAATATCATTTGGATTGTGTGGTAAAAATTCATGAAGCGGTGGATCCAGCAAACGAATGACCATGGGTTTGTCTTGAATCGTTTTAAGCATTTGATAAAAATCGTTTTGTTGAAAACGTAATAGGGTATCTAACGTTTGGGTTAAATCATCGTCGCTGTCTGATAAAATAAGGCGACGCATTTCCAATAAACGTTCTTCTCCAAAAAACATATGCTCAGTCCTTGCTAAGCCAATGCCCGTTGCTCCAAAATTAATGGCCACGTTTAATTCTTCAGGGGTTTCGGCATTTGCTCTAACCTTTAAGTGAGCAAAGCTATCGGCCCAACTTAATAATTGTTGCAGTGCTTGATTGTTTTCTTCAAATACAGTGGGGAGTTCACCTATGTATAAGCGCCCACTACTGCCATCAACGGATAATCTGTCACCTTCTGTTAGCTTAATAGTGTCACAGGTGATTTGTTTTAGTTCTTCGTTGACGTTTAATTCTTCACAACCTGCTACACAACAAGTGCCCATGCCTCTAGCCACAACTGCCGCATGAGACGTCATTCCTCCACGGCTTGTAACGATTGCCTGACTCACAATCATCCCTTCAATATCTTCAGGAGAAGTTTCCTGACGGACGAGAATAACATTTATTCCTTGTTTATGTAATTCTTTGGCTTTTTCTGCGGTGAAAACAATCGTTCCTGTTGCCGCACCTGGACTAGCGGGCAATCCTTCTGCTAATACGGTCGCTTCTTTTAATGTCTCAGGTTCAAAAACAGGATGAAGTAATTGCTCAATGGTTGCTGGCGAAATTCGCAAGACTGCTTCCTCCTTTGAAATCATCCCTTCATTAACGAAATCTAGTACTATTTGAACCGCGGCTTTAGCTGTACGTTTGCCATGACGTGTTTGTAAAATGTATAAGCTACCTTGTTCAATGGTAAATTCAATGTCTTGCATATCTTGATAATGTTGTTCTAATTTTTCGGCATAGTAGTTGATTGCTTCATAAGCATCGGGTAATATCGCGTTTAATTCATGGATAGGTAAAGGTGTACGAATACCGGCTACTACATCTTCTCCTTGGGCATTAATTAAAAATTCGCCGAACAATTCTTTTTTACCAGTGGCAGGATTGCGTGTAAAAATAACACCAGTGCCACTTTGCATCCCTTTGTTACCAAATACCATGGCTTGAATGTTGACAGCAGTGCCAAGTGAATCGGGTATTTGGTGCAACTCACGATAGACATGTGCGCGAGGGTTTAACCAAGACTTAAACACTGCCTGGATTGCAGCAAAAAGTTGTTCAACGGGGTCTTGTGGGAAGTCAACATGGTGATCTTCATAAATGGTTTGATAGGTTTTAATCAATGTTTGATGCTCAGTTTCGCTCCAATCGCGAGTGGGTTTGTTTAAGCGTTGCTCGTTTTTTTCTAGTGCTTGATTGAAGACTTCTTTTGGAATACTGTAGACGACATCGCCAAACATTTGAATTAATCGGCGATAGCAGTCATAGGCGAAAGCGATAGTTGTCGATTGCGCGAATAGTTTGACGCGTTCATCATTTAATCCTAAATTCAAAATAGTATCCATCATTCCAGGCATTGAGAAAGCTGCACCACTTCTTACAGAGACGAGCAATAGATCATGAGGTTGCGTAAATGATTGCCCCGTCATGTTTTCTAACTCGTTAACCGCTTTCAAAATATCGTTCTTTAACTGGGTAGTAAAGAACGTTTCATCTTCTAAATAGGCCATACAACAGGCTGTCGTGATAGTGAATCCTTGAGGGACGGGTAATTGTAAACTTGTCATTTTAGCTAGATTGGCACCTTTACCGCCTAATAGTTCTTTTCCTTGTCTGGCACCTTCTGCAAATGAATAAATGTTTTTCTTCATGGTGAACCTCCCGTTTATTTGATTAATATGTGACACATTTATTTAATAATCATCATATATGAGGTTTATATGTTTGTCAATAGCTTAAATATGTGTATTTTTTCTTTTAAAAAAGCTTAAATATGTGTATAATGAAAACGTAGCCATTAGTTTGGCAGTATGTACAGATAAGATTTCTGGAGGAAAGCAATGAAATTAAGCGAACGACAAGAACAAGTGATTCAAGTAGTAAAGCAGCATCAACCATTAAGTGGGGAAAAAATTTCTGAATTATTAGAGGTTTCAAGAGCGACCTTACGTTCAGATTTGTCTTTTTTAACATTAGCGGGTATTTTAGAAGCAACACCAAAAGTTGGTTATACGTATACGGGATCAGATTTAGAAGCCTTTTTCTTTTTTAAAACATTTAAGACAACAGTCGGTGAAATAATGATTCCACCGCTAATGATTACAATGGACACCTCGATTAGAGATGCGATTACGACATTATTCATGTATGATGTCGGTTCACTGTATGTGATGGATGATAACAAAGAATTGGTGGGTGTTTTATCACGTAAAGATTTACTACGAGCATCACTGAATAAAAACATTGATGATACACCAGTTGCACTTTGTATGACACGAGTGCCGCATATCAAAACGTGTACAAAAGAGTTGGATATTCTCGCAGCAGCAAGTCTCATTCAAGATTTTGAAGTAGATTCGTTACCAGTCGTTGATGAGGAAAACCCTAAAAAGGTGATTGGGAAGATCACGAAGTCACGACTATTAAATTATATTACTCAGCAAGCACGATCAGCAGAAACCAACAGATAGGAGAGTTTTTTATGAAAAAAGAAGTTCTTGTTTATACAATTTCAGATTCTTTAGGTGAAACGTCTCAAAAGCTATTAGCAGCGGTTAGTGCACAGTATCCGACGTTAACCTTTGACAATAGTTATCGTTTTCCTTTTGTCAGTCAAGAAGAAGAGCTATTAGAAATTTTGAGAGATGCGTTGAAAGATGATGCGATAGTGATAAGCACGTTGGTCAATGCTGAATTAGCGAGTAAAGCAAAAGCATTCAGTACAAAGAACGGCCTACAATATTTAGATTTAATGGCTCCATTTTTTGAGTTAGTGCAAGATAAAACGGGGGAACGTCCGATTGAGCAACCGGGGTTAGTTCATAAATTGGATCAAACGTATTTTAATAAAATAGAAGCGATTGAATTTGCTGTGAAATATGATGATGGTAAACACCCACAAGGTTTTGTTGAAGCCGATATTGTGATATTAGGTGTTTCTCGCACTTCAAAAACGCCACTAAGTATGTATTTAGCAAATAAAGATTACAAAGTGGCCAATTTACCGTTAATACCAGAAGTTCCCATACCTCAAAGTTTGTCTGAAGTATCATCGAAGCGAATAATTGGTTTGATTTGTTCAGCCGATAATTTGATGAAGATTAGAAATAGTCGCTTAGATTCTTTAGGGTTGAATAGCACGAGTAGTTACACTAATTTAGAAAAAATTCAGGCAGAATTAGCCTATTCACAACAAATATTTAAAGATTATGGGGCGTATGTGATTGATGTGAGCGATAAGTCTGTTGAAGAGACAGCGCATTTGATTGAAGAATATTTACGAAGTGTTGATAAATAAGAAATAATGATACGTCAGATAACACGCCTTTCGTTTTGAATAGACGTGTTATTTGGTTTATTTGATGGGATAAATAAAGTCAGCATCGCCATTCTTTGATTCTTTTGAGTTTTCCTTGTATAATAAGGATGATTTTTATAGAGAATAAGCGTATTTAAACGTAGCAATAGATAAGAATGGAGAGCAAATCATGAGTCAAAATTTTTGGGCGGATTTACCGAAGCCTTTTTTTGTTTTAGCACCAATGGAAGATGTAACTGACGTCGTGTTTCGTCATGTCGTTAAAGAAGCTGGCGCACCGGATGTCTTTTTTACAGAATTTACTAATTCAGATAGTTACTGTCACCCAGATGGTAGAGAAAGTGTTCGTGGTCGTTTAGTTTTTGAAGAAGATGAACAGCCGATGGTAGCACATATTTGGGGAGATAAGCCAGAATTTTTCCGTGAGATGAGTATTGGAATGGCTGAAATGGGCTTTAAAGGGATTGATATTAATATGGGATGTCCAGTGCCTAATGTTGCCGAACGTGGTAAAGGTAGTGGGTTAATTTTACGTCCTGAAGTCGCAGCAGAATTAATTGAAGCTGCTAAAGCAGGTGGATTACCGGTAAGTGTGAAGACGCGCGTCGGTTTTACTGAACTTGCCGAGATGAAGGATTGGTTAACACATATTTTAAAACAAGATATTGCGAATTTATCAATTCATTTGCGCACTCGTGAAGAGATGAGTAAAGTCCCGGCGCATTGGGATTTAATTCCTGAAGTATTAGCTATTCGTGATCAAGTTGCTCCGCAAACAAAGATTACGATTAATGGGGACATTCTGGACCGTCAAATGGGCTTAGAATTGGTTGAAAAATATGGAGTTGATGGGATTATGATTGGCCGTGGTATTTTTAAGAATCCTTATGCGTTTGAAAAAGAGCCAAAAGATCATAGCTCAGAAGAATTACTTGGTTTGTTGCGCTTGCAACTTGATTTACAAGATAAATATGCCGAGCAAGTGCCTCGTTCAATTGTCGGGTTACACCGTTTCTTCAAGATTTATGTCAAAGGCTTCCCAGGAGCAAGCGACTTACGTGTGAAGTTGATGAATACGAAATCAACTGATGAAGTTAGAGCGTTGTTGGATGAGTTTAAGTTGGATAAAGAGGATACATTAGCTGAATAGCGAGTGTTATAGTAAAAATAATGAGATAGATTAAAAAATAATTATAGTATCAACTGGTTTGTTAGTGTCTATCGACCATTTAGTTATAGATGGGCTACTAAAAAAACAGTAATAGGCTCTATATTATAACAAAGAGAGTAGGGAACTGATGGTGGTTTCCTACTCTTTTTGTATATTTTATTATGATGTTTTGTTCACTATTTAATCATGTGTTGTTTAAATAGTACATAAAATATATTGATAGATATGTTATTATATATTCTTTGAACAGTAGTTTATTTATTGTTTTGCACTAGTGTAAGTGCAACTGTTTGGTGTTGAATAATGTGTGTAAGCGTTTAATAATAGAGGTATAAGGAAGGGAAATAAATGAACAAACTATTAACAGAAAGAGAAAAATTGATTCTTAATTATTTATTAGGTATAAGAAATAAAATAACTACTCAGGAATTAGCAAAAGAATTTGATATTAGCGTCCGTACGGTGAAATATAATTTGGCTAATATTAAAGAATGGTTAGGCGAAAGAAATATTGAACTGTTTTCAAAAAGAGGGCAAGGAATATGGTTGGAACTCTTAGATTCTCAAAAACTAATATTAAAGAATGAGTTAGTAGATAATTTAGAAACGATTGCAATATCTCAAGAAAAAAGAATCAATCATATCATGTTTGAATTAATAAGTGCTACGCAAGCTGTTTCTAGCGAGTCAATTGCGAATAAACTACAATTAGCACAGAATACAATTCTAAATGATATAAAAAAAATTGAATTGCTATTAGAACAATTTAATTTAACTTTAGTAAGAGTATCTGGCAAAGGTTTTTCAGTTGAGGGAACAGAGCATACGAAACGTTTTGTTTCGGAGATGATTGTTCAAAAAGAGCTCTCGGAATTTGATATTTATCGTATTATGACAGAATTGATTAAGAAAAATGATATTAATCTTCTAAATGGCTTCTTTAATATCAATACATCGTATCAACGGATTTTTCTAGTAGCGATAGATTGCTTAAGTAAAGCAATGAAACAATCGGATAATCAGACATTAGATTATTCTGAGCTATTATCGTTGACTATTAGAGGATCTGTTTCAATGTTTCGACTATTAACATTGAATCCAATAGGAACTTATAAAATTATCTCAAATAGTAAGAAAAAAAATATTTCTAAAGAAGTAGCCTATAATTTTGTACATGAAATGGTGGATTATCTTGAACTGCCATTACTTCAAGATGAGTATGATTATATCAAAAGTGATTATCATAAAGAAAGCTTGTCCTATAATTTTCATCAACTAACAGAAGGGTTGATTGACGGTGTAGAAAAAGAACTACAATTCCCGTTTAGCCATGATCAATTATTATTTAATAATTTAATGGCACATTTAGCTTTGAGATTCTCAAAGAATAATTTATATGTGAATGAATACAACCCTTTTGTAGAAGATATAAAAGAAGAATATACAGAAGTATATAAAGCTGTACTACATGTTACTAATAAATTAATAAAAGATTATGCCATCATAATAAATGATTCTTTTGTTTCATTTTTATCCTTACATTTTATTGCTTCCTTAGAACGCTATAAACAACGTAAAAAAATAAAAATAGTATATGTATGTTCTACAGGGGTTGGGGTAACGAGCTTATTACAACAAAAAGTAGAAGAAGAAATTGCAAATGTAGAAGTAGTATCGTTTGCATCGGTATTGAACATTCAAGAAGAGATAGAAAATAAAACCCCTGATCTAATTATTTCAATATTCACTTTAAAAGACGTTCAAATTCCATGGATTAAAGTGAATCCTATTCCTTCAAAAAAAGATATTAGAAACATTCAAGAAATGGTAAATGAGATTCTAGACAATCAGATTGAAACAAAACAATATGATGAAATAAATATCGTATCAGATTTTTCAGGTTTTGAACAATCGGATGAGATAAGTCGAGACTTGATTGTTAAGGGATATTTAGTTTACCAAGAATTGAAGGAGGCAATAGGAGATGAATTAATAGAAGGCTATGAGGATGCGTTTTTACTTCACGTTTTATTGTTAGTTCATCGTATTACGTTTGATACACAATATATGACTCAATCAAATACAGATCAGGAATTATTTACTAGCAAAAAAGCGACTATCATAAAAATAGAAAAAGTTTTTTCAGAGCAAGAATTACCGATTAATTTATCAGAAATTATCGCCATTTTACAATACGTGGCATAAAGGAGTGCAATTATGGAGTTATCTTATGAGGATAAAAAAATAATAGAAAAAAATAATAATCATGCGGAACTCTACCCATTGTTAGAGATGGTAGAAGAATGGTTATCTGTTCATGGTATTAATCAAACAGATATTCAACGAACAGTGATGATTAATCATTTAAATGAAATGGTCAACCGATCAAAAAAATCAGAGAAAATTCAAGCGGTTGACAAAGAGTTATTTAATGAAGTTTCAGAAGAGGCAATGGCTATTTCAAAATGCTTAGTTGATACTGTAGGAAATTTAGAAGAAGATGAACAATATGTACTATCAATTCATTTTGAAACAGCTAAAAATAATTAAACACATAAAATAGGAGGAATTTAGTATGGTTAAAGTAGTAATTGCAGACAGAATGGGTAAAGGTCAAAATGTAGCAAAAGGTGTTGAACAAGCAGGCGGTGTGGCGATTGTTGTTCCTGGCATGGGGGCAGATATGAAGCTAGGAGATGTTATGAATCAAGAAAATGCTGATTTAGGTATTTCTTTCTGTGGAAGTGGCGGTGCAGGAGCATTAACCGCAGCAACAAAGTATGGATATTCTGAAAGACATGGTATGCGTTCGATTGAAGAAGGTGTAACCGCTATTAAAGATGGGAAAAAAGTCTTAGGATTTGGTTTTATGGATCAAGAAGAATTAGGTAAGCGATTGACAGAAGAATTTATGAAGTTAAATAAATAAAAAGGAGCTTGTGTATAATGGGACTTGCGAAAGTTGAGGTACGTAAAGTGATGGTTGAAGGTAAAGGTGAAAATAAGACGGCAGCTTTTGCAAGTGCCTTATCATCCATTCAAACTAAGCTAATAAAAGGATCAGATGATGTGATATTAAAGTTATCACCGATTGATATTGAAGTTATTAGTGCAAAACATGAAGTGAGCAAAGAAAAATTTATGTTTTTCTTCTTTCCTAGAGAAAAACATCACTATGAAGTGTCGTTGAGAGTAACCGTGGAGCAGACATATGTGCCAATAGCGGATGTTGCATTTGATGACTATCAGGAAAGTAATTATATAAAAAATATGGTTGGATAAAGGTTGTTAAATAAAGGAGGCAGATGGAATGCTTATAATTTTATTGAAATCAGTTATTATTGGTGGTTTGTTAGGTTTTTCAGCAGGTGTAGGAGCTGCTAGAATGTATCATGCGCCGAAGTCACAAGGACTTGGGGCGTTTAGAACACTTGGCGAAATGAATGCATGTGAAGGAGATGCTGCGGCACATTTTTCTTTTGGTTTAGGTTTCTTCTTTAATGCATGGGCATCAGTAGTAGGAGCGGGAGCTTTTACACAAGATATTGAACATCGAATCATCCCTAACTGGGCGGCGGCAGCATTATTAATCAAAAATAAAAATGTAGAAGAAACTATTCATAATCCTAAAAAAATGGGGATAGTATCAGCAATTATTGGAGCAGTTGTTGTAGCTTTTTTAAATACAACAGCAGCCGCGATTCCAGAATCATTACAAGTCGTAGCAGTATCTGTATTGGTACCTGCAGCTACAATTTTAATTAACACCGTAATGCCAGTATTATTTTGGTTAGCGGCAATTGATGCAGGTAAACGATCAGGGTTCTGGGCAACTTTATTTGGTGGATTAGCTCAATTAGTTATGGGAAATGCAGTTCCTGGTGTGGTATTAGGTATTTTAATTGGTAAAGGTGTAGACGAAAGTGGCTGGAATAGAATTACTAAGAGTATTTTAGTTGCTATTATTTTATTATTTATCTTTAGTGGCTTTTTCCGTGGATTTGATATTAGCTTAATTGAAAGCTTTAAACTTGAAGTGCCAAATTGGTTAGATAGCCTACACAACGTATTTACTATTGAATAGGAGGGATTAAGATGGAAAACAATAACATTGAAATTAAAGAGAATAGTTTTTGGTTAGCTGATTGGGGATTTCCTATTATCGTTGGATTAATGGGGGCAGCTGTTTTTGCGGGAACACATATGTATATTGTTCATGGGGTAGGTGCTTTTAATGAAGTATCTATTGTAGCTATGTTAAAAGCGGGATTAGATGGTGGTTCTTATGGGGCTGCAGCAGCATTTGGTGCTAGTTTCTTATTTGCTCGTATTTTAGAAGGTTCGTTAGTAGGTATTCTAGATATTGGAGGATCTATTTTAACGGGTGTGGGGATTGGGATTCCTGCGATACTACTTTCATTAAATATCACACAACCAACAGATAACTTCGCATTAGCTTTACTTGTAGGTGCTCTTTGTGGTCTAGCAATCGGCGGAATTATTATATTCATCAGAAAATTAACTATTAACCAATCAAGCTCAACTTTTGGGGCAGATATTATGATGGGGGCAGGAAATGCTTCAGGTAGATTCTTAGGTCCTTTAATTGTATTAAGCGCATGTGCAGCTTCTATACCAGTAGGGATCGGTTCTTTGATTGGTGCGTTAATCTTTTATGCTTGGAAAAAACCAATTGCTGGAGGGGCTATTATTGGTGCAATGATTTTCGGTGCATTTTTCCCAATCGTTGCAAGCGTTTAGTCGTTCCTCAGTGGGTGAAAAGGGACAGGAGGAAGCGTCATGTTAGATTTATTGATAAAAAATGGTCAAGATATTAAAGGCAATCCCATTGAAATAGGGATTAAAGACGGCTTAATTGAATGTATAGATAAGACTATTGATGAAGAAGCTATACAAATAATAGAGCTTTCGTCAGGCCAATATATTTCACCAGGGTGGATTGATAGTCATGTTCATTGTTATGAAAAGATGACGTTATATTATGATTTTCCAGATGAAATAGGCTATAAAAAAGGTGTTACTACAGTTATTGACGCAGGTTCTACAGGTGAAAATAATATCAAAGAATTTTATGAATTATCAAAAAAATCAAAGACTAATATCTATGCTTTAATGAATATTTCTAAAGATGGTATTGTAACACAAGATGAATTAGCTGATTTAAGTAAAATAGATGAATCAGTGAATTTGGAAAGAATTAAAGAACTTCCTGATTTTATTATAGGGATAAAAGCACGTATGAGTAAGACAGTAGTAGGTTCTAATGATATTATTCCACTAAAAATGGCCAAGTCATTACAAAAAGCAGCGAATGATATTACATTGATGGTACATATTGGCTCTGCACCACCAGAATTAGAAGATATATTAAACCTATTGGAAAAAGGAGATATCGTAACGCACTGCTATAACGGTAAATTAAACGGTATCTTGAATGCATCAAATGAAATAAAACCATATGTTTGGGAAGCATATAATCGAGGTGTTTTATTTGATATTGGTCATGGGACAGACAGTTTTAATTTTAATGTTGGTAAACAAGCCATTGAGAATGGTTTGATTTGTAAGACAATTAGCACAGATATTTATCATCGTAACAGGGAAAATGGTCCGGTGTATGATTTAGCCACTACACTAGAAAAAGCATTGTCTATTGGCATACCATTTGAAGAAGTTATTAAAATGGTGACAAGTCATCCTGCTGAAATTTTCAATTTATCTAATAAAGGACGCTTAGAAAAAGGAATGGACGCAGATCTGACTGTATTTGACATGATAGAAGAGGAAAAAATTATCGTAGATTCAAATGGTAATGAAGCAATAGTTAGACATCAAATAATTCCTAATAAAACGGTTGTAGCAGGAGAATTATTTGATTTATAGGAGGAGTTTCGATGGACGTTTTTGAAAAATATAATTTAAATCGTGTCATTAATGCAAGTGGCAAAATGACAATATTAGGTGTTTCTAAAGTAAGTGACGGCGTAGTGTTGGATCAAAAAATAGGTGGGCAGTCATTTTTTGAAATGTCAGATTTAATAGAAAAAACAGGCGCTTATATTGCAGAGAAGTTAGGTACGGAAAATGCTACGATTGTTTCATCCGCCAGTGCAGGGATAGCGCAAAGTATTGCCGCCTTGATTGGAGAAGGGGATCATTACCATCTGATGCATCCATATTCTGATAAGTTTACTAAAAGAGAAATCATTTTACCAAAAGGTCATAACGTTAACTACGGTACGAGCGTTGAATTAATGATTCAACAAGGTGGTGGCGTCGTTGTAGAAGCCGGATATGCTAATGAATGTCATCCAGAACAAGTGGAGATGTTAATTAATGAAAAAACGGCTGCGTTATTTTACGTAAAAAGTCATCATACAGTCCAAAAAAGTATGCTGAGTATTGAAGAAATGGTGTCAATTGCCAAAAAGCATCAGCTACCTTTAGTTCTAGATGCTGCAGCAGAAGAAGATTTAGTCAAGTACTATCAACAAGGTGTTGATTTGGCTATTTATAGTGGAGGAAAAGCTATTGAAGGACCAAGTTCAGGGTTGGTGATAGGAAAAGACCCCTATATTGGCTGGATTCAACTTCAAAGTAAAGGGTTAGGCCGCTCAATGAAAATCGGAAAAGAAAATATTTTAGGCTTAACAAGAGCCATTGAAGAATATTTGACGTATGGTTCAGAAAGTGGTCAATCGATGATTGAACGTTTAGAACCGTTCATTGAACAATTAAATGCTATAGATGATGTAGTCGCTACAATTGTTCAAGATGGTGCAGGTCGAGATATTTATCGTGCTAAAGTGGACTTGAATAATCTTGAATTCTCAGCCTTTGACATGATTGCAGCGTTAAAAAAAGGCTCTCCATCAGTTTATACACGAGAGTATCAAGCCAATAACGGTATTATTGAATTTGATATTCGCTCAGTAAATAAAGATGAAATGGATGAGATTGTTAAGAAATTTAATCATATAATTGAGGAGAATAAATAATGAACAAACAACCAAAATTTTACCAAGATAGAGTGTGTTTAAATGTTTTAGCTAATTCTGTAGAGAATGCAAAAGAATGTTATGAAGCAGCAGATGGACATGTTGTATTAGGCGTGTTATCAAAAAATTATGCAACAGATCAGGCAGCTATTGAGGATATGAAACGTTATCAAGAAGCAACAGACAATGCGTTATCAGTTGGGTTAGGCGCTGGTGATCCTAATCAAAGTCAAATGGTTACTCGTTTATCAGAAGTATTACAGCCACAACATGTTAACCAAGTATTTACTGGTGTGGGTGGTTCAAGAGCTGTTTTGAAGCAAGAAGAGACGTTTATTAATGGTTTAGTATCGCCAACTGGGAAAGTGGGCTATGTTAATATTGCAACAGGCCCATTATCTTCAGGTATGCCAGCTTTGGAAGTGCCTGTTGAAACGGCTATTGCTTTATTAAAAGATATGGGTGGCTCATCGATTAAATATTTCCCAATGAAAGGTTTAGCACATATTGAGGAGTATAAAGTAGTTGCAAAAGCTTGCGCAGATAATGATTTTGCTTTAGAACCAACTGGTGGAATTGATTTAGAAAACTATGAAGAAATTCTACAAATCGCGTTAGATGCGGGTGTTGAAAAATTTATTCCGCATATTTACAGTTCAATCATTGATTCTGAGACAGGTGATACACGTCCTGAAGATGTGAAGAAGTTGTATGAAATGACTCAATCATTAATAAATAATAAATAGAAAATAAAGCTGACATCGCTCAATATGTCAGCTTTATTTTTGATTGAAGCAATAGGAGGGATACAAGTGATTTCTAAAATAATTAATGCAGAGATTGTAGAAGAGGGAATTCAGGGTTCTGAAATTCTTATTAGAGATGGTTATATTGTCAGTGAATTAGAGAGTGACGAAATAGTTGATAACATAATAGATGCTCAGGGTCATTATGTGTCTTCAGGGTTTATAGATAGTCATGTTCATGTCTTCGAACATATGGCGTTGAATGGGATTAATGCAGATGATATAGGAATTAGGATGGGAGTAACCGATGTTATTGATGCGGGTAGTACAGGAAGCAGTGATTTTTATGAGTTTAATAAAGTAATTGAAACTAGTCAGACGAATGTTCATGCGTTAATCAATATTGCCAAAAAGGGCTTAGTGGCTAATTTACATGAATTGAGGGATATGAATGATTTATCGGATAGAGAGGAAATAGAAGAGACGATAGCACAATATCCTAATAAAATTATTGGAATTAAAGTCCGGTTAAGTGCTTCTGTTGTGGGAGATAATGGTGTGGCACCATTAGTTGAAGCGATAAAAATTGCAAGTTCCCTAGAATTGCCTATTATGGTACATATTGGTAATCCACCACCCTATTTACCTGATGTATTCCCATTGCTACGTTCAGGAGATATTGTGACACATGCCTTTCATGGAAAAAAAGATAATACTATTTTGACTAAAGAGGGCGACTTGATAGCTGAGGCAAAGTCTGCAATCGATAGAGGCGTATTATTTGATGTAGGGCACGGTAGTGCAAGTTTTGGCTTTGAGGTATTTGGTCGTTTTATTCAGAAGTATGGACAGTATGATTTCAGTACAAGTACTGATTTACATGTGAGAAATGTCGATGGCCCCGTTTATTCGTTAATGATTACTTTATCTAAGTTATATTCTTATAATATTCCATTGAACTCTCTGCTTAAAACGGTCACTAGCATACCTAGTAAAGTTTTTAATATGAAAAATAAAGGCAGTTTATTACCAGGTAACAAAGCAGATATAACTATTTTTTCAATAGACAAACATAGTATTACCTTACAGGATAGTTTAGGTGTTGAACGTGAGTTATTTTATTTGTTTAATGCACAAAAAACCATAATCAATGGAGAAGTTGTTTGGGAAAATAATGGATGATTATAGGTAACTAAAATTTATAGACTAATATAGAGAAAACCCGCTAAGAGAATATTTTCTTAGCGGGTTTTTCTTAAATTATTTCGTCAAAAAATCAAATAACGATAGTTCAACAGGTTCTTCTAAGTGTAACAACATTTTCACTAATGATTTTGTTTCGCCTTCTGATGTGGCCCGGGTGACTTGTTCGATTGAGTTAACATCTGGCTTAACTTTTCCTAGATAGTAGAAGTCAGAACCATGGTCATCGGCTTTTTTGATAAAGAAGTGGATATTAGATGTTTGTCCATGTTCTTTTAAATAACGGACTTCAGGACTATTTATCGTACGAGGGGCTTTCGTAAACCACTGGACTGTTTGGTTATCAACGAAGCCATCTTCATAAGCAACGAGCGAGCCTCGGAAGTCATCACCTTTTTCAAGTGTGACAAAAATAATAAAATCAGTCTCATTATAGACATATCCACCGATGTTTTGGTTTACCATTTGTTTATCCCAATTTAATAATCGTAAAGTATCACGTCGACGATATTTTTGGTACAACGTAAAAGGAATAGTGGTAATCCGTGTCTGATAATTGACAATGGCTACTTTAAGAAGATCGTTCAAGTGTGCGAGAAAATAAGGATTGTTCATCACTTGCTTAAAAGTGGGTGTTACTTGAGCGTTCAAATCAATAATAGCAGCCGGCTCAAATCGTTTTTTGTCACCACCTGTATAAAAATTGAGTGATAAAGTATTTAAAGTAGCGTTTATTGTGTTTATATCATGATTAAGCTCATTAGTTTTAAAAAGTTCTATCAGTTCTTCGGTTGTGTAACTCATTGTTTGATGTTTCAGGATATCTTGGATGACAATTAGTTCATTTAATCGCAAGCCTAATAGTAATTCATCAGAGACAAAATTTAAGTAAGTTTCTTCTAGAGCAGAAAGTCTAGGAATGTCTTCTTTCATTTTCTTTAAGAATTGGTAATAATTTTTTTCTTTTGTTGCGATAACGATGGGATCGACGAGGTTATGTTGATGAAAATCCCATAAAGTTGGAATCCGATTTAGTCGTTTTTTTAGTGTTTGATAGGGTTGGCGTAACATAGCTAGGCTATCGATTTTTACTTTATCAATCGATTCAAAAATTCGTTCTTTCGCAATGTGTTCGAAGTTTATCACAGATAAACCTGAAATATAGTGGGTATCATAAGTGTCTTTTCTTAAATTGTTTTTATTTAATGACGTATCACCCGACAAGGCCATCGGAATTAAATAATTATTTTGGTAATTACCGATAAAATCGATGATTGTTACATAATCTTTATCGGGATATTTTCGAAGACCACGTCCTAATTGTTGGATAAAGATAATGTTTGATAGGGTGTTTCTAAGCATGATGACCTGGTTAATCATAGGGATATCAATGCCCTCATTAAAAATATCAACGGTAAAAATATAGTGTAAGTCGCCCTGTTCTAATTCAGCTATCACACGTTCTCGTTCGCTTATAGAGTGTTGTCCTGATAGATAGGCTGAAGGAATATTTCGTTTATTAAATAATACGGCTAATTCTTCGGATTCTTTAACAGAAGAACAGAAGATAAGTCCTTTTGGTTGGTTATTGCTACAGCCATAATACTTGATTTTTTCTAATAAAAAATCGACCCGTTCATCGGCAATTAAATAGTTGAAGTCAACACTCTCATGTATTGTTAGGCCATCTTTTTCATAATCGGTTACACCAAAGTAATGGAAAGGGCAGAGCATGTTTTCTTCTAAAGCATCTTGCAGGCGAATTTCATAAGCAATATTGTAATCAAATAATTCAAAAATATTTACATGGTCAGTTCGTTCTGGTGTAGCTGTCATACCTAATAAGAAGTTAGGTTTAAAGTAGTCTAAGGTAGTTAAATATGACTGAGCGCCTGCTCTATGAACTTCATCAATTAAAATATAATCAAAGTAATCTTCAGAAAAAAGTTGTTGGTTCTCAGGTTTTGAAATGGCTTGAATCGTTGCAAAGAGATAGGTGGCGTTTGTTTCTCGTAAGTTACCTGAAAAGATACCATAGTCGTCATCTGGTCCACCAATAATTCGCTGGAAAGATTCTTTTGCTTTATGAAGAATTTGTTCTCTATGGACGATAAAAAGCATTTTTTTCGGTTTGTAATGAAGGACATCAAAAGCAGCTAAGAATGTTTTACCAGTTCCTGTTGCCGAAATAATTAAGCCTTTATGATGACCTTCTTGGCGTAGTTGTTGTAAATTTTCAAGGGCCTGTCGTTGCATGTTATTAGGTGCGATGTAAGTCGTTTGATGTTCAGTGATAGTTTCTACGAACTCGTTTGGTTCAAAGATAGGCCGTACATAGTTAGCAGCGTAAGCATCAATCCATTGTGGTGATAATAGTGTGGCTGCTTGCCATTCTGCTTCCATATGATGCTTTATTTGGTGGATAATTTCTCCATGTTCATAGGACGTTAACTTAACATTCCATTCATAGTTTAACTTTAGGGCACTTAACGTTAAGTTAGAACTGCCGATAATTAATGAATGAGAAGTTCCCTTATCAAACAAATAACCTTTGGCATGAAACCCTTTTTTATCTGAAAGTCTAACCTCTAAGTTAGGAATATTTAGTAAATCTTCAAAAACTTTCGGTTGGTTAAACGATAGGTAAGTGGACGTCAATAGTCGCCCGTGTCGTCCCTGATTATTTAAATCCGCTAACTGTGCTTTAATAGCATCTAATCCATCTTTTGTTATAAAAGCAATGGAGAAAAAGAAATCTTCGCAATGGTTTAATTCATTTTGTAGTGTATTTAATAGAAAAGTATGATTAACCGGTTGATTAATAATGACTTCAGGATCATAGGAAGATCCGGGAATTGTCTTGTCGATAAAAGCCTTTTTTAGCGAGCGTTCTAAAATTTCCATATAACACATCCTTTAAAAGTGATTAATCAAGAGCTAATTTTTTTACCGCGGGAATATCAGCTGGGGCCCAGTTTAACGTTTCTAATTCATTGCGTTTCAACCACTTAATCGCCGCGTGCTCTGTCAATTGAGGCGTTCCGTTAATTAACTGACAAATAAATGTTGTTAATGTAACAATACCAAAATCATATTCGTAAGTCGTTGTTTCGAAGATATCTGGAGATACCTCTACATTGATTAATAATTCTTCGTTTAGTTCTCTTTTTAACGCCATTTGCGGCGTTTCACCTTCTTCAATCTTACCTCCTGGGAATTCCCACATTAGGCTAAGCGACATATTTTCGCTACGCTGAGCACAGAGTATTTTACCATCGTTCATTAAAATAGCGCCGACCACATTGATTTGTTTTTTCATAATAATTACGTCCTTCATAGAGTGATATAGTTATTGTATCAAATCTTTGTATGTAATAACTATTTTTCTCGTGTTGTTTTATATTTTGTGAAGCTATAAACCCCTTTTCCTTTATTCCTGCTTTCAAAATCTGTATAATATATTTAAGGTCAAATATAGTCAAAAGTTGGTGAGAGAAATGAATAATCAGAATATGTCAGATTTGATCGAAGCGTATTTAAAAACAATTTTGCAAGAAGAAGAAGTTGTAGAAATTCGTCGAGTTGAGATGGCTTCACAGTTTAGTTGTGTTCCTTCACAGATTAATTATGTCATTAAAACGCGTTTTACATTGGCACAAGGTTATATGGTTGAAAGTAAGCGTGGTGGCGGTGGCTATATTCGAATACAAAGGGTACAATTAGGGCATAATGAAGACTATTTGTGCTATATAAGTGATTTAATTGAAGAAAGATTAACTTATAGTGAAGCAAACGCTGTGATTGAACAACTTTTTCAGCAAAACTTATTAACGAAAAGTGAAACACAATTATTGTTATCAATCATCAGTTATGAAGTTATCGGCAAGCACAATGAACAGGAAGACTATATTAGAAGTAATATAATCAAAGCCGTCATTGATCGCTTACGTTATGAAGAAAAGGGGTAATAGTATGCTAGAATTGACAGAAAAAGCGCGCCGAGTATTAGTGATTGCGCAAGAAGAAGCCAAACGTTTCCGCCATCAATCCGTAGGTTCAGAACATTTATTACTAGGTTTAGTAATCGAACAAGAAGGCGTTGCAGGCTCGATATTAAGAAGTTATGACATTCAAGTAGAAGATGTAAAAAGAGAAATTGACTCATTAACAGGCTTTAATACAAGTCGATATGGAAAAGTTGTGGATTATTTACCATACTCTCCAAGAACAAGCCAAATTATAACCTTTGCGCAAGATGAAGCGGTAAGATTGCGTTCGCCTAAAGTGGGGACAGAGCACATCTTATTAGGGATTTTACGTGATGAAGAGATATTAGCCTCACGTATATTGCGTAATTTTGGCATGGATTTAGCCAAAACACGCCAAACAGTTTTAAAAAAGATTGGTGCAATGGAAAGTAAAGGATTAAAAGGAAAACGATCAGGTGGTATGAGCGAGCAAACTCTAGATTCTAAAACGCCAACATTGGACGCATTAGCGCGTGATTTAACCGCACTAGCAAGAGAAGGGATGCTTGACCCTGTCTTAGGTCGTGAAAAAGAAGTGAAGCGACTAATCCAAATTTTAAGTCGACGTACGAAAAATAACCCTGTTTTGGTAGGGGAACCCGGTGTAGGTAAAACAGCTATTGCTGAAGGACTTGCCCAAAAGATTATTAATGGTGAAGTACCTGAAGATATGCAAATGAAACGTTTGATGATGCTTGATATGGGCGCGGTAGTGGCAGGAACAAAATACCGTGGTGAATTTGAAGAACGTATGAAGCAATTGGTGACAGAAATTTATGCTGATGGCAATGTGATTTTATTTATCGATGAATTACATACGTTAATTGGTGCGGGTGGAGCAGAAGGTGCTATTGATGCCTCTAATATTTTAAAACCAGCCTTAGCACGTGGTGAAATTCAAACAATTGGGGCAACTACTCTAGAAGAATATCAAAAATATATCGAAAAAGATTCAGCTTTTGAACGACGTTTTGCAAAAATCCAAGTAGATGAGCCAACGCCTGAAGAAGCCTTAGAAATATTAAAAGGAATTCGTTCTAAGTATGAAGAACATCATCAAGTCGCTATTACAGACGAAGCGTTAGAAGAAGCGGTTAATTTATCGGTCCGCTATATTAGTGGTCGTCAGTTACCTGATAAAGCGATTGATTTAATCGACGAAAGTGCTGCAAAAGTCCGCTTAAATACTACGGCCAAAGTTACACCACTTGTTAAAGCTATCAATAAATTAGCGAGTATTCGTGAAGCTAAAGACGGCGCTATTTTAGAGCAAAATTTTGAAGAAGCTTCTAAACTTCGCAAACAAGAAAAGCGTCAAGAAGAAAAAATCGCTAAACTACAAGAAGAACAAGCTAATAAGGTAAATCAGTATCAAAAATCAGTTTCAGCGCTAGATATTGAGGAAGTTATTTCTCAATGGACAGGTATTCCGTTACAACAGCTAGAGAAAAAAGAAAGCGAACGTTTATTAGGTCTTGAACAAGAATTACACAAACGTGTTGTAGGACAAGATGAAGCAGTAGTTGCTGTATCAAAGGCTATTCGACGTGCGCGTAGTGGTTTGAAAGATCCAAAACGTCCAATTGGTTCGTTCATGTTCTTAGGACCAACAGGTGTAGGTAAGACGGAATTAGCAAAAGCCTTGGCAGATGCTATGTTTGGAACAGAAGATGCTTTAATTCGTGTCGATATGTCAGAATTTATGGAGAAACATTCAACAAGTCGTTTGATTGGTTCACCTCCTGGCTATGTGGGATATGATGAAGGTGGTCAATTAACAGAAAAAATCCGTCAAAAACCTTATTCAGTAATTTTATTTGACGAAGTAGAAAAAGCACATCCGGATATATTTAATGTCTTACTACAAGTGTTAGATGACGGTCACTTAACAGATACGAAAGGTCGTAAAGTCGATTTCCGTAATACGATTATTATTATGACGTCCAATATTGGTGCAACAGCCTTGAAAGAAGAAAAATCAGTTGGATTCAATGCGGCAGATTTAAGTAAAGACCATCAAGCCATGTCAGGACGTATGATGGAAGAGTTGAAAAAAGCTTTCCGACCAGAATTTATTAACCGTATAGATGAAACGATTGTCTTCCGTTCGTTAAACAAAAAAGAATTAAGACAGATTGTGAAAATTATGTCACAATCACTTGTGACACGATTATCAGAACAAACTATTCAATTGAAATTTACTGCAACAGCTTTAGATTTGGTTGGTGAAGCAGGGTTTGACCCAGAGTACGGTGCGCGACCATTAAAACGTGCCTTACAAACAAAGGTTGAAGACCGCTTGAGTGAAGAACTCTTAGCAGGTAAGATTGCGATGGGAGATAAGGTAACCGTTGGTGCAAGTAAAGGTGAAATCACTATTTCGGTTAAAGATAAAGAAGCATTAAAAGAGAAAGTTAAAACAAAATAATCTTACTTCACAAAGATTAACTGTATTATAACAGGAAACGCCATAAGTAAAACTTGTGGCGTTTTTTTGTATGTGAAAAAAGCAACTATATTTATTGTTTCTTATGTGATAATATTATCATGATTGTAAACAAAGGAGTGTTATTATGAAAATCCATTTAACAGCAACAGTTGAATCATTGGAACAGGCTAAGCGATTGTTGGAAGCTGACGTTGATACGTTATATTTTGGTGGTGGAACGTACGGATTACGTTTACCACATGATTTTTCTTTGGAAGAGCAACGGTATTTAGTTGAGTTGGCACATGAATATGGTAAACGTGCGGTCATTGCAGTAAATGCTATTATGCATCCTGAAAAAATGTTGGGTATTAAGGATTATTTGAATTTTTTATCAGATATTAAGGTTGATGCGATCACAGTCGGGGATACGGGTGTGATTCATGTTTTACGTCGTGACGGCTACGAAATCCCTTATATTTATGATGGTCATACGATGGTTACGAGTGCGCGTCAAATGAACTTTTGGGCGAAGCGTGGTGCGATTGGCTCGATTGTCGCACGTGAAGTTCCTTATTTAGAATTATGTGAAATGAAAGATAAACTTATGGGCTTTGGTGAAATTTTAGTTTACGGAGCGTCATGCATTCATCAATCTAAGCGACCATTAGTCGAGAATTATTTGAATTTTGTAGAAACACCTGAACAAGATAAGTCAAAGGAAAGTCATTTGTATTTGTCAGAACCTCGTAAAGGTGGTACGCACTATTCTATTTATGAAGACGAACATGGCACGCATATTTTTGCAAACAACGATGTGAACTTAATGGCACAATTAGATGCATTAGCAGCGATAGATTTTTGTGAGTGGAAATTAGAAGGCATTTATACACCAGGAGAAACATTTGTAGCTATCGTGAAGTTATTTGTAGAAGCTAGAGACTTGTTGGTTAAAGGCGAGTGGACAGTTGAAAAAGGGTTTGAACTAAATGAAAAGGTGAAGGCACTACATCCTGAAGAGCGTGATTTAGACAATGGCTTCTTCTTGATGAGTCCTGAAGAGGTGAAATAAAAAATGACAACAAAAAAAGAATTGAAGCGTCCTGAAGTGTTGGCACCTGCAGGAACATTAGAAAAATTAAAAGTAGCAATTCATTATGGCGCAGATGCGGTCTATATTGGCGGGAATGCGTATGGGTTACGTAGTCGAGCAGGAAATTTTAGCTATGAAGAAATGCAAGAAGGTGTGGCGTTTGCTAAAGAACATGGTGCAAAAGTATATGTGGCGGCGAATATGGTGACGCACGAACACGATGAAGAAGGAGCAGGCGAGTTTTTCCGTGAATTACGTGATGTGGGAATTAGTGCGGTTATCGTATCAGATCCCGCGTTAATTGAAATTTGTGCGACTGAAGCACCAGGCCTGCCGATCCATTTATCTACGCAAGCTTCAGCAACTAACTTTGAAACACTAGAGTTTTGGAAAGAAGAAGGCTTGGAACGAGTGGTATTGGCGCGTGAAGTATCAATGGAAGAAGTGAAAACGATTCGTGAAAATACCGATGTAGAAATTGAAGCGTTTATTCATGGCGCAATGTGTATTTCTTATTCAGGTCGTTGTACATTATCTAATCATATGTCTAAGCGTGATGCGAACCGTGGTGGTTGTTGTCAGTCTTGTCGTTGGAAATATGACTTGTATGAGATGCCATTTGCTAATCAAAAACGATCACTAGTTGCGCGTACCAAATCAGAAGAGCCATTTTCAATGAGTGCGGTAGATATGTCAATGATTGAACATATTCCTGAATTAATTCAAAATGGTGTTGATAGTTTTAAAATCGAAGGACGTATGAAATCTATTCATTATGTGTCAACGGTCGCAAATGTTTATAAGGCAGCGGTTAATAGTTACATGGAAGATCCGGATAATTATGTTTGCAAACAAGAATGGGTCGATGAATTATGGAAAGTAGCCCAACGCGAGTTAGCAACAGGTTTCTACTACAAGACGCCTGGAGAAGATGAGCAATTATTTGGGGAACGTCGTAAGATACCGGCTTATAGTTTTATCGGAGAAGTGATGGCTTACGATGAAAAAACAAAAATGGCAACCGTTCGCCAACGTAATGTCTTTAGCGTGGGTGATGAAGTAGAATTTTATGGACCAGGATTCCATCATTTTGAACAAACAATTGATGAGATGTGGAATGAAGAAGGTGTTGCGATTGATCGTGCGCCAAATCCAATGGAACTACTAACGATTCCTGTGGCTCAACCGGTAAAAGTTGGCGATATGATGCGTAAAAAGAAATAAATAATCATTAATTCTAATTTATAATTATTCTAAATTAGAAATCCCTCATTAATAGACCGTTTTCAATACGATTTGTTTCCCAAATGCGGAAATTCTTTGTATAATGTAGAGATGATAGGATGGGGGGATTGTGTTTGAATAACTATGATTATATCGTCATTGGTGGCGGAAGTGGTGGTATTGCTTCAGCAAATCGTGCAGCAATGCATGGTGCCAACGTATTATTAATTGAAGGCAATCGCTTGGGAGGTACATGTGTCAACGTAGGTTGTGTGCCGAAAAAAGTCATGTGGCAAGCAAGTGTTATGCGTGAAAACATGAGACTTGATAGCCAAGGATATGGCTTTGATGTACAAACAACTTTTGATTTTCCAACATTAGTCGCTAATCGTGATGCGTATATTAAACGTTTGAATGGTTTATATGCACAAGGTTTAGCTAGTAATGGGGTTGAAGTTGTTACAGGTTATGCGCAATTTGTTTCAGAACATGTGGTAGAAGTGAATGGTCAAATGTATGAAGGGACACATATTTTAGTAGCAACAGGTGGGAAATCTATTTTTCCAGAGCTTCCTGGTGCGGAATATGGAGACGATTCAGATAGTTTCTTTGCTTGGGACACATTGCCTGAAAAAGTCGCAATTGTTGGTGCGGGCTATATCGCATTAGAATTAGCAGGTGTGTTAAATGGCTTAGGCGTTGAGACACATTTGTTCTATCGTTATGCTCAACCACTTAGAAGTTTTGATTCAGATATTGTGACCGAGCTTTTATCAATTTATGAAGAAGAGGGCATTCATTTACATCCTGAAAGCCATATCCAACAAATAGAAAAAACAGCAACAGGTTCTCTTGTACTATCGACTCAAAAAGAAACACTTGAGATTGATCGCTTAATTTGGGCAATTGGTCGTCAGCCTAATATTGAGATGCTGGGCTTAGAAAAAGCGGGTGTTAAGTTAGATGAACGTGGTTATATTCACGTTGATCAATACCAAAATACGTCACAATCAGGTATTTATGCCATTGGAGATGTGATTGGTAAGATTGAGCTAACACCAGTCGCTATTGCAGCGGGTCGTCGTTTGTCGGAACGTTTATTCAACGGTCAAACAGATTTGTATTTGGACTATGATAATGTTCCAACAGTTATTTTTACCCATCCACCGATTGCGACAATCGGACTATCAGAAGAAGACGCCCTTGAACAATTCGGTCAAGAGCAAGTCAAGGTATATCGTAGCCAATTTAATCCGATGCTGTATGCATTACAAGACCGTAAGATTAAATCGACGATGAAATTGATTTGTGTCGGACCAGAAGAAAAAATTGTCGGCTTACACGGAATTGGTGTTGGGGTCGACGAAATGTTACAAGGCTTTGCGGTTGCTATTAAGATGGGGGCAACAAAAGCGGATTTTGACAATACTGTAGCGATTCATCCTACAGGAGCAGAAGAATTCGTGACCATGCGTTAACAAATTGAAGGACATTGTGGTGAAGTTTTCATCGCAATGTACTTTCAAGTTAAATAATTAAATATTTTTAAGGAGGTATTTGTTTTGATGGATATTTTAACATTAGCAAGAATCCAGTTCGGAATGACCACTGTTTTCCACTTTTTATTTGTGCCATTATCAATCGGTCTAGGACTGGCTGTTGCTATCATGGAAACATTATATGTTATCAAAAAAGATGAGATTTACAAAGACATGACCAAATTCTGGGGAAAAATTTTCCTACTAAGTTTTGCGGTTGGTGTTGTTACGGGTATTATCCAAGAGTTCCAATTCGGAATGAACTGGTCTGAATACTCAAGATTTATGGGAGATATATTTGGTGCACCACTTGCTGTGGAAGCATTATTAGCGTTCTTCTTGGAATCTACTTTTATCGGATTATGGGCGTTTACTTGGGATAAAGTAAAACCAAGAACACATGCGATTTTCATGTGGTTAGTAGCAATTGGTTCAGCACTTTCAGCGTTATGGATTTTGGCGGCTAATTCATTTATGCAACATCCAGTGGCATTCAAAATTAATCCCGAAACAAACCGTGCTGAAATGGATAGTTTCTTAGGGTTATTACAAAACCCACAATTATGGTTAGAATTCCCACACGTTATCTTAGGTGCATTTACAACAGGTGCATTTGTGATTGTCGGAATTGCAGCGATGAACTTACGTAAGAAGAGAAACATTGAATTTAACCGTAAGTCATTAAAATTAGGGGCTATTTTAGGCACAATTTTTGCAGCAGCTACTATGATGGTTGGACATCAACAAATGATCGCTCTTGCGACAGACCAACCAATGAAATTTGCTGCAATGGAAGCGATGTATGATGATTTAGAAGATGGTTCTTGGACAGCTGTTGCTTTCCCAGATACAGAAAATAAAAATGCAGGCTTTGAATTAAAAGTACCAAAACTAATGAGTTTATTAATGGGTGATGATGGTAACACAACCTATAAAGGAATGAACACTCTTGATAAAGAGTTAGTAGAAAAATACAAAGGTAAGCACGATATTGCAAGTTTTTATGTACCAGTTAAAACATTATTCTGGAGCTTCCGCTTCATGGCTGGATTTGGTTCAGTGATGGCCATCGTTGGTTTACTAGTATTATTCTTCTTACGAAACGACAAAATCATGAACATGGGATGGGCGTTATTTGGAACTAGCTTAATGGCATTTGCACCATTTATTGCGAATACATCAGGTTGGTTAATTACTGAATTAGGTCGTTTCCCATGGACAGTATATGGTATCTTTACGATTGCTGACAGTGTGTCACCAAACGTAACAGCTAATCAATTACTGTTTACAAACATTGTTTATTTCTTATTATTTGCTTTAATGGGAACTGTTTTAGTCAAAATGATCTTACGTGAAAACAAAAAAGGTCCTTACTATGTAGATCCAGATGCAGCAAATAATCATATTGATCCTTTGAAAAAGGAGGAATTCTAAGATGATAGCAGGTTTAGAACCGTTACACTTTATCTGGTTTGTATTGATTGGTGTTTTATTTGTAGGATTCTTCTTCTTAGAAGGATTTGACTTTGGTGTAGGTCTAGCAACGCGTTTGTTAGCTAAAGATGAAGAGGAACGTGATACAGTTGTTCAAACAATTGGACCTGTTTGGGATTCCAATGAAGTTTGGTTAATTACGGCTGGTGGTGCGATGTTTGCTTCGTTCCCACATTGGTATGCGACATTATTTAGTGGTTATTATATTCCGCTATTCTTAATTTTAGTTGGTTTAATCGTGCGTGGGGTATCATTTGAATTCGCTGCACATTCTGAAACTAAAAGAGAGAAAAACTTCTGGCAATGGATGTTATTTGTTGGAAGCTTAATCGTACCCTTCTTATTCGGTATGATTTTTACAAGTATGATTCAAGGTATGCCAATTGATGAAAACTTTAATATTTTTGCTAAATTTGGTGATTATGTTAATTTAATGTCAATCGTTGGTGGTATCGCGGTTACTTTAATTTGTTTCATTCATGGTTTGAACTATATCCGTCTTAAAGTTGAAGGCGACTTACGTGTTCGTGCAGAACGATTATCTCAAAAATTATACCCATTATTATTTGCTGGGTTAGTTGTCTTTGCGATTTTGGTTTATACAAACACAGATTTCATCGAACGTCGTCCAGTTTCAACGATTGCTATTTTAGCCGTTATGGTAGCCGCAGCAGTAGCTGCATACTATGGTAGCTTAAAAGGCAAAGAAAAATTATCATTTATTTCAACAGGTGCTGTTTTAGCTGGTATCGTGGTCTTAATCTTCAATGGGATTTTCCCATTTGTAATGATTGGTGATGTGGCAGCTAATAGCATGAAAATTAGTGAAGCAGCTAGCACGTTATATACATTAAAAACAATGACTATTGTCACAGTATGTATCTTACCGTTTGTGTTAGCATATCTTTCATGGTCATATTATATCTTCCGCAAACGTTTAAAAGTTGGCGAAGGTAATGAACATTATTAAAAAAGTTAGAGGGTAAAAAACGAATGATAGATAAGAATATTTTCAAATTTGAAAAGATTCGACCTGTGTTCGTAGGGCTTGCAGCGTATAGTATACTGCAAGCTCTTTTAATTATCGGCCAGGCGTATTTTTTATCGAAAAGTATCACCAATGTGTGGTCAGGACAACCTGTCCGCGAACAATTCGTTAATATTGGTATTTTCTTTGGTTGTTTTATGGCACGTCAATTGATCAATTTTATTAAAGATAAGGTCTTAGACCGCTATGCGTATGAGCAATCAAGAAAAGTTCGTCAACAATTAATGAAAAAAGTTTTTTCACTTGGGCCTAATTTTGTCCAACGTGAGGGGTCTGGAAATATGGTCACAATGGCGATTGAAGGGATTAGTCAAATCGAAAATTATTTGACAATTATTTTACCTAAAATTACTAACATGATGATCATTCCATGGATTATTGCGTTATTTGTCTTTTTCCAAAATAAACGTTCGGCGATTATTTTAATGCTAGTTTTTCCTGTAATTATTATCTTTATGATTGTATTAGGCTATGCAGCGAGAAATAAGGCGGACAAACAGTACGAAGGTTTCCAACGTTTGAGTAATCATTATTTAGATACATTACGTGGATTAGAGACATTGAATCTATTAGGATTAGGAAAACGTTATGCGAAGAATGTATTTAAAGTGAGTGAAGATTATCGTAAGGCTACAATGAGTACGTTGAAAATTGCGATTCTTTCAACCTTTGCGCTTGATTTCTTTTCAACCTTATCGATTGCCTTGATTGCTTTATTATTAGGGATTGATTTAATTGAACAGCACATTGTTCTTTTACCAGCGTTAGCGACGTTAATTTTAGCCCCTGATTTCTTCCTGCCAGTCCGTGATTTTGCGAATGACTACCATGCAACATTAGATGGTGGGAATACATTGAAGCAAATTTTTGGGATTTTAAACGAAGAAGAAGAAGGGATTACGGATGAGTTAGCTTTAACAGATTGGCAAGAATCTTCAACGCTAATGTTAAAGAATGTCAATGTGAAGTATTCAAGTACGATGGAAAAAAATACGTTAGCGAACATCAATTTTGAATGGAAGGGACATGGTAAAATCGGAGTAGTTGGTTTATCTGGTTCTGGAAAATCAACGTTGATTAAACTTTTAGGTGGCTTCCTTCAACCAGCTAGCTATGAGCAGCTGATGGTCAATGGTCATAAGATGAAAGGTTTCCGTGAAGTATCATGGCAACGTCAACTATTCTATATTCCACAAGACCCGTATATCTTCCATGCAAGTTTAGCTGACAATATTAAGTTTTACGTACCGGAAGCTAGTCAAATAGAGGTGGAACTGGCGATACAACAAGCAGGACTTAAGGAAGTTGTGGAAGAATTACCGGATGGTTTAAATACAATTATTGGTGAAGGTGCGCAAGTATTGAGTGGCGGCCAGATGCAACGTGTTGCCTTAGCGCGTGCTTTTCTAGACAAAAATCGTCACATTCTATTGTTTGATGAGCCAACTGCTCACTTAGATATAGAAACTGAGGCGGAATTAAAAGAAACCATTTTACCGATGTTTGATAATAAACTAGTTTTCTTTGCGACTCATCGATTACATTGGATGCGCGAGATGGATTATATTTTAGTCATGGATAAAGGACAAATTGTTGAAAGTGGAACGTATGAGGAATTAATCGCCAAAAATGGTGCCTACAAACAATTCGTCAATGAAGTGACAGGAGGTGGCGAACATGTCTAAGAATACACCAAAACGTTTACTTCTATCAAAAGAAGATACATGGATTCGTCCATACTTTAAGAAGTATAAAAAATTATTAGCACTCGTTTTATTCCTAGGTCTTTTAACCTTCTTCTCTGCGAGTGCCTTGATGTTTACATCAGGTTTCTTGATTAGTCGTTCAGCAGCTATTGGAGTATTCAATGCCACGTTGCCAGCGAAGCCTGAGAATATCATGAAAGTATATGTAGCCTCTGTGTTAACACGTTTATTTGGTATTAGCCGTCCAACGTTCCGTTACGCTGAACGTTTAGGCAGTCATAACTGGGTCTTAAAGATGACTTCTGATATTCGTTTACGTTTATATAATGCCCTTGAAACACGTGCTGCTAAATCAAAGCAAAGTTATCAGACAGGTGACATTATGGGGATTTTAGCCGAAGATATTGAGCATATTCAAAATCTTTATTTAAGAACTATTTTTCCAACGCTAATTGGCTTAGCAATGTATGTGTTAGTGATTATCGCATTAGGATGGTTTTCTATTCCATTTGCCTTGTTTGCCGCATTGATGTTTGGGGTAATTACGATTTTAATTCCGTTAGTTTCTGTAGCGGTGAACCAAGCGAGAATCTATCGCCGAAAAGCAAAACGTCATGAGTTGTATACGGAATTAACGGATTCTGTTTTAGGTGTTGGAGATTGGCAATATAGTGGTCGACAAGCAGAATTTTTAGAACATTATAATCAAAGTGAAGCCAGTGTTCGTGAAGAAGAAGCCGCCTTGAATAAACATACACGTCTGCGTAATTTATTGATTCAATTAGTGTATGGTGTGTTAATTATTGGGTTGTTCATTTGGGCAGGTACTTATTTTGCACCAGATAAACTAAACTGGGTAGGCGCGTTTGTTTTAGCGGCGTTTCCGTTAATGGATGCATTTAATCCAATTGCAAATGGTGTAACGGAGATGCCACTATACGAAGATTCTGCGCAACGTCTACATCAGTTACCAAATCCTGATGAAGAAGCTCTAAAGGAAACACATTTATTAGATAAATTACCAGAACAAGGTGATTTATCATTTCAAGATGTCACGTTCCATTATCCAGACAGCAAAAAATTAGTCGCTAATGCCTTTGATTTAGAAGTGCCTTCTGGTGAGGTTTTAGCGGTTTTGGGTAAAAGTGGAACAGGGAAGACGACCTTGTCAAAACTATTGAGAGGGGATCTTTTAACGACTAGTGGCGAGATTTTAATTGATGGCATACCTGTCACGCAAATGGGTGATGATATGTCTAAAGTAGTGGGTGTCTTAAATCAGTCGCCACATATTTTTGATACAACGATTTTTAATAATGTTCGTATGGGGAATACTTCAGCTAGTGATGAAGCAGTTATTCAGGCTATTTATCAAGCAGGCTTAGGTCCAGTAGTAGATGAGTTATCTAACGGTGTCCATACCTTTGTAGAAGAAGGGGGCAAACGTTTTTCTGGTGGTGAACGTCAACGGATTGCTTTAGCGCGCATCTTACTTCAAAATGTGCCGGTGGTTATTATTGATGAACCAACCATTGGACTTGATCCGATTACCGAACGCGCTTTATTAGAAACCGTTTTTGATGTTTTAAAAGGAAAAACAGTCTTTTGGATTACCCATCATTTGGCTTCTATTCAACATGCAGATCGTGTGATTTTCATGGAAGATGGCGCTATTAAGATGGATGGTAGCCCACAAGTTTTAAAAGAAACAAATGAGCATTTTAACTACTTGTTAACGCTTGATGAGGCGTAATTATCAAACAAAAAAACTCTCGAATTTAATTCGAGAGTTTTTTTGTCGCTTTTACTTTAGTTTTTTCGATCCCAAGAAACAACCAAAAGCAAAACTAAGTTCTATTTTATTTTACCATAAATAGGGCGTAACGTTTGGTCATTATTTGATTTTTTTAAAGTAGATGTGATGCAAAGACGATGACTAGATAGGCCAAAAAATTATTTATAAAATGCAGACCCATCGAAACTTCAATACGTTTAGACTTCACATAAACAAGACCAAGAAAGAATCCCATAATTGTATAGGCAAAAAAGGCTGGTATTGAGTCAGGTGAATGAGGAATACAAAAAACGATTGAACTAATAATTAAACCTATCCATACTTTGATTTTATCATTAGGTTGCGTAATATCTCCAAATAATCGGATGATACCAAAACGGAAAAGGAGTTCCTCTCCAATTGGTGCTAGTACGCATAATAAAAAGAATAAGGTTACTGGATTGATTTGAGTCGCTAAATCATAAATAGCTTCATTGTTACTGGTAGTATCAGTTTTCATAAAAGGTGAAATAATGATATTTGATAAATAAATGGCCAGATAACCACCTAGGATATAATACAAGTGTTTTTTTTGGAGTAACTTTGGAAAAGTGGTGGTGTTAGTCTTAGATAAATAAAACCCAATAAATGCGATTAATACTAAGAAAATAGCTATTACGCCAATTTTTTCGTAGCCTAGCATAATAAAGGCACTAGGTAGAGAATAGACAATAAACAGACCAACTAACAAGAGAATTTGTAAGAGTAGTGAGATATATTTTTTCATAAAAGAAGCCTCCGTTGTGTAAAAAATTTATAAAACAAAAGGACTGTTCCCGTTTCGGTCGCAGTCCATGAACTAGTTGAACTTAAAATAGCACCTATTAATAATCTCGTTGAAGTAACTGTTGCGTCATTTCTATTAAGATAGATTTAGCAGGGATATTTGGTAGTTTGTTGATTTCTTTTAACGCACTATCCGTATAACGTTTGGCCATTTGTTGTGCTTGACTAATCCCGTTATAGGTTTTGATGTTGGCTAAAACACTTTTGACATCTTCTTCAGATAATACGTCTTTTGTGCGAAGGCAGTCAAACGCTTCGCGATTATTTCTCATCGCTAAGATAAGTGGGAGCGTATAATTCCCGTTTTGAATATCTTCAAGGACGGGCTTTTGTAGGACTGATTCATCAGCCGTGAAGTCTAAAATATCATCTAAAATTTGAAACGCCATTCCAATATCATGGCCAATACGATATGCACGTAATTGCGTCATTTTTGAGCATCCAGCAAAACGAGCGCCTTCTGCACAACTCAATTGGAATAATTGAGCGGTTTTACCTTTGACATGGCGGAGATATTCTTTCACTGTAATATCGGGGTTATGTCGTAAATGCATTTGATCTAATTCCCCAATTAGAATATGACGCATATTTTTTGCGTTGAAATCAAGTGTTTTGTAATCGCGTGTTGCTTGTGTCACCAATTGGAAATAGACAGTAAATAAAAAGTCCCCCGTATAAACAGCGACATCCTTGCCGTATAAAGATTGGATAGTTTCCATATTACGACGGACAGGTGCGTCGTCAATTATATCATCGTGAACTAACGTTGCGGCGTGCAAAATTTCAATCGCAGCTGCATATTGAAATTTACGCTTTTCAGAAGGTACTTCGCCGAATTTACTGAAGAGTAAGAAAAAGGCTGGTCTTAAAAGCTTTCCACCATTGGCAAAGAAAGATTGCAAGGCACGAGAGATTTCCTTATTTCGAATCGTCACTTCTTGATTCATAATTTTTTGAGTTTGTAATAATTCTTGTTGTAGTTCTGGAAATTTTTCCCATATGGAGTGAATTGCCATGCGAACCTCCTAGTGAAATAGTATTGATAATGTTCTCATTTTAACATAAATTTTCTTTTTTTAAGAATAAATAGATTTAATCTTTGAAGAGATTCAACTTGTAAGCCCATCCTAGTTTGTTTTTAGCTAGAACGGGTTGTAGTTCTTTTGAACGATTAAGTTGCCAGTAGTCTAAAAGGCAAGCAATACCAAGACAAATTGGCACAAATTCATCTTTTGAAATCTCTAATTCATAAAAGTTTCCCTGAGCAAGATACGTCTTATTCATTTTCATTATCGTTTGATTAAATTGATAAATTTTGTATTGGTGCTTGGGAATGTTTCCTGTCACTAACCAAGATAATTGCGTCACAAAATAATAATCTCGTTTAAAGGACAAAAGATGTTTCAAGGTGGCTATTTTTTTTTGTTCAAAGTAGATTGAAAAATGATTATTAGCTCTCATACCGAAAGATTCCTGTTTAATATGGACAATTAATTCATTTTTCATAGTAAAAATAGACAGGACATCACCCTTAGATCCCCATTTTCCAACTATTAAGTAACACTGTTTGCCGGATTCATCTTTCACAACAGTTGGTGTATTAGTAGCTAGCATGTTTTCTTGAATGTAGTAATGTCCCATTTTTTTCACCTCAAGCTTATAAATTTTCGTCGATTGCTCGTCTAATGGCTTTTCCTACGCCGCTTTCAGTATTTAAATCGGTGATATATTTAG
Organism: Vagococcus xieshaowenii; assembly: GCF_004792515.1. Lineage (NCBI taxonomy): Bacteria > Bacillati > Bacillota > Bacilli > Lactobacillales > Enterococcaceae > Vagococcus > Vagococcus xieshaowenii. The sequence continues at coordinate 1,789,915 of NZ_CP038865.1, read as the reverse complement.
CTGTTTCTTTGACATCTTGTTCAGCATTTCCCATAGCAAAACTCACACCAGCAATAGCTAGCATACTTAAGTCATTGAAATTATCCCCAATTGTCATAACTTGTTCTAAGGGGATATTCAATTGGTCAGCTAATTGTTTTACCGCAATGCCTTTTTGCGCGTTTTGGTGATTAATTTCGATATTATTGGGATATGATGACGTAACGACGACATCATCTAATGCTTCAATTGCTTCACGAATAGGACTTAACACTTTTGCTTCATCATGTGAAAAGGCAATGAATTTCAAGATTTTATGTTCAGGATTATCAATCAATTCATCAAAACTATCAATCGGTGTTACTGGTAACTCATGAAGCTGTGCTGAAGCCATCGCAAGTGCCATTTTGAATGTTAAGTGAGGAATTTGATGAGCGACGTGAATCGCCATGTTTTCAACACGTTTTGCCATGTTATTGGTGTACACACTATTTTGTGTACAAATCTCATAGTATACACGGTCATGATTTAGTGCCTTCATAATATCTTTAGCTGTTTCTTTAGCAATTTCAATCGTAAATAATTCATTCCCTGTTTCGTCAAACGCTTGAGCGCCATTGGCTGAAATGATAGGGCATTCAATTCCTGCTTCGGTTAAAGGCGTGATAGCTTCTGCGTAATTACGACCAGTTGCAATGACAAATTTGACGCCTTGCTCTGTAGCATAGCGAATTGCCGCAACATTTTCGGCAGAAACCTCCATTTTTTGGCCTAAAAGAGTGCCATCCATATCTGATGCTATTAATTGAATCATATTATGTCCTCCTAAACGTCTTCTTATCCTCTATTTTACCATAAAAGAGATAGGCATACGAAAAAACGCACAATAAATCATCAAGGTTAGTGTTTTACTACATTTGCAAGATGACGCATGATTTTGTATGCTTGAGTAAACGAAAGGACGTGATTTAATGGAACTTACGTTAGATAAAAAGTGGCAAGAACGTTTAGAGGATGAATTATCCCAGGATTATTTTAAAGAGTTATGGCAATTTGTGACACACGCTTATGATACATCTACCATATATCCGCCAATTGATGAAGTATTTACAGCGTTTAACTTAACGCCTTTTAATGATGTTCGTGTGGTAATTTTGGGACAAGACCCATATCATGGTGAAAATCAAGCCCATGGACTGAGTTTTTCTGTGAAAGAAGGTGTCACTCGTCCACCTTCATTAAGAAATATGGTTAAAGAATTAGAAGATGATTTAGACCTTTTATTGTTAGGGGAGAATGGTAACTTAACCTCCTGGGCACAACAAGGCGTCTTTTTATTAAATACAGTGTTAACGGTTGAAGCAGGAAAAGCTAATTCACATAGTGGTAAAGGTTGGGAACGATTCACTGATGCAGTTATTAGACAATTAGGTGAGCGAGAAGAGCCTATCATTTTCGTACTATGGGGTAAGCAAGCGCAAGTTAAAAAACGTTTCATTAATAAAAATAAACATGTCATTTTGACCGCACCACACCCAAGTCCATTATCTTCTTATCGTGGTTTCTTTGGATCAAAACCTTATTCGTCTATTAATAACCAATTAAAATCATGGGGACAAGCGCCAATTAATTGGGAAATCTAGCTGTTATATTTTAGCAATGAAACTGTTTTATTAAAAAATGAGCAAAAATAGAGGATTCTTATTAAAACGACTAAATTTCCATATCAAAATCTGTATTTTTTATTGAATACGTTGTATTATAAAAAGAGATAATACTGAATGGAGGAAATTCAATTGGATATTTTAATTAATCTAACAGCAAAAGTTAAAGGTAAAGATGTAAAAATCGTTTTCCCAGAAGCAACAGATGTACGTGTATTAGGGGCAGCTATTCGTTTGAAAAATGATGAAGTGGTAGAACCTGTATTAGTTGGTTCACCAGAAGCTATCAATACAGTAGCAAGTGAAAATGGTTGGGATGCTTCTAAATTAACAGTGATTGACCCAACGTCTTACTACAAATTTGAAGAGATGGTGGCATCATTTGTTGAGCGTCGTAACGGTAAAGCAACAGAAGACCAAGCACGCACAACATTATTAGATCCTAACTACTTTGGTACTATGTTAGTACACATGGGTATCGCAGACGGCATGGTAAGTGGCGCAATTCATTCTACAGGTGATACAGTACGACCAGCATTACAAATCATCAAAACAAAACCAGGCGTTAGCCGTACAAGTGGTGCATTTTTAATGATTCGTGGAGAAGAAAAATATGTCTTCTCTGACTGTGCAATTAACATCAACCCAGATGCACAAGCATTAGGTGAAATTGCAGTTGAAAGTGCTCGTACAGCTGAAATGTTTGATATCGAACCACGTGTTGCCATGTTAAGCTTCTCAACTAAAGGTTCAGCAGCTTCAGAAGAAGTAACCAAAGTTGCTGAAGCAACAAAAATCGCGCAAGAATTAGCACCTCAATACCAAATTGATGGCGAATTACAATTCGACGCTGCGTTTGTACCATCTGTAGGTGCTCAAAAAGCACCTGAATCAGAAGTTGCTGGTAAAGCAACTGTTTATGTATTCCCTGAAATTCAATCAGGAAACATTGGCTACAAAATTGCGCAACGTTTCGGTGGGTTCGAAGCAGTAGGACCAATCTTACAAGGCTTAAACAAACCTATTTCTGATTTATCTCGTGGATGTAACGAAGAAGATGTTTACAAATTAGCGATTATTACAGCTGCACAATATTTAATGGATAAATAATTAAGTAAGCAATCGTTCAATCACTCAAAGAATAAATAAAATGCCAACGATGTGAAATCGTTGGCATTTTTGGTTAATAGAAGTTCCTTTTAACGAGTGATTAGAGTTAATGCTAGTTAAAATTTAACTAAAAAGAAGAAGTGCCTTTTGGTTTGTATTGAGGTACAATGAGGGTGAATCTTAAATAAGGATAGGGAATGGTTATGGAAAAGTATTTAAAAAATGAAGACGAGATGTTGAGGGGTGGTCAGGTAATCGGTGAACAACTTCAAGCGGGTGACGTACTAGTTTTAACAGGTGAATTAGGTGCTGGTAAAACGACGATAACTAAAGGGATTGCATTAGGACTTGGCATTACTCAAATGATTAAAAGTCCAACGTATACTATCGTGAGGGAATATACCAACGGACGTTTACCACTTTATCATATGGATGTTTATCGTTTAGGCCAAGGCGAGGGTGAAAGTTTTGGCTTAGAAGAATACTTTGAACAAGATGGTGTGGTTATTATGGAGTGGGGCAATAATTTACGAGATGAATTGCCGATTGACTATATAGAAGTTTTCTTGAATTATGAAGGAGACGGGCGTTCATTACGCATTGAAGGCCAAGGTGCCAACGGCAAACGACGTGCCAATGAACTAGTAGCAACACTTAACTAGAAAGTATGAAAAAGAGATTATGACAAAAGCGTTTGGCTTCAAGAACGAAGGATCTGTGACTAATGTTTGTCACAGATCCTTTTCTTGATGTTCTCTTAGGACGTCAAGAAAGTCGTCGAATGTTTGGCAATAGCTAAGTTGTTCTTGCATGGAATGATTCGCTAATAGGTTGTTTATCCATTCCATAAATGTTTGAATTAGTGAGGAATCTTTATTGGAAATTAACATCATAAACACCACATTGACAGTATTTTGGCTATCCCATTTAATAGGTTGGTCTGTTATTAAGGTCAAAATCTTTGATTTTTCAAATGTGTCATCCATAATGTGCGGGATAGCAAGGAACGAGCTGATATTTGTCGGATTAGTATTTTCTCTAGCCATCATAATGTGTGCCATACGTTTGGCTTCGGACTTATTAGACAAGTAGTTTTCCAATAAATAATAGATGCTTTTTGCCTTTGAAAAATATTTTGTGACATAAAAAAAATCAGCCGGATGAAATAAATGATTCAATACGTCTTGTTGTTTGGTTTGTTTATTTAATTGCTCTTCTAACAATGCTAGACTTTTATTTAAATGTAACAAATCAAAATAAAAAACAGGAATATTTGAACATTTTATAGGGACAGTAGAGACGATTAAGTCGGTAGTATCGGGAGGTCTAGATTTGAATTCGGCATAAGATAACGTATTGGTGATTTCTATTCGATCTGAAAAGTATTGTTTTATTTTCGTCTCAATTAAGCGACTAGTAGAAAAGCCTTGGCTACAAAGAATTATAATGTTGATTTTAGGTGGCGATACTTTTCTTCGACGTTCAAGTGCAGTAGTGATATGAAGAGCTAAGTAACCAATATCATGTTCATTCAACTTAAATCTATCAAATGAAGAAAGACCTTTAACTGCGTCTGTACAAATTTTATAGGCGTAAGCGTATCTTTTTTTAATAAAAGGTAATAGTGGATTCGGTTTGTTCAGGTTGTTAGATTTAATAGGTAAATACCTAGAGAAGTGATTGTTTAAATCATTAATTAATAACTTATCAGATGTGAAATTTAATTGCGACTGTTTTTTAATCGTTTTAAGAAATTCAGTTACTAAGACGGAAAATGGTGTACTATCAGAATGATGGTCCTTTACGGTCATCAATTCTGGTAATAATTTAGAAAGTAGCCAGTGACGATCATCTTTTCCAATGGTAATTTGGTACTGTTCTTCTAGTTCATTAAGAAAGTGAGTTAGGGAATGATTGCTAAAATTTGTGAGAATTTTTTCTTCAGGTGAAGTGCTAAGAAAATGACCCTGAATTAATCGATTCATCATAATAGCCAGTTGAATAATAAAATTTTTTCTTGAATAGTCACTAAATGGATAAGTTTCAGGTGGGAAAAACGTTAAGCTAGTTGTATAAAGCATTTCTAAATCAACGTGTTCAAGAAGTTTGACTTCAAAGGCGGAAAACGTGGTCATATAGTTGGGGTCATTTTTATTAATTAAGCGTTCAATTATGTAACGTCTAATATTTTTCTCAGATCCAGATATTTTATACCCAGCATTATTTTTAGAAATAAGTTTTAATTTAAACGGTTGGATGCTTTCTTTAATCGAACGTAAATAACTTGTCATAGTAGATGGACTTACGTACACGACACGACATAGTTCATTAGCTGACGCATATGTTTTTTTGCTCAACAAATAAGTGATAACTAAAAAAACACGATTCTCTAATGAGTCAATAGATAAATTGAGTTGTTCATATTGACTAATATCGTGATAAAGAGTATCTAAAGATTGTTTTGATTCAATGGTATAGCCTTTTTTTCTTAATAGGATAATTTTTGCTCCATAAGGACTTAAATACTCATTTAACTCTTTAATATCATTTCTTACGGTTCTGTCGGAGATATTAAATTTCATCATAATATCTTTGAGGGGGATAACATCATTTTCATAAATCATCATAAGCATCTTATTTATACGTTCTTGCAATAAGTGTTTCATAATTTCCGAGCCTCCTTATTATATTAATCATACCATATATATAATGTATATTAAAAAACAACCAATTGCCATCTAATATGGCAATTGGTTGTTTTTATTAATTAATAATTTGTCATTTTAAGGTGTTAAGTCTCTTTTTTTATACTAGACCTAGTAACGTTAATAATATCTAAAAAGAATACGAAAATAGGAATTCCGACAATCAGTCCCCAAATACCAAAGACTTGTTCACTAATAACTAAAATAACAAAAGTATAAAATGTAGGTAAATGTGTTCTGTTTGACATGAATTTAGGGTTTAGAAAATAAGATTCAAATAAATGAATAATAATAATCATTAAAATCATATAGAAGACATAGTCGACGCCCCCTTGATAATACGCAATAAAACTTAAGGGGATCGTTGAAATGATGGCACCTGCAACAGGGACTAAACTCATCAAGAAAATCATTAAAATCAAACTAGGAATTTGTCCGTATCCTAATAGCATCATTGGGATAATCATTAGAACGGTGTTGCATATGGCGATAAATAGCTGTGCTTCAATCACCACACCAAAAGTCCCAATAAATTTCTTGGCAAAATATAAGATATCTTCAAATAACCAACCCAAATCGCTAGTTAGAAAGTTTTTTGAGAAATTTTTCATACGTTCTTCTTCGATACAATAGAAAAAACTTAATACAAATGACATGACAAACTTAAACGTAAAATGTCCAACACTTGTTAAATAATCAAAAATAACGAAGGTGCTTTTTTGAAGCTGCTCAAAAATATTATGTTCGTTCAAGTAGTTCATTATCCAAGCGGTCACATTATTATGTTTAATGGTCTGATCGTTTGCATAGAAATCACTGATCGTTTCAATTAAATGAACAGACTGATTAATAATAATAGGCACATATTTAGTCAATGCAATATAAAGAAAAAAGACGACTAAACTATACAAAACAGAGATCACGATTTTCGGTGGAATAGGTACTCGTTTTGTAATGATTTTTTTCATAGATAAAAATAAATACGTGAAAATAAATGTGAATAAGATGTAACTAATAAACGAGCGGGTAATATAGAGCAACAAAATTATGCTAAATAAAATGACGAAACGTCTTAATTTAATGTTTTCAATAAACTTTTGATAAATTGACATATAGCCCTCCTTTTTGTTTCTAAATAATAACATTATTTGAACGACAGAACAATGTGAGTGATAATTTCTTGAGTAAAAATTAAAAAGACGCTTATGTAAGCGTCTTTTGGTATTAAATTAATCCTTTAGTTTAACTAAATAACGACCTACTATTGTGCCAACTAATAATTGTTGGAATGTTTGAGGAAGTTCTGATAGTGAAACAGTCGCTTTAATTAGTTCGTTTAAGTGAGGAGGCTTCATCTGGTTTGATAAGCGATGCCACAATTGTTCACGATGCTCAGCGGGTATATTCACTGAATCAATACCTATCATCGAGATGCCACGCAGAATGAAAGGCAGCACGGTTGTGTTTAGTTTAATACCACCCGCGTTACCACATACTGTGATACAGCCACCATATGCAAGTTGGGGAAGTAGAATACCTAGTTGTTCACCACCTACTGCATCCAAAATAAAGTCGAATTGTTGTTTCATTAGAGGACGGACTTTTTCAGGTGTTAGGTCTTCGATAGTGATTATTTTAGAGGCACCGATGCGCGTTAAATAATCGTCTTGGGCTCCTTTTTTGCGAGAGAGTGCAGTGATATTGTGATAGCCCAATTTGTGGAGAATGGCAATACTCGTGCTGCCAACGCCACCTGTTGCTCCGGTGACAAGAATGCGTGCATCGGATTTATTAGTTAGCCCGTTGTTTAGTAATGCATCAACTGAAAGAGCCGCTGTGAGTCCGGCTGTCCCATATATCATGGCTTCTTTTGTTGTAAGCGCATCTGGTAATTTGGTCACCCAATCCCCAGGCACTTGAGCGATTTCGCTGTAGCCACCTGGATGAGAGACACCTAAGCCATAACCTGTTACAACTACTTTATCGCCAACATTAAATCGTTCGTCCTTTGAGAGGGTTACTTCCCCACTTAAATCAATACCACCCACTAATGGATAATGAGCAACCACACCATTCTTCGCATGATCAGAGGCTAAAGCATCTTTAAAATTAACGCTAGAATAATGCACGTTGATTTGTACCTCGCCGTCTTTTAAAACGGTTACATCTTTTTCTGATAAGACAGGTGTTATTTTTCCGGAAAGCTCGTCCTTTTGATACTCCAAACAAGTATATATCATGATCTGTCCTCGTTTCTATTCTTAGTATGTTTAGTATATGAAAAAAAAATAAAAAAAGCGAGTCCAGAATGTTTTTTCGATTGAAAAATAGTCAATACCCTTGTATAATCATCTTATTGTAAACACGAAGTTTAGTTTTAGCAAACTTTTGTCAGTTGAAGTTTAGTATCACTTAACTTTTGGAGGAAATGGAGGAGTTATCATGGAGATTGGCCAAAAAATAAAAAATCTTCGTGTTCAAAAAGGTTTAACCCAAGAGGAGCTAGGGGAACGAACCGATTTGACGAAAGGCTATATTAGTCAACTAGAACGCGATCTAAGTTCGCCTTCTATGGAAACTTTTTTTACGCTATTAGAAGTATTAGGATCAACCCCACAAACGTTCTTTAATGAAGAACAAGGGGAACAAACGGTTGTTTATAAAGAAGAAGATCGCACATCATTTGTTGATGAAGACAAAAAATATCAGATTGAATGGTTAGTACCAGAATCGAATGAAAATGATATGGAGCCGATTTTTTTAACATTGTCAGAGCATGGGGAGTATAAAGCATTTGATCCATCGCTTTCAGATACCTTTGCTTATGTAATGGAAGGCGAGGTATGTATTGAAATTGGGCTACGTCGTTATTATGCACGTGAAGGTGAAACCATTTATTATCAAGCAACAGAAACGCACCAAATTAAAAATAATTATCAAGGAACGAGCCGCTTACTATTAGTTGCGACAGATTCCTATTTATAAGAAAAGAGGTTGGAAAACGTGTCAAATAACATTATTACTTTTCATAATGTCCGTAAAGAATATGATGGGCAAGTCGTTTTAAAAGATGTGAGTTTTGATATTGAGCAAGGGAAATTTTATACGCTATTAGGCCCATCTGGTTGTGGTAAAACGACCATTTTACGCTTGATTGCAGGGTTTATTGAAGCAGATACAGGAGATATCCGTTTAGAAGGCAAGCGTGTCAACGATATTCCAGCTAATAAACGTAAAGTAAATACTGTTTTTCAGGATTATGCATTATTTCCACATTTGAATGTATTTGACAATATCGCGTTTGGCTTGAGCTTGAAGAAAATGCCGAAAAAAGAGATTGAAGCAAAAGTCACAGAAGTATTAAAAATGGTTCAATTGACTGGTTTTGAGAATCGTGAAATCAGTGAAATGTCTGGCGGACAACGCCAACGTGTGGCTATTGCTCGAGCGTTAGCCAATGAACCAGAAGTGCTATTATTAGATGAGCCGTTATCAGCACTAGATTTAAAATTACGTACAGACATGCAATATGAATTACGTGAATTACAAAAACGTTTAGGCATCACCTTTATTTTTGTTACTCATGATCAAGAAGAAGCGTTAGCGATGAGTGATGAGATTTTTGTTATGAATAAAGGGGAAATCGTTCAAAGTGGCTCACCTGTTGATATTTATGATGAACCGATTAACCGTTATGTGGCGGACTTTATCGGTGAAAGTAATATTGTTGAAGCAATTATGAAAGAGGACAACTTAGTAGAATTTGTCGGCAAAGAATTCGAATGTGCCGATAGCGGGATGCGCAAAAATGAGCCAGTAGAAGTAGTGTTACGTCCTGAAGATATTTTTATCACGACGACTGAAAAAGGTAAATTAAAAGTTAAAGTTGATACGCAACTATTCCGTGGCGTTCATTATGAAATTGTTTGTTATGACGAGGATGGGAATGAGTGGGTAGTACATTCAACGCGTAAAGCAACAGAAGGTGAAGAAGTCGGGTTATACTTTGAGCCAGAAGACATTCACGTGATGCGTTTTGGTGAAACAGAAGAAGAATTCGATGCCCGTCTAGAAAGTTATGACGAGCAAGAGGAGGACTAACAGTGACCAATACAAAACGTGTTTATTCTATTCCTTATGTATTATGGCTATTATTATTTGTTGTCGCACCGGTACTGTTGATTGTTTATTATTCATTTATAGATAGTAGTGGCGGTTTTACACTAGCTAACTATAAGAACTATTTCACCTCGAGTACGAGTCTTCGTATGACGTTGAATTCGTTAATCTACGCAGGTCTAATCACGCTAGTTGTACTACTTATTAGCTATCCAACGGCTTATTTATTAAGCAAGACAAAACATAAACAGCTATGGCTTATGTTAATTATTTTACCAACATGGATTAATTTATTGTTGAAAGCTTATGCGTTTATTGGGATTTTTAGTATTAATGGCAGTGTGAACAACTTTTTATCTTTTATGGGCATTGGACGTCAACAAATTTTATTTACTGATTTAAGTTTTATCATGGTAGCGGCTTATATTGAAATACCGTTTATGGTAATCCCTATTTTTAATGCCTTGGAAGAATTGAATCCATCATTAATTAGCGCAAGTCGTGACTTAGGAGCTAATAGTTGGCAAACGTTTCGTCGTGTAATTTTCCCACTATCAATGAACGGAGTCCGTAGTGGTGTTCAAGCGGTATTCATCCCATCGTTAAGTTTATTCATGTTGACGCGTTTGATTGGTGGTAATCGTGTGATTACGCTAGGGACAGCTATTGAAGAACACTTCATGGTGACACAAAACTGGGGAATGGGATCGACGATTGGCGTGGTATTAATCGTTGCGATGCTACTTATTATGACGGCAACCGGTGAGAAAAAACGTAAAGGAGTGAAAGTGAAGTAATGAAAAAATCATTCAAGTGGTCTAACTTATATTTACTTTTAGTTTTTGTGATTTTGTATTTACCTATTTTTTACTTAACGTTTTACTCGTTTAATGCCGGTGGTGATATGAACGGTTTTACAGGTTTTACGTGGGAACATTATCAAGCGTTATTCGAAGATAAACGCTTATTATTAATTGTAGCGGACACGTTCTTATTAGCGTTCCTATCTGCGTTAATTGCAACCGTAATCGGTACGTTTGGTGCGATGATGATCTACTACACTAAAAAAGTAGAGCGTCGTAACTTGTTACTAAGTTTAAACAATATTTTGATGGTGTCGCCTGACGTTATTATTGGGGCAAGTTTTTTAATCTTCTTTACTATGCTAGGCATTAGTTTGAATTTTCTTTCGGTTATGTTATCCCATGTTGCGTTTAGTATTCCTATTGTGGTGTTAATGGTTTTACCGAAATTAAAAGAAATGAATCCGTCATTAGTCGATGCCGCCAAAGACTTGGGTGCAACTAATTGGCAAATTATTCGTAAAGTGATTGTGCCATTCATCACACCGGGTATTATTGCCGGTTATTTCATGGCTTTTACGTATTCATTAGATGATTTTGCGGTAACTTTTTTCGTTACAGGTAACGGTTTTTCAACGTTAGCAGTTGAAATCTATTCACGTGCGCGTCAAGGGATTAGTTTAGAAATCAATGCGCTAAGTACGTTATTATTCTTATTCTCTATGTTGTTAGTAGCCGGCTACTATTTCATCAGCCAAGAGAATACAACGAAAAAACAACGTCTGAATGGTAAGAAACAAAAAGAGGTGGCTGACTTACTATGAAAAAATTAAAAGTTCTTTTAATCGGCATTATTGCCATTATTGCAGTACTCTTCTTTACAGGTCGTCATATGCGTACCTCACAAGGTCATACGGGTAGCAATACCTTAACGATTTATAACTGGGGAGACTACATTGACCCTGATTTAATTAAGAAATTCGAGCAAGAAACAGGTTATAAAGTAAGTTATGAAACATTTGACTCAAATGAAGCGATGTTTACCAAAATTAAACAAGGTGGAACGTCTTATGACTTAACGATTCCAAGTGAATACATGATTCAGAAAATGATGAAAGAAGAGATGTTACATCCTCTAGATTATTCTAAAATCAAAGGGATTGATGAAATCGATCCACGTTTCTTAAATTTAGATTTTGATCCAGGGAATCAATACTCGATTCCTTATTTCTGGGGTACGCTAGGAATTATTTATAATGATAAACAATTCAATGAAGAAGATATTCAGCATTGGGATGACTTGTGGAAGCCAGAAGTTCATAATAGTTTGATGTTAATTGATGGGGCTCGTGAAGTGATGGGCTTAGCCTTGAATAGTGACGGTCACTCATTGAACAGTACAGACGATAAGGAATTAAAACAAGCATCAGAAAAATTAAGTCGATTAACTGGAAGTGTCAAGGCGATTGTTGCTGATGAAATCAAAATGTATATGATTAATGAAGAAGCAACAGTTGCGGTAACATTTTCAGGAGAAGCCTCTGAAATGGTTGATAGCAATGAACATTTACACTATGTGATCCCAAATGAAGGGTCTAATCTATGGTTTGATAACATTGTAATCCCTAAAACCGCTAAAAATATTGATGGTGCGTATGACTTTATTAATTTCATGTTGGAGCCAGAAAATGCGGCACAAAATGCTGAATATATTGGTTATGCTACACCAAATAAAAAAGCTTTAGCCTTAATGCCTGAAGAAATCACTAGCGATGAACAATTTTATCCAAGTGATGAAGTCATTAATAATTTAGAAGTTTACGAAGATTTAGGCTTAGATTATCTAAGTATTTATAATGAATTATTCTTAGAATTTAAGATGCATCGGAACTAGAAAGTGCTTGAGGAGCGGTTTACTTTTGAGCAATATGCGTGGGACGACGAAAATGGTACAACAATTTTTGAGAGTCACAACATATTGTCGAAAAAAGTAGCCTCCGAAAGCCGGATTGAGAAAAGTGCTTGAGGGGGCGGTTTACTTTTGAGCAATATGCGTGGGACGACGAAAATGGTACAACAATTTTTGAGAGTCACAACATATTGTCGAAAAAAGTAGCCTCCGAAAGCCGGATTGAGAAAAGTGCTTGAGGATGCTTTTAACTTTTGTTTGAAAGCTACAGAATATCTACAAGTCTCTTCTAGCTAATACCAAATCCACAAACAAAGTGATGATTTTGTCATCACTTTGTTTATTTTTTTATAAGCGTGCTGGTTTGAAGCTCTTTTTTAGTTTCTCAACTATTAAAATATGTTATCATGAACTTAATAAAATTTAGTAAGGATTGATAGCTATGGAAATCATTGAAAAAGCGCCAGCTAAAATCAATCTAGGCTTAGATGTTCTTCGTAAGCGTGAAGATGGCTATCATGACCTAGAAATGATTATGGCAAGTGTCGATTTAGCAGATAAGTTAATAATCAATGAATTGCCAAAGGACCAGATTATCGTACGAACAAATGCGACTTTTTTACCCGTGGATGAGAAGAATAATGTGTATCAAGCAGTGTCGCTAGTAAAAGAGCAATTCGGTATTAAACAAGGTCTGTCTGTTGAAATTAAAAAGACGATTCCTGTAGCTGCTGGACTTGGCGGGGGTAGTAGTGATGCGGCTGCTGTTCTAAGAGGGGTTAACAAGTTATGGAATCTCGGTTTGACTACAGAAGAAATGAGCGCGATTGGTTTTCAGGTTGGAACGGACGTCCCGTATTGTGTTCATGGGACAACTGCCTTTGTAGCTGGTCGTGGTGAAATTGTACAGCCAATTCCAGCGATGCCACAATGTTGGGTTGTGATTGTAAAGCCCCAGTTTAGTGTCTCTACTCGCAAGATTTTTGCGGATTTTGATATGCGAGGAATTGAACATCCAGATATTCAAGGTTTAAAAGCAAGTATCATTGAACAAGATTACGATAAAATGATTAGTTTGATGGGCAATTCAATGGAACGTGCGACAATGATGCGTCGTCCAGTGGTAAGAGAAATTAAAGACAAGATGCTTAAATACGGAGCAGATGCGGCATTAATGAGTGGTAGTGGTCCCACTGTTTTTGGTTTGTGTCAAAATTATTCACGTGCTAAACGTGTGTATAATGCGTTTCGTGGTTTTTGTAAGGAAGTTCATTTAGTGAGAACGATTAATCAGTAATGAAAAATCTCTTGATTTTTGAACAGAAACCTTTATAATTTAGTTAAATACTAGACATGTGACTGGATAATACTAGGCATGGAACTAAGAACTTGAAAAGAAACACAAGCTCTTATTTCTGTGTCTATTTTTTTATAGTTAAGGAGACGTTTATGAAAGTATTAAAAGTATTCAATCAAAATGCTGTACTTGTATGTGATGAGGGACAAGATAAGATTGTGACAGGTAAAGGGATTGGGTTTTCCCGAAAGCGTCATGATGTGATTCGTCCAGAAGAAGTGGAACGTGTATATGTGACGGATGAAAGTAAAAATAAGATGATGCAACTATTAGAACATATTCATCCGGAATTTTTTATTATTTCAGAAGAAATTATCGCAGAAGCAGAAAAAGCGTTGAACCTTAACATGAACGAACATATTCACTTAGTCTTAGCCGATCATATTGCTTTTGCGGTAGAAAGAATGAAATCAGGCATCATTATGCAAAATAAATTATTGAATGAAATTCAGATCATGTATCCGGATGAATTCAGAATAGCACAGTGGGCAGTGGCTCGTTTGAAGAAACATTTTTCTTTAGATTTCCCTTTAGATGAAGCCGCGTATATTGCGATTCATTTTCATAGTGCCATTAACGGTAAAACCAATCCATCTAAAAGCTTACGGGAAGTGACCATCGTTTCCGAAATGGTGGAACTAATTGGTGAGCGTTTGGCGATTGATTTTTCAAAAATGTCTAACAGTCTAGATTATTCTCGTTTGGTCTTGCATTTACGTTACGCGATTGAACGTGTCTATCAAGGAAAGTTACATAGTATGGATCAAGATGTTCTAGATATCGTTAAAACGAAGTATGAAGCAAGTTATCAAATCGCTTTAGATGTGACATCGTCTATCAATCATTATTATCATCTCAACATTCCTAGCGAGGAAATTGGTTATCTAACGTTACATATTGAACGTTTAAAAAATCAGGTACAATCATCTGATCATAAAGAATAAAAAATATTAGGAGGCAACATCATGTTTGGATTATTCAAAAAAAATAAAAAAGAAACAACAGTATCATTTCACGCAGTCGCTAAAGGAACAGCTATTCCACTGGAAGCAGTAGGCGATGGTGTCTTTTCATCTAAAATGTTAGGTGATGGTTATGCCGTAAAACCTGAAACGGAAGAAGTATTCGCACCAGTAGTAGGGAAAGTCGTGAGTGTTTTTCCAACAAAGCATGCAATTACGATTGAAACTGAAGAAGGTTTAGAAATTTTAGTTCATATGGGAATCGACACGGTAGAATTAAAAGGCGAACCGTTTGAGGTATTTGTAACAGAAGGACAAGCCGTTACACCGGCAACTAAATTAGCTAACATGGATCTAGCTAAATTGGCCGAAACTAACACGACGTCAACGATTGTAGTAGTCGTAACTAACATGGACAAAGTAAGTGCTGTTTCAACCGTTAACGAGCATGCAGTAGCTGCTCAAGAAGAAGTAGCAACCGTAACAGTTGCCTAATAGTTAGAATTCAAACAGATTCCTTATTCAAGGAGTCTGTTTTTTTGTAAAATAAGTAGCATTAAAAAATACGTTACTTTTAATTAAGGCGATTTATTGATAAAATAAGACATGATGATAAAAAGAGAAGAGGAAGCGTAAATGCGCATATTATTTGTCGGAGATGTAGTGGGTTCTTTAGGAAGAGACTTAATTACAGAATATCTCCCAAAACTAAAACAAAAAGAAAAACCTCAGGTAACGATTGTGAACGGCGAAAATGCTGCCGGTGGTCGTGGTATTACTGAGAAAATTTATAAAAAACTGTTACAAGATGGCGCTGACGTTGTAACGTTAGGCAATCATACATGGGATAATCGAGAAATCTTTGAATTTATCGACCGTGCGCCTAAAATGGTTCGTCCAGCGAATTTTCCTGAAGCTAGTACACCAGGAACAGGGATTGTCTATGTGAAGGTTAATGCAATTGAACTAGCCGTGATTAACTTACAAGGACGTACATTCATGACACCAATTGATGACCCATTTGCAAAAATCGAAGAATTAGTAGCTGAAGCACGTAAACGTACACCGTTTATTTTTGTTGATTTTCATGCGGAAACAACAAGTGAAAAGCAAGCGATTGGTTGGTTTTTAGATGGCCAAGTATCAGCAGTTGTGGGAACTCATACGCATGTTCAGACCTCAGATGCCCGAATTTTACCACAAGGGACAGCGTATTTAACAGATGTGGGTATGACGGGACCATATGATGGAATTTTAGGGATGCAACGTGATAATGTTATTAATAAATTTATGACAGCCTTACCTCATCGTTTTGAAGTAGTTGAGCATGGTCGAGGCATTCTGTCATATTGTGTGATAGATATTAATGATAAAACAGGAAAAGCAACGAAAATTACGAATGGATTAATCAATGAAGATCATCCGTTTAGAGGATAATAATGGAGAATAAATCATGAGTGAAGCAGATAAATTTCAAATGGAACAAACGGTTGAAGCCGCGTTGCAAGATTTATTAGCAGAGCTAGCTGAGAATCCAATCATTATAGCGTATAAAGCAATTGAGGATCAGGCTAAGAATCATCCAAAGTTATTAGAGATTGCCGAAGCCATTAAACATGAACAGAAACAAGCAGTAAAGTTTGCACATTATGGCAAACCTATTGCAGAACGTGAAGCCATAAAAAAAGCGGATGTATTGATGAAAGAATTTGAAGAGCATCCGTTAGTGGTGACGTATCGTCAACGTTTGATTGAAGCCAATGATTTATTACAATATGTCACGAATTTAGTGGAAAAAGAAGTAAATATTCAATTAGCATTAAAGTTTGAAAATGCGCTAAACTTACAAGATAAAGAGAATTAGAAGGAGTGAATCCGTTTGTCCAAGCAAGCAAAGTTAACTCCAATGATGGAACAATATTTAGGTATCAAGGCACAGTATCCTGATGCCTTTCTTTTTTACCGTCTGGGAGATTTTTACGAAATGTTTTATGAGGATGCAACCAATGCCTCACAAATTTTAGAAATTACATTAACAAGCCGTAACAGAAACGCTGAAAACCCTATTCCAATGGCAGGGATTCCGTATCATTCTGCGCAAGGTTATATTGATACCTTAATAGAAAAAGGCTATAAAGTCGCTATTTGTGAGCAAGTAGAGGATCCTAAGGAAACAAAAGGAATGGTAAAGCGAGAAGTGGTTCGCTTGATTACGCCAGGCACGGTAATGGAGTCAAAAGGCTTAGATGCGAAAGTGAACAACTACTTAACGGCTCTTTATTACGATGCAAGCGTTGATCGATATGGTTTTGCATACGTCGACTTGAGCACAGGTGAGTTAAAAACTAGCACGCTTGAGAATGAAGAGAGCGTCTTAAACGAGTGCAGTAGTCTACAGACAAAAGAAGTCGTCTTGACGAGTGAGATAAGTGAGACATTAACACAACGATTAGCGCAACGATTAAACGTCTTGTTTTCTAGTCAATTAGAAAGCAGTGTAACCACAGAAGTCACTTACTTATCAGAACATATCCATGATGCTACACAACGCAAAGTGCTTGAACGATTATTGGCTTATTTAAGTAATACACAAAAACGTAGCTTAGGCCATATACAACAAGCACAAAGTTATGAACCAGCACATTTCTTGAAGTTAGATCATTATTCAAAATTTAATTTAGAATTAAGTCAGTCTATTCGATCAGGGAAAAAGCAAGGCACGTTACTGTGGTTATTAGATGAAACAAAAACAGCAATGGGTGGCCGTTTATTAAAACAATGGCTAGACCGTCCGTTAATTCAAGCAAGCCAAATTGAAGCGCGTCAAAATATGGTAGCCTCACTTTTAAATGCTTATTTTGAACGATTAGACTTACAAGAAGCTTTAAAAAACGTTTATGACTTGGAACGCTTAGCTGGGCGTGTGGCTTATGGATCAGTTAATGGTCGTGATTTGTTACAACTGAAAGTCTCATTACAACAAATACC
Organism: Vagococcus xieshaowenii; assembly: GCF_004792515.1. NCBI lineage: Bacteria > Bacillati > Bacillota > Bacilli > Lactobacillales > Enterococcaceae > Vagococcus > Vagococcus xieshaowenii. Next base: position 1,772,319 of record NZ_CP038865.1, on the reverse strand, counting down.
TGCTATTAGAGAGTTATTAGAAGGAATTAACCAAGGTGAATGGGTAGAACTGTTAGATAAGTTGGATCCTGTGCAAGATGTCGTAACATTAATAGAGCAAGCAATTGATGAAGATGCGCCACTTGCCATTACAGAAGGGAATATCATCAAGCCAGGTTTTGATGAACAACTAGATGTCTACCGTGATGCGATGACCAATGGGAAGCGTTGGATTGCCGAATTAGAAGCACGTGAACGTGAAGAAACAGGCATCAAAAAATTAAAAATCGGCTTTAACCGTGTGTTTGGTTATTATATTGAAGTCACAAAGAGTCAATTAGAGTTAGTACCAGAAAATCGCTATGATCGCAAACAAACATTAGCAAATGCCGAGCGCTTTATTACGCCAGAATTAAAAGAAAAAGAACGATTGATTTTAGAAGCTGAAGAGAAATCACAGAGCCTCGAATATCAACTATTCTTGCAAGTACGTGAAGCCATCAAAGCGTCAATTGAACGACTACAAACACTCGCTAAAGCTGTGTCAGCGATTGATGTCTTACAAAGCTTTGCTAGTGTCAGTGAAAAATATCAATATGTGCGCCCAACAATGATAGAAGATGGCAAAGAACTAAGCTTAATTGAAGGCCGTCATCCGGTTGTTGAAAAAGTATTAGGTCATCAAACGTACGTGCCTAATACAGTAGAAATGTCATCAGAAACCATGATTTTATTAATTACCGGACCTAATATGTCAGGTAAAAGCACGTATATGCGTCAATTAGCTTTGACGGTGATTATGGCACAAATGGGTTGTTTTGTCCCGGCAGAATCAGCAATTATGCCAATTTTTGATCAAATTTTCACCCGAATTGGCGCCTCAGATGATTTGATTTCTGGCCAAAGTACGTTCATGGTTGAAATGATGGAAGCTAATGAAGCTCTTCGTCGTGCCACACCACAAAGTCTCATCTTATTTGATGAAATTGGTCGAGGAACGGCTACTTATGACGGGATGGCATTGGCTGAAGCCATTGTTGAATATATCCATCAAGAAGTCGGTGCGAAAACCTTGTTCTCTACACATTACCACGAATTAACAGACTTAGATCAAACGTTACCAGGTCTTGAGAATATTCACGTTGGTGCAGTGGAAAAAGATGGAGATGTCGTCTTTTTACATAAAATGATGGCAGGACCAGCCGATAAAAGCTATGGTATCCATGTGGCAAAATTAGCAGGTTTACCGGATCAATTATTAGCACGAGCTAGTGTCATTTTAGACCAGCTTGAAGGTAGTGAGACCTCAGCACCTTTTATAGCTGAAGAAGAGCCGGCTATTGCTGAATCAAGCGTAGAAGTCGGTCAATTATCGTTATTTGATGACGTAAGTTCGGAAGAAACAGCCGTTTTAGAATCCGTCAAACAGGCTAACTTATTAACGATGACACCCATTGAAGCGATGACGTTGATTAATGAATGGCAACGCCAATTAAAAGGATAGGAGGTTAAGACATGAGCAAAATTCAAGAGCTTTCAGAACAACTGGCGAATCAAATTGCTGCTGGAGAAGTCGTCGAACGTCCCGCTTCGGTGGTTAAAGAGTTAGTTGAAAATGCTATTGATGCTGGCAGCACACAGATTGATATTCATCTAGAAGAAGCCGGATTAAAAACGATCCAAGTCATTGATAATGGAGAAGGCATTGAATCAGATGATGTCTTAAATGCCTTTAAACGTCATGCAACGAGTAAAATTTTAACGCAAGATGATTTATTTCGTATTAAAACATTAGGTTTTCGTGGAGAGGCCCTGCCGAGTATTGCATCGGTTTCTCGCTTTACCCTAGAAACCTCTACAGGTGAATCAGAAGGTAGTTATGTCTATCTAGAAGGTGGAAAAGTAATCGAACATAAACCGCACTCTCTTCGTAAAGGGACAAGTATAACAGTAGCAGATTTGTTCTATAATACGCCTGCTCGTTTGAAATATGTCAAAACTTTACAGACGGAACTATCTAATATTGTAGACTTATTAAATCGTTTAGCAATGAGTCATCCTACGATTGCGTTTCGATTAGTCCATGATGGGAATCAAATGCTTCGTACAACCGGTAACGGTGACTTGAAACAAGCAATTGCAGGGATTTATGGCGTCACAACGGCTAAAAAAATGTTAGCTATCAATGGAGAAGACTTAGACTTTAAACTTTCGGGATATGTTTCATTGCCAGAACTAACAAGAGCTGGTCGTCAATATATTTCTGTTATTATTAATGGTCGCTATATTCGTAACTACTCCCTTAACAAAGCCATTATTGCTGGTTATGGTTCGAAATTGATGGTGGGTCGCTATCCAATTGCTGTTTTACAAATTGAGATGGATCCCTTATTAGTCGATGTCAATGTTCATCCAACTAAGCAAGAAGTTCGTTTGAGTAAAGAGGCGGAACTGATGCACCTAGTTGAAACAAGTATTAAAGCCGTTTTTGAAGCGCAACGTCTAGTTCCTCAAGTAGATACCAAAGATATTTTCAAAAAGAAAGTACCTAAAGAACAAGCAGTTGAGCAATTACGTTTAACTAATGACGAGGTACAATCAAAATTAAAAGAATTAAATACCACATCTTCCGAAGAAACAACACCAAAAACAGTAGGCAAAACAGGTCTAGCTTATGATGCGACAAGTGGTCGTTTTTATGTAGATAAATCAAAAGCTCCTCAACCACTAGAGCCGTTTATCGAATCTAAAGTAGCCCCTGAAAATAGCTCAATTAGTGATCAGCTGTCGATTGATCCAAGTCATGAAGGGCGTCTCATTGATATCACTAATATTTCATTAGAGAAGTTAGCTAATCCATTTAATGAGTCCTCACCTGTAGTGATAGAAGAGTCGTTAGTCGTCGCTGAAGAAGCGGCTACTTTAGAAGAACCTGTACAACAAGCATTCCCTCAATTAGAATATTTTGGCCAAATGCATGGGACGTATTTATTTGCACAAAGTGAAGAAGGTCTATTCATTGTAGATCAACATGCAGCGCAAGAACGAATTAAATATGAATATTACCGTAAAAAAATCGGTGACGTGGGGTCAGATTTACAAGAGTTATTAATTCCTATCGTATTAGAATATCCTCGTTCGGATTTGTTAAAAATACAGGAAAAAGAATCTCTTCTACAAGAGGTCGGGATTCACTTAGAACCGTTTGGCAGTAACAGTTTCATCGTGCGTTCTCATCCAACTTGGTATCCAAAAGGGGAAGAGGAAGCAATTATTCGTGAAATGATTGATACGTTACTTCATACGGGCAAAGTCAGTGTCGCAAAGTTCCGTGAAGATACTGCTATTATGATGAGTTGTAAAAAATCAATTAAAGCTAACCATCATCTAGAAGCCAATCAAGCCCGTCAATTATTAGAAGATTTAGCCAAATGTGAAAATCCTTATAATTGTCCACACGGTCGTCCTGTTTTAGTCCATTTTACTAATCAAGAAATGGAAAAAATGTTTAAACGTATTCAAGACCCACACTAGCTTTTAGCTAATCATTCAAGAGAAAGAAGAAGCGTATGAAAAAAATTATTTTAGCCTCACAATCACCAAGAAGAAAAGAATTATTAGCGTTGATTACCGAAGCATTTGACGTAATGCCTGCGGATATAGATGAAACAGTGACGCCTGGCATTAGCCCAGAAGACTATGTTTTACGCATGTCCCAACAAAAAGCAGCCCATATTTTTAAGGAATATCCTGAGAGTCTAGTCATAGGCTGTGATACGGTTGTGGTATTAGATGGTGAAATATTAGGTAAGCCTGTCGATCATCAAGAGGCTAAAGAGATGTTACAGCGTTATTCTGATCGTACACACGAAGTCTTAACAGGTTTAACGTTATTATCAAAAGACAAGCAAATCACCAAACTTGCACAAGCGCGTGTGACGTTTTATCCTTTAGATGAGGCACAAATAGATGCCTATGTTGCAACGAACGAACCGATGGATAAAGCTGGGGCTTATGGTATCCAAGGTGGGGCAGCTGTTTTTGTTAAAGAGATTATTGGAGATTATTATGCAATTGTTGGTTTCCCAGTAGGGTTGGTCAATGAATGTTTGAAAAGTTTCTAAAGAAATGAGGTTGGTATAATGAAGCCATCTAAAGAAGAACTAAAGTCGAAATTAACACCGTTACAATATGAAGTAACACAAGAAAGTGGAACGGAGATGCCCTTTTCAAGTGAGTACGATACTCTTGAAGAAGATGGGATTTACGTCGATATTGTTGGGGGCGAGCCACTATTTTGTTCCTTGGATAAATATGATGCGGGGTGCGGTTGGCCATCGTTTACTAAACCGATTGCGACATTACAGGAATTAGATGACTTTAAATTAAGTCGTGCACGAGTGGAAGTGCGTAGTAGTCAATCGGATTCACATTTAGGACATGTATTTACAGACGGTCCAGCTGAAGCAGGTGGTTTACGTTATTGTATCAATGGTGCGGCGTTACGCTTTGTACCAGTTAGTGAAATGGCTAAACAAGGATATGGTGAATATTTGGTCTTGTTTGAGCAAAAATAAGCAAAAAAGAAACGTCAAGAACGGGTATTAGCCCTTCTTGACGTTTCTTTTTTATCTGTTATAAAGGATATAAATCACTTAGACCTATATTGAGAGATAGATGGATGTCCTCTTCATGAATTAATGATGATTCTTGAATAAATAATTTTAGAGCATCAAGAGACTTATAAGATAAATAGCCATCCAGATAAGCAGGTGAAGCTCCTCGATTAATGATAATAAGATCCTCTTTCATAAACGGTTGTTCTAATAATTGTTCCATCAATACTTCAGTACGGGTTCTAAGGATAATCCGTTTTTTACCAATACGATCTGTAACGAAATCTAAGCGTTCTTTTTTAGTCATAATAGATCACCCCGTATTACTAGTCTAGAGACTATAAAATAGGACCTTTCAACGTTAGAATGAACATCTTACCTTGAAAGGTCAATAAAAATTATTTTACTAGATAGACATATTTTTTTTCAAAAGATAAATAGTTGAGATAGGTGATTAGACGTTCATAGAGCTGATTATTGGCTTCTTCAAATTGTTCACCTAATAGTTCTCCAATTTCTTCTACGCTAAGTTTTCCATTAATTTGTTGAAATATAAAACTTCCGTAGGGATCTAATGTCAGAGAAGAGGTTTCTGGTAATTTGAATTTTAATTTTCGTACTAGACGTTGAATCCAATGATTTTGCTCTTGAACAATCGTAACAAGCCCATCCTCGACAGTATAATTTAAATCAGGTGCAATTTGATAGACTTGTGCTAAATCAGTTAACATCGTTATTCAATTCCTTGTTTAGACGCTTTAGTACGTAAGATAGGAATTAATGAAGTAACGAGTAAAACAACAAGTAATAGATATGCACCAGAGTTACCGCTAAAGAAGCCAGAAGGTGTGGCAACATCTACGATACCAGTGATTTGTAAGATAATACCTAACAAGCCGATAATTGAACCACCAGCAATTAAACCAGAAGATAAACTAATCCCGCTTGAGATACGGCTTTCACGAGTAAGTTCATCTTTTGTTGTTTTTTCAACAAATACTTTAAGTAAGGCACCAACTAAGATGATAGAAGTTGTTGAAATAGGTAAGTAAAGACCTACAGCTAAACTCATAACAGATAAATCTAATAGGAAGAAGATAATTCCTAATACTATTCCGGAAATGATCATTAACCAAGGTAATTCACCTTGCATGATCCCTTGAGTTAATGTAGCCATTAAGTTTGCTTGAGGAACAGCAAATTGTATTTCATCACCTGTTAATTGTAATTGAGGTGCTAAGATATCAATAACACCAACTACTACGACAACACCAACTAAAGCAGCAATCATATAGTATTTTCTCATTTCATTATTGCTTCCGCCCATAATGAATGTTGCTTTTTGAGACTGAGTATAGCCACCAGCTGTAGAAATAACTACTACAACGAAAGTAGCGAATAATAATAACATAATGTTATCAGCTTGAGATGTCCATCCCATAATAACAAAGATTAAGGTCATAATAACTAAAGAAGCAATTGTCATACCTGATACAGGTAAGTTTGATGTTCCAATTGTCCCAGTTAAACGTCCTGCAACGATTGCAAATAATGCACTTAAAATTAATGAAACTAGACCAATAAATAAAGCGATAAAGATATTTTTAGAAATAACAAATCCCATTACAAAGGTTAAAATAACTCCTGCTAATAGGATACCAACACCAGCAGCTTCGTTGTTGCCGTTTGTTGTATCTTTTTTAGCAGCTAAAGTTGCTTTGATTGAACTTACGATAGTTGGGATTAATTTGATAGCACCGATTAACCCACCACTGATCATCATACCAGCACCAATATATTTTGTATAAGAACCTGCAATATCTGTAACTGTTGCATCTTTAACTAATATAGAGCTAGCGTTCCAAACAGTTTCACTGCTTGCAGCCATTTCAGTGAAGTAAGCAATTAATGGGATTAACATGAAGTTTGTTAGAAGTGCCCCAGCAAACATCGTTAATGCCACGTCTAATCCGACAATAAATCCAATACCGACTAACATAGGATTGGCTTCTAGGTCGAATTTAGTTTTATAAAGTCCATTAGTTGAATATGTCACAATATTGTTAATCCAACCAAAAACAGAAGAGGTCGCAGCAGTAATGACACCACTAATACCAAATCCAATTCCCATATTTTTAAGTGAATCACCACCGGAATTAGAAGCTACTAGGGACTCTGAAATCGCCATGGCTTCAGGGTAAACTAAGTTACCGTGTTCTTCAACTAATAAGTAATCTTGAACTAATCCAATTACCCCGATACTTACTAAGACAGCAGTACCACCAATTAATACACCTTCGAAGAAATTAACTTTTCCTCCAATTAAAATAATAGCCGGTAATACGAAAATTAAACCACTCGCAATACCTTCTCCGGCAGTAGACATCCCAGACAAAATATTTTTTGATAGAATATTTTTTTCTTTAGAAAATAATGCGACAATCCCTGAACCAATAATTGATCCTGGAATACCAGCAGCAACTGTTAACCCAACTTTCATTCCTGAATAGGTAGTTGAAGCAGCAAAGATAGCCGATAAAATAATACCTGCAATAATAATTAAATTGCCCCCATTTTTCCTGTTCTTACCATCAGGAACATAGGGTTTGTAATCTTTTCCTTTGACGCCCGAGTAGGCACCTTTGGACAACTTATTCATGTACAAATTCCTCCATTAATTTATTTTTTAAGATAAATAGTGTTGGACAATAAGAGAACTCGTTCAAAAATTACGAGTGATTTTTGTCGAGTTCTGCTTATTGTCACACCATTTACTTTAATGAGTAGGTATACAGTGTCTATTTGATTAAACGATAAATGGCATCTGCATAAATAATAGCAGATTTGTAAATATCTTCGACATGCATGTATTCATTTGCTTGGTGCATAACATCTTCGCGTCCTGGGAATAATGCGCCATAAGCAACACCGCGTTCGAATAGACGTCCGTATGTTCCGCCACCAATTGTTTTTTCTGCACCTTTTTGGCCAGTATGTTCTTCGTATACTTCTAATAATGTTTTAACTAATTCATCATCAGCTGATACATAGTGAGGTCCTTGTAAACCAGCTTGAGGAGCAACTGTTGCGTTAGGGAATGTTGCTGATAAGTTTTTAATGATTGTTTCAGCATCAATACCTTGAGGGAAACGAATATTAATCGAAATTAATTGTTCTTCTCCAGGTGTGTAAGCAAAAATATTAGGGCTTGATGTTAATTCACCCATCACGCTATCAGTATGGTTAATACCTGTTAATTCACCAGAAGGGTCATTGTGTAAGAATTTAGCTGTCGTAGAGACATATTCTTTACCAGATGCATCTAATGCTTCGTTAGCTAAGAAAGTAGCTAAGAAAGTCGCAGCATTTACACCTGCTTTTGGATTTTGAGCATGAGCCGCTTTACCAATAACTTCTAATGTTACGTTGTTGTCATTAGAAGTAAGGCTACCTTGTAAATTATTGTCAGCTAAGAAAGCGTTAAAGCGTTCTTCTAATGTATCATCTTTTTGATTTACTAATAACGTTGCGTGTGCATCACCAGGTACCATATTAGTACGTAAACCTGCTGTGAAAGAGGTTAATTGGTAATTACCATCAGTTGTAACAGGTAAATTAAAGTTCACATCAAAAGTAGATAACCCTTTTTCGCCATTGATAATTGGGAATTGAGCATCTGGAGAGAAACCAAAGTCTGGCATTTTTTCGTTCGCTTGATAGCGATCCATACAATACCAACCACTTTCTTCATCTGTTCCGATAATAAATCTTACTTTTTTAGAAGTAGGTAATCCTAAATCTTTAATAATTTTAAGTGCGTAATATGCTGCCATTGAAGGTCCTTTATCATCGCTAGAACCACGAGCATATAGTTTGCCGTCACGAATTTCAGGTTTGAAAGGATCGCTATCCCAATTATCATCAACAGGAACCACGTCAACGTGACCTAAAATTCCTAATGTTTCATCACCTTCACCAAATTCAATATGTCCTGCAACATTTTCAATGTTTTTTGTTACAAATCCATCACGTTCAGCAATTTCTAAAAATTTAAATAATGCTTTTGCTGGTCCTGGTCCTAAAGGCATATCATCTGTTTTGTGTTCAACGTCTTTAATACTATTAATGCTTAATAAATCAAATAGGTCAGACATTAACTGTTCTTGACGATTCTCAACTTCCTTTGTCCAATTGATTGTTTCCATAATATAACTTCCTTTCGTTAATTAAGTTTATGAGGTGATTTGAACAAGCTTGACAATCATACAAACGTAATAAATACAATCTGCAAGGGTAAGCGTTTGCAAATCGTTCTCTTTATTATTCTCTCATAATTCCCCCGTTTGTGAAAGTTTTATTTTGTTTTTTAACCAGATATTTTTAAGGTGGAGAATTTGAAAAAAGATAATAGATAAAAACCCTTATAATAGTTGGTTTACAAGGGTTTTTTATAATTAAAAATAAATGATAAAAAAAACAATTATTCATTTATTTTTAATTTTATAAGTTTTAAGATGGGGTATTAGGTTAGATGAATACTTACGTGTATTGCACTTTAAAACATGTTTTTGAATGAAATGCTTTATTGGGACGTAATATGATATCACCAAAATCATCGAATTCTATTGCACCAGGTGCTGCTTGTGTTTCTAATGTAATACCAGTAAAGTTCGTCAGTTTTTTGCTCTCATCTGTTTTATCTGGACCAAAGTTGGCTGAAAAAATGACAACGGCCTCTTCATCAGTCGTCATTTCAACCTTTATATCGCCAGTTGGACTAGTTAACGTTGCTTGTGGTCCATCTGTTTTTTCTAGGAAGAAAGGATGATCTAATCCACCAACTAATACATTTTGTTCATAATCCGTGTCATAGATTTGTGCGATTTTTCTAGGTTGACGGAAGTCAAAAGGTGTTCCACCCACGTTACGTTTTTCACCGGTCACTGTTACATCTTTATTAATCACCGCAAATGTCTCACTGGCTAATTGCAGGGTATGCTCGTGAATTGTTTCTTCAGGATTGCCTGTTAAATTGAAGTAGACATGATTGGTTGGATTAAACAAAGTTGCTTGATCGGTTGTCGCATGATAGTCAATTAACCATTCGTTATCATCTGTTAACGTGTAGCTCACCTGAACCTCTAAATTACCCGGAAAGCCATTTTCACTGTCCGAGCTATTATAGGTGAAAATTAATTGGTTGTGTTCGTCGTTAATAGTTGTATGCCAAATTTTTGTTTCAAAACTATCGGGTCCACCATGCAGCGTATTGTTATTTTGATCTGATTGAGTTGTTACGTGATACTCCGTGTCATCGATAGTGAAGGTGCCATTTGTAATGCGACCCGCAACGCGTCCAATAGTTGCTCCTAGATAGCTATCAATTGTTTGGTAGTCATCTGAAGAATCAAAGCCTAAGACGATATTTTTTGTTCCTTGAGTCGTTGGAATGTACCAATTTACAATACGGGCGCCAAGGTCTGTTGCGCTTAGTGAAACGTTATGTTTGTTAGTTAAGGTGTAAAGTGTCGCACCGTTACCAAAAGTTTGTGTTGTGATAGTCATAAGTCACCTCTTAAAATTTTATATATCATAGTATAACACAATAATGTAAACGTTTGCTTTTTATTTATAAGAAAGACCACTAGAAAATAATCTAGTGGCCGTAGTTATTTTATAAGAAGATAATCCAGTAACCGATTAAGATAATACCCAAGATAATACGATACCATCCGAATGGTTTGAAGTCATTTGTTTTGATAAAGCTTAATAAGAACTTGATCGCGACAATTGATACTAAGAATGAAACAAGTGAGCCGATTAATAAAACAGTTAGCTCATCGCCTTGGAAACCTGTTCCTTCGCTAAAGAATTTTAATAACTTCACTAAGCTACCACCGAACATGACGGGAATACTTAGGAAGAATGAAAATTCCGTTGCAACAAAGCGTGATGTTCCGATTAATAAAGCGCCTAAAATAGTTGCACCAGAACGTGATGTTCCTGGCATTAAGGCTAATACTTGGAACAAGCCAATTAAGAAAGCAGTTTGATAAGTGAACTCTTTAAAATTGTTGATTTTTGGAGAGCGACCTTTATTATAGTTTTCAATAATAATAAAGAGAACCCCGTATAAGATTAACATAATCGCAATTGGTAAAAACTTGTGGAAATTCGATTCAAACCAATCGTCTAATAAAATCCCCAATATACCTGCAGGGATACATCCAACTACCACTTTGAACCAAAGAGACCAAGTATCTTTTTGTTCCTCTTTACTCTTTGAAGGAGCAAAAGGATTTAATTTGTTGAAGAAAATAATGACAACCGCTAAGATAGCGCCTAATTGAATGACAACGTTAAACATCTCTATAAATTCAGGACGAGCATCGAAATTAATAAACTCTTGAACTAAGATAAGATGTCCAGTACTACTAACTGGCAACCATTCTGTAATCCCTTCAACGATTCCTAGAATAATTGCTTTTAAAATATTAAACCAATCCATAAAAAATTCCTTTCCTATCTAATATTTATTAAGTATAACGTGTTTAAAAGAGAAAACCAATGACTAGGTAGTTAAAAAAATGTTAAATTTGTTATTCGGATAGAAGTGTAAACAAAGTTTGGGGATAAAGAAACCTCTTACATAGTTATCCACTATTCACAGAAAGTTTTACACAGTTTTTGTGGATAAGTTGTTAAAAATGTGTAAAAGTGCTAGAAAAAGGGTGGAATAAGCAAAAAAAATGTGAGTAACTTAAGTGTAAGTTATCCACATTTTTTGATTAGCTGTTAATTGTTGTCTAAAACACGTTTTAAGAATTCTTTCGTTCGTTCCTCTTTAGGATGGTTAAATATTTCTTCAGGTGTACCTTCTTCAGCGACAACGCCTTGGTTCATAAAGATGACACGATCGGATACATCACGAGCGAAAATCATTTCGTGTGTCACAATCACCATTGTTAAGCCTTCATCGGCTAACTCACGCATGATTTTTAATACTTCTCCCACCATTTCAGGATCAAGAGCCGAGGTTGGTTCATCAAATAGTAAACAATCAGGATTCATAGATAGAGCACGAGCAATCGCGACACGTTGTTTTTGCCCACCTGAGAGCTGTTTTGGTTGGGCATGAGCAAAGTCTGCAAGGCCAACTTTTTCTAGATTAGCTAAGGCGATTTGATGCGCCTCTTTAGGATTTCTTTTTAAGACTTGCACTTGTCCAACGACACAGTTTTGTAAAACATCCAAGTTTTCAAACAGATTGAAATGCTGGAATACCATACCTAAGTGTGTACGTAATGTAGAAAGTGAATAATTTTCAGCTAAAATACTGTCACCTTTGAATTTGATATCACCACTTGTTGGTTCTTCTAAAAGGTTAATACAGCGTAGTAGGGTTGATTTACCTGAACCAGATGAGCCAATAATCGTTACGACTTCACCAGGTTTAATACTTAAATCAACACCTTTAAGGACTAAATTATCACCATATTGTTTGTGTAAATCGATAATTTCAATCATATTTTCCATCGTTTTTCCCTCTATTCTTGTTCGATTTTTTGCACTTGCATTTGATTAGCATATGGTGCGTAGTATTTCTTCGGTTGATCCATACGGCGCTCTATGTAGCGTAAAATTTGTGTGACTAAGAATGTCATCACGAAATAAATCACACAGATGATGAAGAATGTTTCAAAGAATCGGAAATTCGCACCGGCTACTGTTTTGGCAGAGAAGAATAATTCAGATACGGCGATAACGTTTAATACAGAAGTATCTTTAATGTTAATAACAAATTCATTACCTGTAGCTGGTAAAATATTTCGGATTACTTGCGGTATGACAACGTGTCTCATTGTTTGGAAATGAGTCATTCCGATAGCTTGAGCGGCTTCGAATTGTCCTTTATCCACAGAGAAAATACCACCACGCACGATTTCGGTCATATAAGCTCCCGTGTTGATTGAAACGATTAAAACCGCTGCTAACGTACGGTTCATGTTGATGCCAAACGCTTGAGCTAAACCGTAGTAGATAACCATTGATTGTACAATCATCGGTGTGCCACGGAAAATTTCAATATAAATAGAGAACAAACCATTCAATAACTTGTAGAAGAAGTTTTTACCCGCTTTTTTTGGTGTAGGAATGGCACGGAAAATACCAATTCCCATTCCGATAGCTGTTCCGATAATCGTTCCTAGAATTGAAATGAACAATGTCATAGCGGCCCCACGTAAGAACATCGGCCAGTTTTCTTTCGCAATTTTCATGACCCAGCCAAACCAACTTAAATCGTTAGCTGTATCAGGTTGTTGTTCGATTGCAGTGTTCATGATTGATTCACGCTCAGTAACAGGAATACTTGCTAAAATGGCATTAATATCCTCGCGTAAGTCGCTTCCTTTTTTCAATCCAATGGCAGCTGTTGAATCTGAGTCTGATTGTTGGAAGCCGTTTTCTTTGCTGAATTCCACTGCGATGAAGTTTGGATTGACTTTTTTGGCTGTTTTTCCTTCTACGCTTTCTGATACATAGCCATCAATAATTCCCGAATCTAATGCTACACGCATCTCTGGAAAATCACCCATCGCTAATTCTTTTTGGACACCGTCTATTTGATCAATGGCATCATAGTGTAGTGTCCCCATTTGTGCAGTTAGTTTAGCACCAGCAAAATCTTTTAATGACGTTGCGTTTTCAAAGGGTGAGCCTTTTTTTACCATGATAACTAAAGAGGCATCGTGATAAGCCTCAGTAAAATCAATCGCTTTTCTTCGTTCTTCAGTAGGTGACATACCAGCGATAATGGCATCGATCTTACCTGATGTTAGGGCAGGTGGGAGACCATCCCAAGAAGTTTTGACGATTACAAGTTCTTTTCCTAGCCCTTCGGCGATTTTTTTGGCCATTTCGACATCGTAACCGCCAGCATATTCTTTAGAGCCTTCAATCGGCACAGCACCGTTAGCATCATCTTGTTGTGTCCAGTTGAATGGGGGATAACCTGCTTCCATTCCTACACGAAAGACGTTGTCATCATCAGTGGCTAAGGTTGTACCACCAAATAAGGTGATTGTTGTGATCAATAAAATAAGTGCAGTGAACCATCGATAAAAGTGTTTCATTTATATTTCCTCCTAATTTTTAATAAAAAAAAGACCTCATGATAAATACATGAGGTCTGAACGTTTACATTCTAATTGCCTAGCTGACAAAAATAGCGCAACTCAATCTTCGCAGACTGAGACAGTCCAACAGCTATTAACTGTTGTCCCAACATATACTAGTGAGGCTAGTATACATTTCGGCGGTTTTCCCTCCTGATAGTGTCTTTGTTTCCTCAAACTCGACCATCATTCTTAATTACCGCGACCTCTACCTCATCATGAGGCATATTTAATTGTTTTGTTAGGTACTATCATAAAGGAAGAGTAGAGGGAGGTCAAGAGATAAATAAGAAAAAATAAAAACAGGTCATCATGATGACCTGTTTTTTTAGCCAATAGAATTAAGCTGCAGCAGGTTTTTTAACGCGTCCTACGATAGCTTGAATAACTGTTAATGCTAAGTTAGCCCAAATTAAGCTTGTGATTAATGAGCTGTAAGTTGAAATCTCGAAATCCCATTTTTTGTATACGAACAAGATAATTGCTAATAGAATAACAACTAACACATTGAAAAATGCGAATGCCCATAAATTTCCGTTTTCTTTTCTAGCTAAGTAGAATAGAGATAATCCGATTGATAAGACAGTCCACGCGATGCCGACTAAAATACATGCCCAATAAATAATTGCTGGTACCATTATACATTACTCCTTTATTGTTTATTCTCAACCTATCATATCATTTTTTGTGAAAGTTGTCATGAAATAATCGTATAAGTTGTTTCTTTTTATTCGTTTAAGACAATTACTAACGGTTTTGTTATAATAACAGTAAGAAAGACACGAGGTGATGAAGGTGAAATTAGCAGAGGCATTAATCGAGAAAAAAGCGCTAGAAGATAAGCAATATGAACTAATTGAACGTTTTCGTCAAAGCGTTAAAATTCAAGAAGGTGAAACGTCATATGAAGATTGTGAGGCTATTTTGAACGAATTAGAGATGTGTTATCAACAGTCTAATCATTTATTGAAAAAAATCACAAGAACGAATCAAATGGTGACAATTGAGGGCAAAACATTAGTTGAATGTCTGATTGATAGAAAAACGATTGCCACACAACGAGATAGTATGCAAAAGCTTTATCATTATATGACAGAAAAAGATTACCGTATTTCTCGTGCTGAGATTAAAACGGTACTCATGATGAATCCAGTTGAAGTTAATAAGAAAATAAACCAATTGTCAAAAGAATTACGCCTGTTAGATACTAAAATTCAAGAAAAAAATTGGACAGTGGATTTAATAGAATAAAAACTGGGTGGTTAAACTTCTATTCGTTCGGGTATAAAAGTTTGAGACAAACTAATTGTCTCACCTGTAGGCTATGTCGTAGGGGACAGCCAGTGGCAATCCCACAATTATTGAGTATCCCTGCTTCGCGTACATGAGTAGAATTTATTGTGTATCAATTATAACGGTATGCCAAACAGATAGAAGGATGGGTGGGATAGTTTTTAGTAACTAGCAGAGGCTGGTTACTTTTTTTTATCTAAACAAGCTTCATTCGAATTTTTTTGTTAGAAGGATTGACCTTTACTGATAATTAGGATAATTTTAATAAATAAAAACAATTTTGAAAGGTTAGGAATTATTTATGTGGTTTTTACCAGCGATTATTACCGTTCTTGCATGGGGAACGGCGGATTTATTTTATAAAAAAGGCAACAATCCTAAAGAGAGTTACAGTGCATTAAGAACAGTTATCATGGTAGGGTTAGTGATGGGACTTCACGCGATACTCTATATGATGCTTTATGAAGGTATACGTTTTGACTTGTTGAATCTAGTGAAATATTTGCCTGTTTCATTTATGTATATTTTGTCGATGGCAATAGGCTACAAAGGCTTACGCTATATTGAGTTGTCGGTTTCTTCACCAATTAGTAATTCATCAGGTGCAGTTTCTGCAATGTTAACGTTCTTATTTTTAGGTGGCAAGATGACGAAAGTGCAGTTTTTGGCGGTTGCGTTGATTTCTGTAGGTATTTTCTTATTATCACTATTTGAAAAACAAGAAGCTGACGCGGAACTTGCTGCAGAAGGAACAGTTGTGGATAAGAAATATCGTAAGAGTGCGATGGCGATTATTTTCCCAATTTTATATTGTATCATTGATGGTATGGGAACATTTTTGGACGGCTATTATTTAGAAACGAAACAATTTATGTCAGAAGATCAAGCATTGATTAGTTATGAAATCACCTTTTTATTGGTTGCTTTAGCATGTTGGGCATATTTGAAAGTTGTAAAAGGAGAATCGATTATTTTCCCTAATGAGAAGAATCGTTTAGCAGCCGCTAGTTTTGAAACGCTAGGACAATTTTTCTATGTAGGTGCTATTGCTAGTAACGCTATTATTGTCGCACCGTTGATTTCTTCTTATAGTATTATTTCTGTGTTATGGTCTAGAATTTTCTTGAAAGAAAAATTAAGTGTGAAACAGTATTTAGTGATTGCGATGATTATGGTGGCAATTGCGATATTAGGCTTTTATGATGGATAGTAAGTCACTTAGCTCTTGGGATGTTCCTGAGGGCTTTTTTAATAGTGGCTAGTCTTTTTTTAGAATATTTGAAATAATAGAGGGGTAAGGATAACTGAAAAAGGAGTGATGGATAGTGACAGAACAAGAAGCGTTAGCGATTCAATTCATTCAACAAGCAAAACATCTCGTCTTTATGACAGGTGCTGGTGTATCGGTTCCCTCGGGCATTCCCGATTATCGCTCGTTAGATGGTGTGTATGCCGGTTTCGAAGCGCCAGAATATTTGTTAAGCCATACGTGTTTGAAACGTGAACCAGAAAAGTTTTATCAGTTTGTCAAAAATCTCTATCATCCTGAGGCACAGCCAAATGTGATTCATCAAGTGATGGCTGAGTTGGAACGGACAAAAGAGGTCGCGGTGATTACCCAAAATATTGATAGCTTACATCAACAGGCCGGTCAAAAAAACTTAATTGAATTTCACGGTAGCTTGTATCATGTTTACTGTCAGCAGTGTGGCAAGTCGGTGCCGGTGACCAGCTATTTAGATGATGATTTTCATGAAGGGTGTGGCGGACCATTACGTCCTGACGTGGTGCTTTACGAAGAAGGGTTGGACGAAAACAACGTGCAACACGCAATCCGTCAAGTCATGCAAGCTGATACGATTGTTGTAGTAGGGACTAGTTTGCGTGTTTATCCATTCGCGGGGCTCTTAGATTACCGTTCGCCTGATGCTAAGGTTATATTAGTGAATAAAGAGGCAACTCAAGTTAGTCGTGACACGTTGACTGTCTTAGGAGATGCGACTAAGTTTTTTGAAAAAATAAAAAAGAGTGAAAAGAAATAAGAGGAGTGAAACAAATTGGAAAATGCTCGTCGCAAAATAGATGACATTGATCACCAGTTGGTTGCGTTGTTGGAAGAGAGAATGCAAGTGGTGGAAGAAGTTATTTCAATCAAAAAAGCACAGACAAGAGAAGTATTAGATGAAGATCGTGAAAAAGATGTATTAAAAAAAGTCTCTGCGTGTATAAAACATAAAGAATATGAGCCATGTATATTGGCTATTTATGAAGAAATACTAACAGTTTCTAAAGTATATCAAGTGAAGAAATTAACCGAATAATTAAAATGCGTCTAGAAAAAATAGTGAAAGAACCGATAATTAAACATGATAAAGGGCTAGAACCGCTTATTCAATAATGACATAATCATGAAAAACAGGCGAAAACACTTGCATATTTCTTGAAAATACGGTACTTTTAAAAGGTTGATTAAAACAAGTTTAGTTATATATTTATAGAGTGTTGAAGGAGAATTACGGATATGACAACAGGAAAAACGCCTAAATTAAAGTATCAAAGAAACTATATCAAAAAAATGATTGCGACATACATGACAGATGCAGAAGATTTTGCTTTATTAAGCCAAAAAACTGATGCAGAAGCCATTCATAAATTAGTGAAGAAAAAAACATCTTCAGCTCGTATTGTAGAAGCAATGGATTTATACTTCAAAAAAGGTGAATTGAACCTTTTACAATATTTTGATAATGCCTTTGCATCAATTAATGGTTATGAAGAAACAACTGAAGATATCTTTGGATTAAATCAATGGCATAGCCCAGAAGTTAAAGCGATGTTTGAAGCGAAAGTAACAGACCACGCGCAAACAATGGAAGTAAAAAAAGTTTTTGCTTCATTAGATGTATCTGATATTGCTAAAATCACTAAGTCTGAAAAATATACTAACTATATTACAATGGCTTGGTTAGTTGGTCTAAAGACCACTATGGAGACATTAGAAGAAACATTTGGTAAATAATTAATAGTGAAGTTGAAAAGCGAGATGGTTAACCGTCTCGCTTTTTTTGTTATTTATGATTTTTTTCTTATAAATGTCTAGTCTTTTGTAGCAAATTGGTTGAAATCGTTCTATAATGAAATCATGTTTAATTATGAGAGGATGACGTATGTTGAAACAACCGATTTTTATGGCACCAGTTTTACAAGAAAAAATTTGGGGCGGAACAAAATTAAGAGATATTTATCACTATGAAATTCCAAGTGAAAAAACTGGGGAGTGTTGGGCAATTAGCGCACATCCAAATGGTATGGGACATGTTTTACCAGAAAATGAATTTGCGGGGATGTCACTGGCAGAGTTATTTACGACACATCCAGAATTATTTGGGAATCCTCAAGTGGATGTTTTCCCACTGTTAACAAAAATTATTGATGCGGCAGACGATTTATCGGTTCAAGTTCACCCGGATGATGCGTATGGATTGGCTCATGAAGGCGAATTAGGCAAAACAGAATGTTGGTATGTTATTGACGCAGATCCAGGTTCAAAAATTGTCTATGGCCACACAGCGCAAACTCGTGAAGAATTAGCGCAACGTATTCATGATGGTGAGTGGTCAGAATTATTAGAAGAAGTAGAAGTAAAAGCAGGGGATTTCTTCTTTGTACCAAGTGGGACGATTCATGCAATCGGAGCAGGTGTGACTATTTTAGAGACGCAACAAAGCAGTGATACAACATATCGCGTGTATGATTATGATCGTAAAGATGATCAAGGCAACGAACGTGAATTACATATTCAACAATCAATTGATGTGACAACTGTCCCACATGAGGTTGCACCATTTGAACAAACAGTTGAAAAGATTGGTGAAAGTGAGTTGAAAACATTAATCACAAGTGATTATTTCAATGTTTTCCACTGGACCATTGATTCACCAGTTAGCTTAGAACAAGTTAACAAATATACGTTAGTTAGTGTATTAGAAGGTGAAGGAATGATTAAAATTGAGGATAAAGAATGGCCACTTGCAAAGGGGCAACATTTCATTATTCCAGCAACTGTCACTTCTTGGGAATTATCAGGTAAATTAGATATTATTGCATCAACACCAGGTGTAAAAAATAACTAAAAAAATCTAGCTCATTAGAGCTAGATTTTTTTTACGAATTGTTTTAATGGTTCCGTACCAAAAAGCTTTTCTTGTGTTAACAAAATATTCGCACATGCGACGCTATCTTCCAAAGCGTCATGGTGATTATCTAAAGTGATACCTAGATGTTGGCAAACTGTATTCAACCGATGATTCTCAAAATCAGGAAATAATTTGCGACTGCTTCGGACTGTGCAAAGTGATTGGAAATGTGCTTCAGGTAAGCCGTAATAGTCCAAACAGCCTCGCAAGACCCCGTTGTCAAAAGGGGCATTATGGGCTACGACTAAATGCTGCGATTGAAAATATTGCGCTAATTCTGGCCAAATCTCCGAGAAAGTCGGCGCATTTTTGACCATCTCCGGCTTAATTCCGTGAACTTGGATATTACGCCAATGAAAATCAGTATCTGGTTGTAATAATGAATAATATTTTCCAACAATTTGACTATCTTGTACAAAAGAAAGTGCGATGGAACAAGCACTATGTCTTTGTGCATTAGCTGTTTCAAAATCCATTGCGATAAAATTCATTGTATCATCTCCTTATTATATGATTGTTAGCTCAACTGGACAATGATCGCTTCCTAAAATATCGCTATGAATTTTCGCATCTACTAATCGAGGAATGAGGCGTTCAGATGTTAGAAAATAATCAATTCGCCATCCGGCATTATTTTGACGTGCATTAAAACGATAGCTCCACCAAGAATAAGCGCCTTCTAATTCAGGATAAAAATGACGGAAAGTATCAACATAGCCGTTTGCTAATAAATCAGTAAAAGCTTGTCGTTCTTCAGGAGAAAATCCAGGATTTTTCTGATTGGTTTTCCAGTTTTTTAAGTCAATGTTTTGGTGTGCGACGTTTAAATCGCCACAGACAATGACAGGTTTTTGTTCGTTTAGTTTGTTCAAGTGTTGCTTAAAGGCCTCTTCCCATGAAAGACGATAGTCTAATCGTTTCAATTGTGCTTGTGCATTTGGGGTATAGCAAGTGACTAGAAAAAATTCAGGGTATTCAAGTGTAATGACACGGCCTTCTTGATCGTGCTCTTCGATACCTAAGCCATAGGTAGCCGTTAGTGCTTTTTCTTTAGCAAAAATCGCTACGCCAGAATAGCCTTTTTTGACGGCATAATTCCAATATTGATGATAACCAGGTAAGGTTAAATCAATTTGTCCTTCTTGTAACTTAATCTCTTGTAAACAGAAAAAATCTGCGTCTAATTGGTTAAAAATAGTTAAAAAATCTTTTTGCATGACCGCGCGCAATCCATTGACGTTCCACGAAATAAATTTCATTTGTCAGCCTCCATTTTACTTAATCATCTTTTTTATTGTATCACAAAATGGCAAGGCTCTCGGTTGTTTCTTTTTAGAAAGTCCTTTATGATTAAATAAAACGAGAAAGTAGGGACCATCATGAAATTAATCATAAAAAAACTAGACGAACTATCTACCACTGAATTATTACATATCATGCAACAACGTGTGGCGGTATTTGTAGTAGAACAAAACTGTCCCTATCAAGAAATTGATGAATTGGATGAACGAGCTATTCATATGTGGTTAGCTGAAGGAGAAGAAATTGTTGCATACACACGCGTTATTCCTTACGAACAACATACCGCATTTGGCCGTGTGTTAGTTAATGAAGATTATCGTGGTAATGGTTATGGGCAAAAAATTGTCGCAGCTACCATTGCCTATATTCAAGAACATGAATTTGCCCAACGCATAGAAATTTCTGCTCAAGCTTATTTGGAAAGTTTTTATCAACATTTTGGTTTTGAGTCCATTTCTGATATCTATTTAGAGGATGATATTCCTCATATTGTAATGGAACTAAATTAAAAATAATAAAAGTTTTTTAATAAACAAGCTAATTTTTGCTTATTGGTGTAAACGTGGTAAAATAAAAGCGATCTTATTTTAGAAAGAGGAACGACATAGTGAATAAAGAATTAATTACTCATGACTTAAAGGGGATTCGTTTATTTTTTGATGAGCCTTTATCTACCTATACTTATACACGAACTGGTGGACCAGCTGATGTGTTAGTGTTTCCAGAAAGCCAAGAACAGGTAAGACAAGTGGTTGATTATTGTTTAAGTAATCATTATCCATGGTTAGTTCTAGGAAATGCAAGTAACTTAATTGTTAAAGACGGCGGGATTGAAGGGTTTGTCATTATTTTAACAGATATGAAGCAAGTTGAATTAACAGGTAATCAACTAACAGTTGATGCGGGAGCTTCTTTAATT
The DNA here is from genome assembly GCF_004792515.1 of Vagococcus xieshaowenii. NCBI lineage: Bacteria > Bacillati > Bacillota > Bacilli > Lactobacillales > Enterococcaceae > Vagococcus > Vagococcus xieshaowenii. The sequence continues at coordinate 1,750,838 of NZ_CP038865.1, read as the reverse complement.
GAAACAACGAAGTTAGCGCTAGAAGCATCATTAACAGGTTTTGAATTTGCCTGTGGAATTCCAGGAAGTATTGGTGGCGCGGTATATATGAATGCGGGCGCTTATGGGGGAGAAATCAAAGATATTTTTACCTCATGTACAGTGATTTGGGAAGATGGGACGTTAGAAGAATTGACATTAGATGAAATGCAATTTAGCTACCGTCACAGTATCTTGCAAGAGAAAAAAGGTGTTATTTTAAGTGCTACTTTCACCTTGAAAAAAGGTAAATATGATCAAATTTTTGCTAAAATGGATGAATTAACCTTCTTGAGAGAAAGTAAGCAGCCGTTAGAATTACCTTCTTGTGGTAGTGTATTTAAACGCCCAGAAGGACATTTTACAGGTGCGCTAATCCAAGAAGCTAATTTACAAGGGTATACAATTGGTGGCGCGCAAATTTCTATGAAACATGCTGGTTTTATCGTTAATATCGGTGGTGCAACTGCAACGGATTATATGAAGTTAATCGCCTATATTCAAGAAGTGATTTTTGAAAAAAATCAAGTAAGACTAGAGCCAGAAGTTAGAATTATTGGTAGAGATTAATAATAAAAGCCTAAAAGATGATTAATCATCTTTTAGGCTTTTATTATGGTTGTGGTGAAGCGATTGTACGTACATGAGACATAGTTTTGATTAATTCAATCGCCTCATTTATTTTATGAGTGTCTTGCTTCATAATGCCCTTAATTAGAAATAATTGATCTAAATAATAATAAATATGTTTCTCTTTTGCCCAAGTGATACCACAATCGATTAAAGAGTTAGCTAATTCTAATTGTGAATGATTGATTAGGGCTAAACAGACATTATAAAGAGATCGTAAAAGCTCATGGCGATGATGTTCAATATCAGGTCGTTCAAATTTTTTTAAGATTTGATTAATATAAGGCAAACTTTGTGAAAAACTATTGTTATTTAAGTGATGTGTTGCAATCTCGCACATAATCATAATTTCCATATCAGATAGTGGGAGGTTGTTATTTTTTTCATAGGTATAATGTAAACTTTTTTCAAATAGCTTTAAAGCTTGAGAAGATTGTGGGTCATAAAAAGAGAGTAAACATGCTTTATAATAGTCATAGGCTTGTAACTGAGAATCATCCGTTAGGTAATCTAATAACTGATTATCCTTTATTAATTTGTTAAGTAGTGTATATTGTTCAGTTGAGTGATAATAACTAATTAGTTCTAATAATTCTTTTGCTTGAGCCTGTTGTTGATTAGGGTGAGATGTCTTGTGATTAAGAACCTCATCAACAGATTTATTCAGACGGGAACATAACTGTTGCATGATCATAACGTTTGGTATAACATCGTTATTTTCAATACGACTTAGCATAGCTTGGGAACAAATATTTTCAGAAACATCTTTTTGAGACAGTTTTAACTCTTTTCTTATCTTTTTAAGTGTAGTACCGTATACAAAGTTTTCCATGATATCTGCACGCTCCTTTGTCTGGCTATTTGTTGATTTTAGCGTATCACCTCGAAAAAATAACCGCAATTATTATGCTTATATTAATGTTATTTTATTCTACTTTTAAATAACGAGTTAACATTAGTTTTTTTGAGAGAATTCCCTGTTTAGGGGCATCTGAAAAACTGGTACTATCATTAGTAAATAGATTTACGCAAAAAATGTTGCGTGAATTTCGTTATATATGTTAGAATATATGTAGTGATATGTTTGTAACGGAGAAACAAAGGAGTCTATTAAACGAATCCTTGTATTCCCTTCAAGAACTACACGAAATATTTGGGAAAAGGAGGAGTTTAATAATGACAGAAGGAACAGTTAAATGGTTTAACGCAGAAAAAGGTTTCGGATTCATTACTGTTGAAGGTGGAGATGATGTATTTGTACATTTCTCAGCTATCCAAGGTGAAGGATTCAAAACTTTAGAAGAAGGTCAAGCAGTTACTTTCGAAGTAGAATCTGGCGATCGCGGACCTCAAGCAGTAAACGTTAACAAAGCGTAATTATTGCATCTAAATAATTGAATTTATTTAAGGCTTACTAGTTTTCTAGTAAGCTTTTTTTTTTATGTCTTTAGACCCAGTTGAGCTCGCGTAGCGTGCGAAACAAAAAACCACCTGCTATGCGGGTGGAATGGCAAACGGTTATACAAAGAATCTCTTCTTTTACATTACAATATAGGTGTTCAGGCCATATTGTAAATGAAAGGAAGAGATTAGATTGGCAAATAAAACAAATAGTTTATCTCACACAAAATGGATGTGTAAATATCATATTGTCTTTACTCCAAAGTATAGAAGAAAAATCATTTATAATCAATATCGAGAAAGCTTAATTGAAAACTTTCGGAGATTATGCAGCTATAAAGGAGTAGAAATAATTGAAGGACATTTGATGCCAGATCATGTTCATATCTTGGTAAGTATTCCACCAAAACTTAGCGTGTCACAATTTATGGGATATTTAAAAGGGAAAAGTGCCTTAATGATGTTTGATAAGCACGCAAATTTAAAATATAAATTTGGAAATCGACACTTTTGGTCAGAAGGGTATTATGTAAGTACAGTAGGTTTAAATGAAGCCACCATAAAAAAATATATTCAAGAGCAAGAAAAACACGATATGGTGATAGATAAATTGACAACCCGAGAATATAATGACCCTTTTAAGGGTTAGAAAGTGATACACACACCTCTGAAGAGGTGGCGAAAGCGGCAAAACCAATGTGGCTTGAACAAAGTGAAAAGCCAGCGCCTTGAGACGCTGGTTAGTAGTAGAGGCTTATAGCCTCAGTGCAAACCAGCCGTTTGACGGGTGGTTATGATTTGCATAAAAATAAACTGAGGAGCGTGTCACTCCTCAGTTCTAACAAGTTAGTAAAGTAAGATTGTTAATTTAATAAGGTTCGTTCTATGCATAAGCCTGTCGCAGCGATAGCTCCGTTAATTTGTTTGTATTCTTTATTGATGATAGGTTGTTGGCTTGCAGTGTTGAAGAGGCTAATTTCTTCGTTAATGTGTTTTTCTAATAAATTGAAAAGCTGTCCTTCATTGAATAATTCCCCATGGATAATAATTAAGTCTGAGTCAATCATCATTCGTAAGTTGTTCAACGTGATAGCTAAATATCTTACAGCGTTATGTAAAATATTAATGACACCTTCATCCCCTAATTTATAAGCCGTTAATATTGTCTCAATCGTCAATGATTTAGGGCTTAGACATAGCTGACGTAAGTAGGTTGTTTCAGAGTTATCATAAAGTAATTGTGATTTTTTGATAATCCAAGCTTCACTCGCGTACGTTTGCAAGCAGCCACGCTTACCACATTCACATAATTCCCCGTTTGGGTGTACCACCATATGCCCAATTTCGCCGACTAACACATTGGTTAAACCATAGAGTTTTCCCTCATAGATAGTCGAACAAAACATTCCTCTACCAACATGTAAGATGGAATAATTTTGGTTACTTAACGTTGGATTGAAAAGACGTTCTGATAGGGCCATACACTCGACGTTGTTATGGAAGTAGATAGGGCCATCAAAAAAATTCGGTAATTGGTCAAAAATAAAATTTTTCCAATAAGGGTTATTGGTTTTGATACTTTGCTTAACTTCAGAAAAATGTCCAGGTATTGCGATGCCAATGGCTTTGGAATTGTAATGTTGATTTTTCTTTATGAAGTGTTCGCAACTATCATAGAAAACTCCGACCGACAAACCCTCGGAAGAGTCGCTCGCTAAAATAACATCCTTTTCAAATACCTCGCCTTTGTTATCGCAAACAACAAAAGAAAAGAACTTCTCGGATAACTCGATGCCGATGTAGAAGCTATGTTGACGAGAAATTTTTAGTAATATTTTTTTTCTACCAGCTTTAATATTATTTTCTTCTTCTCCAGTTTCCTCGACTAGATGTTCATTAATTAATTCTCTGGTAATGTCTGTTACGATAGCCGGTGTAATCCCAGTGATTTTTGAAATATCAATTCTAGATATTTCACCATGGGTATAGATGGTTGTAATAATTTTTTTTCTTCTTTCTCGTTGAATTTTTGTAAGTTTCATTATAATCCCAACTTTCTTTGATTAGATTATAACATATTGATTATTTTTTGTAATCAATATAAATAATTTTTTACTGTTAAGATTGACATGTTAAGATATTTCGCTTAATATTGATTTGTAAAAGAAATCAAAAAAGAATGAAAAAGCGTTTAACATGTATTTTTAATTATTTTTTATAATCAATATAAGGCGGTGTAAAATGGTAAAAAGATTAATTAGTTCTAATGCCTCAGATATTTTAAAAATGAGCGCACAAGAATTGAAACAAAGTATTAGTGCCAGTGAAGGACGTGTTATTATGTCCGAAAATGTTGTATTTAGAGAAGCTTTTGTAGACGATATTACTAACGCAGAGTTAGCACGTGCCTTTGGTGCTGATATGATTTTATTAAACGGGATTGATGTTTTAAATCCAGTTATCAATGGATTATCAGCGGCAGATCAAACATTCGTTGAAAGTTTACATCATTTAGTAGGGCGACCAATTGGAGTTAACTTAGAACCAGTAGATGAAACTACTGAAATGGCAGAAACACGTTTAGAGATTGTTGAAGGAAGAAAAGCGAGCCTTCGAACTATTCAAGAGATTGAAAAAATAAAATTAGATTTTGTTTGTTTCACGGGGAATCCCGGGACAGGAGTGAGTAACAAAGAAATTTTGAAAACGATTAAATTAGCGAGAGAGAACTTTTCTGGTCTAATTATTGCCGGCAAGATGCACGGCGCAGGAGCTACTGAAAAAATTATTGATGAAGAAACAGTAAAAGCGTTTATTGAAGCAGGAGCAGATATTATCTTAGTTCCAGCTGTTGGAACAGTTCCAGGTTTTGATATGGAAGATTTAAAGCCGATTGTTAAATGTGCCCATGCAAAAAACACCTTAGTTTTAAGTGCGATTGGTACTAGTCAAGAAAGTTCGGACCCTGATACTATTAAACAAATTGCTATTCAAAATAAAATTTGTGGCGTGGACATTCAACATATTGGTGATGCCGGTTATGCTGGTGTAGCACCTGTTGAAAATATTTTTGCAATCAGTAAAGCAATTAGAGGGATGAGACACACTGCTTCAATGATAGCACGTTCAATCAATAGATAATTAATTATTTGGGAGGAAAAAAGATGAACAAAATCAATTCCTTTTTAGAGGAAAAAATGTTGCCCGTTGCTGGGAAATTAAGCGCCAATAAATTTTTAATCGCGATTCGTGATGGTATCACTCTGGCGATGCCGCTCATTATTGTGGGTTCTCTGTTTATGGTAATTGCTAGTTTCCCGATACCAGGATGGGAAGATTGGTTAGGGAAAATTGGTGTTTCAGGTTATTTATGGAAAGGTGTCGATAGTAGTTTTGGTTTGATCGGTTTAGTTGCCAGTTTTGGGATAGCGTATAGCTTAACAAAACAGTATGGTGTCGATGGGGTTTCTTCAGGTATCATTTCATTATCAACGTTTATTACGGTAACCCCATTTATTTCATCTGATGCTGGTGCGGGTATGCCAACAGGTTATATGGCAGCTAAAGGCTTGTTCGTAGCAATTATTTTAGGGTTAGTTAACGGCTATGTTTATCAATTATTTATTAGCAAAAATATTCAAATTAAACTACCTGATACAGTGCCATCAGCGGTAGCTAAAAGTTTTAGCGCAATTATTCCAGGTGCGGTTTTAATCACGTTTTGGTTATTTGTATTCGGTATATTAGACTCATTGAACTTGCCAAATATCCATGATATTGCACAAGTAATATTAGGGAAACCTTTAGGATTAGTAGGAAGTAACGTGTTTGGTTCAATTATTATCGTTGCATTAAATAGTTTATTCTGGTTTGTGGGGATTCATGGTGGGAACGTTGTGAATTCTGTAATGCAACCGATTTGGATTGCAAATTTAGATGCGAACCGCGAAGCTTATCAAGCAGGTCAAACGTTACCTAATATTTTTACCGTGGCGTTCATGGACAACTTTGTTTACATCGGTGGTGGTGGAGCGACTATTGGTTTAGTTTTAGTTTTAGGTTACTTAGCGCGTAAGAAGAAAACAAGTCAACGTACGAAAGTTTTAGCACCAATTACGGTTGTGCCCGGTTTGTTTAATATTAATGAGCCTACTATGTTTGGGATGCCTGTTGTTTTGAATGTGATGTTATTAGTACCATTTGTTTTAGCACCGATTGTCAATGTAGTAGTTGCGTACTTAGCAATGGCTTCAGGTTTAGTACCTTTAACGAGAACGATTGCAACTTGGACAATGCCTCCAATTATTAGTGGTTTCTTAACAACGGGAAGTTTTAGAGGTTCAGCTTTACAAATTGTCTTGATTATTTTAGATATCTTGTTATATCTGCCGTTTTTCTTGGCACTTGAGAAGAAATTCAAAGAGGAAGAAACAATTTAGTTATATAGAATTTACCTTATTGAAAAGGTAATAATTAGGGGCAGAAATTCTGCTCCTTTTTTATTTGAAAATGCGAGAGGTAAGAGAATGGAGCCAAGTAGCTAATTTAAATTAAAACACTTGCAAAACGAATGATTAATGAGTATTATTATAAGTGTGGTTAGCACTCTTGAGTTTTAAGTGCTAATCTTAATAAAGCAAATGGAGGGATTTAAGTTGTTAAAACCATTAAGAGATCGTGTCATTATTGAAGTGGCTGAGCAAGAAGAAGTCACATCAGGAGGGCTGGTATTAACTTCAGCCTCTAAAGAAAAACCACAAGTAGGAACCATCCTAGCAGTGGGTCCGGGTCGTACATTTGAAAATGGTGAAACATTACCGTTAACCGTTAAAGTTGGTGACCAAGTAGTATTTGAAAAATATGCAGGTTCAGAAGTGAATCATGCTGGTAAAGATTATTTGATTGTTCATGAAAAAGATATTATCGCAATTGTAGAATAGAAAGTAGAGGATGATTAAATATGGCTAAAGATATTAAATTTGCAGGCGACGCTCGCGAAGCAATGGTTCGAGGTGTAGACATCTTAGCAGATGTTGTAAAAGTAACCTTAGGACCTAAAGGACGTAATGTCGTATTAGAAAGAGGTTTTGGTTCTCCGTTAATTACTAATGATGGGGTAACGATTGCCAAAGAAATCGAATTAGAAGATCATTTTGAAAATATGGGAGCACAACTAGTTTCTGAAGTTGCATCTAAAACAAACGATATTGCTGGAGATGGCACAACAACGGCTACTGTTTTAACACGTGCTATTGTTCGTGAAGGAATCAAAAATGTGACTGCTGGTGCTAACCCAGTGGGTATTCGTAAAGGAATTGAATTAGCAACAAAAGCAGCAGTAGAAGGATTACATGCTATTTCTCAACCCGTTGAAACAAAAGAATCTATCGCACAAGTTGCGGCAGTTTCATCAGGTTCAACAGTCGTTGGTGATTACATTTCTGATGCGATGGATAAAGTCGGTAATGATGGTGTTATTACTATCGAAGAATCTAAAGGAATCGAAACTGAATTAGATGTCGTAGAAGGTATGCAATTTGACCGTGGTTATTTATCACAATACATGGTAACTGATACCGACAAAATGGAAGCTGTTTTAGAAGATCCATATATCTTAATTACTGACAAAAAAATCTCTAATATTCAAGATATCTTGCCATTATTAGAGCAAATTTTACAACAAGGTAAACCTTTATTAATTATCGCAGATGATGTGGATGGCGAAGCGTTACCAACATTAGTATTAAACAAAATCCGTGGAACATTCAATGTAGCCGCTGTTAAAGCACCAGGATTTGGTGATCGTCGTAAAGCAATGTTAGAAGATATTGCGATTTTAACTGGCGGTACAGTGATTACAGAAGATTTAGGTTTAGAATTAAAAGATGCAACAATTGAAGCTTTAGGAACTGCTAAAAAAGTCGTAGTAGACAAAGATAACACCACAATTGTTGAAGGTGCTGGTTCAGCTGAAGCAATTGCTAACCGTGTTGCCTTAATTCGTGGTCAAATTGGTGAAACAACATCTGATTTTGATCGTGAAAAATTACAAGAGCGTTTGGCTAAATTATCAGGTGGCGTTGCGGTCATCAAAGTCGGCGCACCAACTGAAACAGAATTAAAAGAAATGAAATTACGTATTGAAGATGCGTTGAATGCAACACGTGCAGCGGTTGAAGAAGGTATCGTATCAGGTGGTGGTACTGCTTTAGTCAATGTGATTGAAAAAGTAGCTGCTATCGAAGCTGAAGGCGATGAAGCAACAGGTGTGAAGATTGTTTTACGCGCATTAGAAGAGCCAGTTCGTCAAATTACTGAAAATGCAGGGGTTGAAGGTTCTATTATTGTTGATCGCATGAAGCGTGAAGAAATCGGTATTGGATTTAATGCAGCAACAGGTGAATGGGTAAACATGATTGAAACAGGAATCGTTGATCCAACAAAAGTAACACGCTCAGCTTTACAAAATGCTGCAAGTGTGGCGTCATTAGTATTGACAACTGAAGCGGTAATTGCGGATAAACCAGCCCCAGAAATGCCAGCAGGACCAGGAATGGATCCAAGTATGATGGGTGGCATGATGTAATAAAAAACTGTTAGTAGTGTTGTCTTGGATGACTGAAGGACTATCTTCGGTCATCCAATTTTTTTTGATATTACAAAAAAACCGAGTATAATGTACAATAATAGGAGTTGTTAATAGCTTAGGAGGAAAAATTATGAAAACATCAGGAGAATTAAAACGAATTGCTAAGAGCAGTTTAGAAGGGAAATGGGTATCAGCAATTGCACTTAATTTAGTGCCGGTATTACTGAATGTCATACTAATGATTATTCCATTTATGTTAGCGGTTATTGGTTGGTTATTTCTTTCTAAAAATTTTAATATTTCGACAGATTCATTTGACTTCAATACCAAAATAGCAAATGGTTCTGATTTTTGGGATCGAAGCTCAAGTCTTATTTCTTCGTTATTTTTTATGGGGATAAGTTGGACACATTTATCATTGGTTCGTGATCGTTCAACCAAAATTATGCCATTAGAAGATAACTTGAAAGGATTTAAATCAGGAGTGATTGGTAATAACTTTTTTATTAATATTATGGTCATTCTTTTGACAGCATTATGGAGTTTATTATTTGTTATCCCTGGTATTGTGAAGAGTTATTCGTATTCACAAGTGAATTATTTGTTTCATGATCGCCTAGAAAATGAGGAATCTGTTCAAGTAATGGAGTTAATTACGGATAGTCGCCAACTAATGGATGGTCATAAAGGACGCTTGTTTGCGCTTGATTTATCTTTTGTTGGTTGGCATCTTCTTGCGATGTTGACATTAGGAATTGGATATTTGTGGTTGACGCCTTATATCAATGCAACCAAAGCAGCATTTTATCAAGATTTAATTGAAAATAGTTAATGAATAACTCCTACATTTAGATGTGGGAGTTATTTTATTATATGTTTTGAAAACCACCTGCTATGCGGGTGGTTCAGGGAGCTTCCAGCGTGGTAACAAAAAAAACTCCTAAAATGATAAGATAAAGTTGGTTTCCCGACCACAACATCAAATCATTTAGGAGGTGTCTTTTATGAGAAAAGACAATCAAAGTTTATCACATACAACCTGGAAATGTAAGTATCATATAGTATTTGCACCGAAATATCGACGCCAAATCATATATGGAAAGTATAAAAAAAGTATCGGAGAAATATTAAGAGCATTATGTGACAGAAAAGGTGTAGAAATTATTGAAGCTAACGCATGTAAAGATCATATCCATATGTTGGTAAGTATTCCACCAAAAACGAGTGTCTCGGAATTTATAGGATATTTAAAAGGAAAAAGTAGTTTAATGATATTCGATAGACATGCCGAGTTGAAATATCGTTATGGGAATAGAAAATTTTGGTGTAGAGGATATTATGTAGATACGGTAGGTCGAAATAAAAAACAGATAGAAGAATATATTAGAAATCAAATAACGGAAGATTATGTAGCGGATCAATTAACCTTATTCGAAGAATACGATCCGTTTACAGGACAAAAAAATAAGAGAAAATAAAGTGATTCTTTAAGAATCAGTGAGTAAGTGTGGTGCAAAAGGGAGACCAATCGGTAGGCCTTTTAGGCCCAGGCCGGTAAAAGAGGCTTTCAGCCGCAGAGCAAACCTCCAGTTCACACTGGAGGTTTTGATTTGTGTATATTTATCGTTATGAGGTAGTTTACTTTGTCGTATTTACTTAAAAGAGTGTATAATGATAAAGAGAAAATGATAAGGAGGCACATGTAAGATGATAATGATCTTATTGTTGCTAGCTTGTTCTGTTATTTTAGGGATTGTGATTACGATAATGTTAAATTACAAAAAGAAAGAGCAGACTGGTGAAACGTATGAATTATTAACGAATATTCTTTATTCTTTAGGCATAGGTACTTTGGTTTATGGTATTATAGTGTTAGCGTATACAGTATTATTTTTGTTGAACAGCGATCTGTTCACTTAGAAAATTATTAAATAAGGAGTGACAACATGACAATTGCAGTATTAGGGGGAGCTGGCTATATCGGTTCTCATGCAGTAAAGCAACTAGTAAGCCAAGGTTTTGATGTAGTGGTGATTGATAATTTATTAACAGGGCATCAAGAGGCGATTGATAGCAAGGCACGTTTTTATCAAGGGGATATTCGCGATAAAGAATTTATGCGTTCGGTTTTTTCAAAAGAAAAAATTGAAGGTGTCATTCATTTTGCAGCGAGTTCATTAGTTGGAGAATCTGTAGGAAAACCTTTAAAATACTTTAATAACAATGTTTATGGAACTCAAATTACTTTAGAAGTGATGCAGGAATTTGGTGTTAAAAACATTGTATTTTCTTCAACAGCTGCAACATATGGTGAGCCAGAAGAAGTACCTATCAAAGAAACAACCGCAACTAATCCTAAAAATCCTTATGGTGAAAGTAAGTTGATGATGGAAAAAATGATGCATTGGTGCGATGAAGCATACGGTATCAAATATGTCGCATTGCGTTACTTTAATGTAGCAGGAGCTGATTTAGAAACAAAAATTGGTGAAGATCACGATCCAGAAACACATCTAGTCCCAATTATCTTACAAACGGCCTTAGGCCAACGTGAGGCTATTACAATTTTTGGTGACGATTATCCAACAGAAGATGGCACATGTATTCGTGATTATGTCCATGTGGTAGATTTATGTGAGGCCCATATTTTAGCACTTAACTACTTAAAAGCAGGTAATGAAAGTAGTGTCTTTAATTTAGGAAGTAGTGAAGGCTTCTCGGTAAAAGAAATGGTCGAAGCAGCTCGTCGTGTGACAGGAAAAGAAATTCCAGCTAAAATCGGTGAACGTCGTGCTGGAGATCCAGCGGTATTAATCGCCTCACCACAAAAAGCCTACGACGTATTAGGTTGGCAACCACAATATACAACGGTTGATAAAATTATCGAAACAGCTTGGGAATGGCATGTCAGCCATCCTAATGGTTATCAAGGATAGTAAATGAAAGAAGTTGTGACTTTTTTGGTCACAACTCTTTTTTTAAAAGAGATAAATATATCATTTAGGTTAAATTTTGTAAAACTCCCTTGTTTATTGGGAGAATCTTTTATAAGATAGATACTATATTTTTTAGAAAATCACATTAAGGGGTAATGCAATTGAATAAAGTAGGTTTTGATCCACAAAAGTATATTGAAGAACAATCTAAGTATATTTTAGAACGTGTAAACAACTACGATAAATTATATTTAGAGTTTGGTGGTAAATTAATTGGTGACATGCATGCAAAACGTGTTTTACCGGGATTTGACCAAGATGCAAAAATCAAATTACTACATAAGTTAAAAGATCAAACAGAAATTATTATTTGTGTTTTCGCAGGTGATATCGAACGTAATAAGATTCGAGGCGATTATGGCATTACGTATGATATGGATATTATGCGCCAAATCGATGAATTAGCAGAGTATGAATTAAAAGTAAATAGTGTGGTGATCACACGATTTAGTGGTCAACCCGCAACGAAAATTTTTATTAATAAATTGGAACAACGTGGTATTAAAGTATACACGCACGGTATTATCGAAGGCTATCCGGTTAATGTTGATAAAATTGTAAGTGACGAAGGATTTGGGATGAACACGTTTATTCCAACGACTAAACCAATCGTTGTTGTTACAGGACCTGGTGCTGGAAGTGGAAAATTAGCGACTTGTTTAACACAACTTTATCATGAAAGTCGACAAGGAAGAGAAGCAGGGTATTCAAAATTTGAAACGTTCCCTGTTTGGAATGTCCCATTGAAACACCCATTAAATATTGCTTATGAAGCGGCGACGGTCGATTTAAAAGACGTTAATATGATCGATTCGTTCCATTTTGATCATTATGGTGAAATTGCGATTAATTATAATCGTGATATTGAAACATTCCCGATTATCAAACGTACGATTGAACGTATTACAGGTCGTGCCTGTGAATTTAATTCACCAACGGATATGGGCGTTAATCGTGTTGGTTTTGGTATTATAGACGATGAAGTGGTTAAGCAAGCTTCAAAACAAGAAATTATTCGTCGTTATTTTGCTTCGGAATGTGATTACAAAAAAGGCCTAATTGACTTAGACACATTGAACCGCGCAAAAATAATCATGGAAGAAGTATCATTGAAACCAGAAGACCGTCCGGCTGTAACACCAGCAAGAGAATATGCCGAACGATTAAAAATTGAACATGCGTCGAATCCAGATTATACGCCAGCAGTTATGTCATTAGAATTAGTTGATGGTACGATTATTTCAGGTAAAACATCAGACTTGATGGAAGCAAGTGCGTCAGCTATACTAAATGCGATTAAATCATTAGCAAATATTGGCGATGATATTTTATTATTATCACCAAATATTTTAGAGCCTATCCAAAATTTAAAAGCTAATGAATTATCAGGCCGTTTAATTGGATTGAATGCTAACGAAATTTTAATTGCTTTGTCAATTAGTGCTGTGACTAACCCGGTGGCGCAACTTGCGTATAGTAAGTTAACGGCATTAAAAGGGGCACAAGCCCATTCAACCGTAATGTTAAATAAAGATGATGAACAAGTATTACGTAGTTTAGGAATTGAATTTACGTGCGAACCTGAGTTTTCATCTAAAAATTTGTTTTATATGTAAGAAAAAAACTAAAAGCAGAACTTTCTGTTTTTAGTTTTTTTTAATGGAATTAATAGGATATATTTTGTTATTTTTTAAAAAAAGCTTCATTTTTTTTGTTATAGGCTATTATTGTGACGATTAGAAAAAAATAATAAATTGATGTGATACACTTAATGTGTAGCGTTGTTAGAGGTGAATTTGGATGATAGTTAAATATGTTGGTTCAAAAGAATTATCGGTGACCATTGATGTAGAACGAATTGAAAGCATGCATTATTTAGATTTACTAAAAGATGATAGTTTTAGTGGAGAACGCAAAAACTACTGGCAAATGATTTATGTTGATCATGGAGAAATGAAAATAAATAATGGGGAAGATGTTGTTATTTTATCTAAGGGAGATGTTGTTTTCTTAGAACCAAATAGAAGCATCAACTTGTCTAGAAATGAACAACCATTGTCAAGTTTACTATTTGTTTCTTTTATCTGTCAGTCGAGTGCTATGGTTAATTTCAAAAATTACTCGATTAATATTTGTGATGATATGGAATTAAGAGAGTTATTTAGAAAGTTAGCGATTGAAGCGAGAATGGTCTTTAGTAGTAAATTAAAGGCTCATTTTGCTTCAGAGCAAATGCTTCATTTATGTTTTACACAATTGTTAATAGAATTGTATCGAAAAAAATTGGATAGTTTTCAGGTGGATAATTTATTTTTGAAACGAGATTTTTTAGATGACAGGGTGAACGCCATTATCTTATTTATGGAAGATAATCTTTCGTCGCACATAAATTTAGAGGTGATTTGTAAAGAATTTTATTTAAGTAAATCTTATTTAAAAAGTATGTTTAAGCAACAAACATCTTATACAGTAATGAATTATTTAATGTTACTCAGAATGGAAAGAGCAAAGTTTTTGATTCGTGAAAATCGCTATAGTGTCGCCCAAGTATCAAAAATGGTGGGTTATAAAAGTGTGTCGCATTTCTCCACTGTTTTTAAAAAAAACGAAGGACTTTCACCAAAGAAATATTTAGAATCGATTAAAATGCTACATCGCAATTTTTAGTGGGAATACTCAAGTGTTTTTAGAAATTAATGCTTGATTATAATATATTAAAGGGAGATGGAAAAATGAAGTTATCAAAATTATTGGTTAGTACAGCAGTTCTTGGGGGGATGATTTGGGCATCAACAGATGTTGTGTCAGCACATGGTTATATTGCGAATCCACCATCAAGAGCGTATCAAGGATCGTTAGAAAAAAATGCTATTGGTTGGACAGCCGCGCAACAAAAATATGGGGCAGCAGCGGATAATCCACAAGGTTTAGAAACAGGTAAGGGATTTGGTCGTAACTTTGGCTTGTCATTGTTACCGTCAGATATCGTTCAACCAGCAGGGACAGGTTTTGGTCCAGAAGATGGCAAGATTACATCTGCTAATGATATCTTAGGTTCTCAAATGGCTGTTCAAAAAGAAAATTATTGGAAATCAACGACTATTAACACGGGTGACTTGGACGTTACGTGGCATTATACTGCAACACATCCTACAAGTCGTTGGAGTTACTATATAACTAAACAAAACTGGAATCCGAATAAAACTATTACACGAGATGATTTAGAATTAATCAACGATGTTCAATATGACGGTTCACAAGCTAACACTTACTTAACACACACGATTAAGGTGCCAGAAGATCGCAAAGGGTATCATGTTATTGTTAGTGCGTGGGATGTAGCGGATACAGGGATGGCCTTTTATCAAACGTTAGATGTGAATGTAGATAATGATAGCGTTCAAACAGAAGTAGCTAAGCCAAAAAATCTTACAGTCAAGTTTAGCGAAAGTAATCGTTTAGGTATTCAATGGGAAAATACTAATCAAGATATTAAGGAATTTGAAGTATATAGAAATAATCAATTAGTTGGGACTAGCAAAACAACCGAATTTATTGATGAAAAATTAACAGCGGATACTTCTTATAGCTATACAGTAGTAGCGATAAATAAAGACGGGAAAAAATCTGAACATAGCCAAGCTCTTGTAGCTAAGACTTTATCAGAAGAAGAAAGTGAACAAGCAGCGCCAACTGTCCCTGGGTATTTACATAGTATGGGAGTTAGCGAAACGTCTGTAGATTTAATGTGGGGAGCAGCGATTCATGAAACAGGCATTTCTCATTACGAAATCTATCGTGACGGCATCATGATTGCTAAATCAGAAAAAACACAATTCACTGATAATGGTTTATCAAGCGCGACAAGTTATCGTTATACAGTACGAGCTGTTGCTGTGAATGGTCAAGTATCAGAAATGAGTAATATTTTGAATGTGACAACAAAAGAACAAGAAACATCAGAAGTTGATGGTACATGGGATAAAACAAGTATTTATACGGGTGGAGAAGTTGTAACGTACAAAACAGGTACATACAAAGCAGCTTGGTACACGGTAAATGATATCCCTGACGAGTCAGATGTATGGACATTAATCGATGGAACAGAGGAATGGTCAAGTAAAAAAGCTTACCAAGCAAAATCGGTAGTTCAATACAATGGTCAATCATATGAAGCAAAATTCTGGACCAAAGGTAATATTCCAGGAGAATCAACTAACTGGATGCTTAAATAATAAATAAAGCAGGAAAAGGAAATTCCTTTTTCCTGCTTTATTTGTCGTTTACTTCGGCGGCTTCTTTTTCAATTAGACGGTATTTATCCATTTTTTTACTGAATAATTCACCATTTGAAGGTGGGGTGTAGGTGATAGCATTGGCTCCAGCTTCAATAGTTTTAAGAATGCCTTCTTCTGTCGGTCCACCAGTGGCAATAATAGGCACATTAGGGTAACGCTCACGTATGGTGCGTACAACATCTGCGGTATCTTTACCACCACTAACGTTAAGAATCATTGCACCAGCGTTTAATTTTTCTTCAATATCGGTGTAAATAGATGTCACTGTTGCGACAATAGGAATATCAATCGTTTCGTTAATGGCTTCAATGGTTTCACGAGGCGTCGGAGCATTAACAACTACACCGATTGCACCTTGGGATTCTGCAAACAAACTCATTTGAGCTGAACGGGGACCCTGTGTTGTGCCGCCTCCTACACCACAAAAAACAGGAATATCTGCTGCTTCGGTAATGCTTCGCGTAATAGTAGGATGAGGCGTAAACGGATAGACCGCTATTACTGCATCGGCATCTGTGTTACGAATAATCGCAATGTCTGTCGTATAAATAATCGATTTTATTTTTTTTCCAAAAATTTTTATCCCACTACATTGACGAATGACTTCTGGTAGCTTGATGATATCTTGGCGTAAAGGTGTCATGATTTCGGGTATTTCGTTTGGCTTCATAAGAGTCCCTCCTCGTAATATTAATCTAGGATAATTGTATCATAAATTCGATGGATGCCGGCGTGGAAACGTATTATCTTGCGTATTTTATTGTAGTAAAGGAGGGAGAAGGATTGGATAAGTGGCAGATGATAGATAAGCGTTGGTTAGTCGGTGGCGGGATATTAATAGTAACTACTATTTTGTTCGTTTGGTTTAGAAATCAAACAGCAGCATCAAATGACGTATTTTTAGAAAGTTCAGCAATTGAACGTATTGATTCCACAAGTGAAACAACAAGTGGAGCAGTTAATCAGCAAGAAATGAGGTCAGAAAGCCTAGTGGCATATGTAGATATCAAAGGGGCGGTCACTTCGCCAGGAATTTACCAAATCACGCCAAACATGCGAGTATCTGAGGTAATCTCATTAGCTGGCGGCTTTACAGAGAATGCGGACAGTCATCAAGTCAACTTAGCTCAACGGGTGACTGATCAAATGGTGGTGTATGTACCAGAACAAGGTGAAGAAACCCCTGCATTAGTTCAAGCTGAATCGCTAAACGAGCTAACGACTAATCAAGTAGGTGATGAGCCTTCTAATCAAGCAAAAGTCAATATCAACACCGCTACGTTAGAGGATCTTCAACGTTTAAATGGTGTCGGATTAGTGAAAGCACAAGCCATGCTTGATTATCGAGAAACGAATGGTGCGTTTCAGTCAATTGAGGAATTAAAAAATGTGAAAGGAGTCGGCGAAAAAACCTTTGATAGTTTGAAAGAATCGATTACAATTGATTAAAAGGTAATTGAGGAGGTAGTAGTAATGACGTTTGAAAGAATTCCTTGGAATCAATATTTCATGGCTCAAAGTGTATTGCTGGCAATGAGAAGTACGTGTACACGTTTAGCCGTTGGTGCAACAATTGTAAGAGATTCACGCGTGATTGCGGGAGGTTATAATGGATCAGTGAGTGGTGATGTTCATTGTATTGATGAAGGTTGCTATATCGTAGATAATCATTGCGTACGCACGATTCATGCAGAGATGAATGCCATCTTACAATGTGCAAAATTTGGGGTACCAACTGATGGTGCTGAAATTTATGTGACCCATTTTCCTTGTCTACAATGTACAAAGATGATTATTCAAGCAGGCATTAAAAAAATTCATTATTTAGAAAACTATCGCAATGACGAATATGCGTTGCAGTTATTAAAGCAAACACAAACAGAAGTTCATCAAGTAGAACTAGATAAAAAGTTTTTCGCTGAATTACAGTTTGGAGATGGAGAAGAATAGACAACAAAAGCTAGCGATACGTTACCATAATTATTTTAGACAAATTCATTCGTTACGGCAGTACGTATTTTTTCCGACAATGAGTGTCATAATGGCATACGCAGCTTGTTATTTTCAAGTAGTCATTGTTTGGGTATTATTAGGAATAATGATAACACGTGTTATAACGACGCGCCAACATAAGCTGATTATCAGTAGCTTGGTAGGCGTCGCATTTAGCGCGTGTTTTTTTGTATTGACTGACCATGAAGTTGAACAGTTGGTCGCTACGCCTCAAACATGGCAAACAGTGATTCAACCTGAAACATTAACGATTAAAGGGGACTATTTACAGTTTAATGGGAAAACACCTAGGCTACCTGGGGAAAGTCGTTATCGTTATCAACTGAAATCTAAAGAAGAAAAAGAAAAGTACCAACAGGTAACGCAACAGACAATCGTTCGTATAACAGGTGTGTTCAGTTTGCCTAAAGGACCACAAAATCTGAACGGTTTTGATACACGTCGTTATTTGTCTGAACAAGGAATTTATCGATTAGTAGATATCGATGAACTTCAGGTGATAGGTCTAAAGAAAAGTTGGTCACCGCTAGCTTTTTTTCGTCATATAAGAAGTCAGCTTCTTCATTATGTTGATCATACATTCGGCTATTATACTCGTTTGTATGTTAAAAGCTTATTGTTAGGATATAAAGGGGAAGAATTCAGTAATGAACGAGAAGCATTTGAAAAATTAGGCATTATGTACCTATTTAGTTTATCAGGCATGCATGTGTCTTTTTTTGCAGGTATGTGGAAGAAAATATTGAGACGTACGCCACTGGCTTTAGAGTGGATAGACCTACTAGAATTGGGTTATTTATTTGCATTATATGTCTTATTTGGCGAAAGTATTGCGGTACTTAGAGCCTTATTAGCCTATGTCATAGTCACGCGTAATCGCCATTATCGACTAGGTTTTTCCTCGTTAGATTGTTGGTCGTTAAGTTTATTGGTTAGTTTTTTGTTGAAACCTACAGCCGTCTTTTCAATAGGTGGTATTTATTCATTTTATCTAACGTTTGGTTTGATTTATTTACATTCAGCGATTAAACAATATTGGAAGAGTGGCTGGCGACAATCGTTAGCTATGAGTTTGGGACTAGCTTGTTTATCATTTCCTTTAAACAGTTATTTTTTTTATGAGAATCGCTTATTATCATTTTGTTTTAGTTTTTTCTTGTTGCCTATTATGTGTCAGGTAGTGTTACCGCTTATTGTCGCTACCTTGTTACTGCCGTTTGCTACGACATCTGTGGAGGGGATATTTCAAGGAATTCATTTACTCTTTAGAGGGTTAGGCAATTTGCCAATCTTACATATAGTGACAGGGAAAATCCCTCTAATGGTATTACTACTAAGTGTTGGTTGTCTAGTCCTATCCTTGATTTTATTAGCTACTAATTGGCGGAAGAGTTTGGCTTTAGTAGGGATAATGTTAGTGAGTTGTTGTAGCTATAAGTGGTTGAATTATCAAGGGATAGTGGCATTTGTCAATGTGGGTCAGGGCGATTGCCTAGTTATTCAAGAGCCCTTTCATGGGAAAGTAATGGTTATTGATGTAGGTGGGAGGATGGCTTTTGAAAAAGAAGAGTGGCAACAATCTACTACTGTTGCTGGTGTGCATTATACGTTACTACCGTTCTTAAAAAGTCGGGGAATCACACAAATTGATGCGTTATGTTGTACACATGCAGATGATGATCATGTGGGGGATTTAGTTGCTGTTGTAGAGGCGGTTAATGTTAGGCAACTTGTTTTTCCAAAAGGACTAGAAACAAATGCTTCATTTTATAAGAAGCTTCGGTCATGTCGACAGCCAATCGTGTGTAAAAAAGTATTAGACGGGGATGTATTTAAGGTAGGGAAGATGACGTATAAGGTACTGTCTCCTAAACAAGTGACAGATGGGGGTAATGATGATTCCTTGGTATTATATAGTAGTATCGGTGGTCAATCCTTTTTATTTACAGGAGATTTAGAAGCACCAGGGGAACAAGCATTGTTAAATCAATATCCTGACTTGACGGTTGATGTGTTAAAGGTGGGCCATCATGGAAGTAAAACATCAACAACTCTGCCATTTGTCAAACAACTTCAACCAGATTTAGCGATTATTTCATGTGGAGAAAACAATCGTTTTGGACATCCTCATCCAGATGTATTACAAACACTTTTAACGAATACCGTAGAGACACACCGTTTAGATCAAGAAGGAATGATTTATAGTAAATGGTCAGGACTGAGTGGTAAATTATCTAAGTTTAAGGGATTAGCGGTTAACTAGTCGTATTTATATTTAATTGAGGTATAATGGAGGAATGATAAAAAAGTAGAGGTGTACGGCATGAAGCAAGCAGAACAACTATTGGCAAATATTTATGGATATGAAACATTTAGACCGGGGCAATTAGAAGTGATTGAAGCTATTACAAAGCAGCAAGATGTTTTAGCCATCATGCCAACAGGTTCAGGAAAATCAATTTGCTATCAACTACCAGCATTAATGACAGAAGGTGTTTGTATAGTTGTTTCGCCATTGGTTTCTTTAATGAAGGATCAAGTCAGGGAACTACTTGCTGCAGGTATTCGTGGGGCCTATATTAATTCATCGCTAACGGACAATCAAATAAACAAAGCATTATTCAATATGAGTCAAGGTATGTACAAAATTGTCTATGTCGCACCGGAGCGTTTGATGACACCTAAATTTTTAGAAGCCGTCAAAGAAGTGACTATTAGTATGATCGCGGTCGATGAAGCACATTGTCTTTCTCAATGGGGGCATGATTTTCGTAGTAGTTACTTAGCTATCCCTGAATTCATTGAACTATTTGATAAACGACCGACCATTGCAGCGTTCACCGCAACGGCTAATATCAAAACGCAACACGATATTTTGGCGTATTTAGGTTTAAACCAACCTCTTGTGATTAAGAATAGTTACGATCGTCCGAATCTTTATTTTTCTGTAGAAGTTGTGGCTAATCGTCGTAAGTTTGTTGAGTATTATGTGCAACGTCATGAAGGAGAAAGCATCATTATTTATGCATCCACGAGAAAAGAAGTCGAAAGAGTCGCTGGTTTTTTATCAGATTTAGGGGTTAAAACGACCTACTATCATGCGGGATTAACAAGGGAAGAACGTACCCGTCATCAGGATGCTTTTATTTTTAGCGAAGTAGACGTAATTGTGGCCACTAATGCATTTGGTATGGGAATTAATAAGCCAGATGTTCGTCATGTGATCCATTATAATATGCCTAAAGATCTAGAAAGCTATTATCAAGAGGCTGGTCGTGGCGGACGAGATGGCGAACCGGCAACGTGTATTTTACTTTTTTCACGAGCAGATATCGTGATGAATCGTAAGATGTTGGTGTCAAGTTCTGATTTATATGAAACAAGTGATGAACAACGATTGTATAAAAATAAATCTTTGGATGCGATGATTCAATATGCGACGACGACCAGTTGTTTACGTCGTGTGATGTTAAATTATTTTAATGAAACATTAACTGAAGATTGCCAGCATTGCTTGAATTGCCAAACGGATTTCGATGAGAAAGATATTACTAAAGAAGCGGACGCAGTGTGCAGTTATATAGCAGAGTTGCAACAAGCTCACCGACTGGTTGGGAAAGAGCGTGTGATTCAGTCATTAATAACCGTTGATAATGAGACGTCACCGATTGCTTCTGATTGGTTAGGGAGTCTAGCGGATAATACAAAAACAGAGGTAACAGAGGTAATTGATTACTTATTAGATCATTCGTTTATCGAGATGGATATCTTGAATTACTATGTCTTAAGCGTGACAGATAAAGGGATGGATTGGCTGGGAAATGGTGCGACATTAAGGATGCCGTTGCGCAAAAAAACAGCGTATCAGTCTGCTAAAGTAAAGGCAGGGACAAAAGAGAGTCCGCCAACAGAGTTAGTCGTAACGAAGGATAATGAATCCTTATATAACGAGTTAATTTTGTTACGTAAAACGTTAGCCAAAGAACAACAACTACCAGCCTATGTGATTTTTAATAATAAAAGTTTAGTAGAAATGGCGACTTACCGTCCAAAATCAAAAGAAGCGTTTCTAGCGATTAAAGGCGTTGGAGAAGCAAAGTATGATTCTTATGGAGAAGTCTTTATGACACTTATTCGTGACTATCTACAGGAGTGAGCTTAGGGAGTTAAATCGTAAGATAACTACACGCCTCTAGTCAGTCTCTTAGTATGTTTATGTTATAATAATTGAAAAATAATAGTAAGGAAGATAATCATGACGTTACAACAAGAATTAACTAAAATAAGCAAAGGTCAGTTCGCACCTGTTTACTTGTTGGTCGGTTCAGAGCAATATTTAGCAGATTTATTTATGACGACATTAAAGCAGGCAGTGCTGACCGAAGTAGATGATGACATGAATTTTATCCGTTTTGATATGGAGCAGTTACCTCTATCACTTGCGATAGAAGAAGCCAATACCATTCCTTTTTTTGGTGATCAACGAGTGGTTCAATTAGACAATCCATATTTCTTAACAGGCGAACGTCACAAAGTAAGTATCGAGCATAATACGGATCTGTTGCTTGATTATATTCTTACCCCAATGGACTCGACTATTTTAGTGGTATGTGCGACGTATGATAAATTAGACAGTCGAAAAAAAATTGTTAAAGAACTAAAAAAACAAGCGACAGTTATATCGGTAGAGCCTTTGAAAGAACAGGAACTTCGACAATATGTTCGTCAAAGCGTCGAAGGACGTGATTATGAGATAACACCTGAAGCGTTAGATAGTTTAATATATCTGTGCCAAATGCAATTATCTCGCGTAATGTCAGAGTTGGATAAAATCATGTTGTTCTCTCTTGAGAGCAAAAAAATCACCAAGCCTATTGTTGAAAGCTTAGTCGCGAAATCGTTAGAGCAGAATATTTTTGAGATGGTTGATTATGTCATGAAAAAACAACCTGAAAAAAGTTTACGTTTGCATCAAGAATTATTGCTTCAAGGAGAAGATACTATCAAAATATCGGCGATTCTATTACAACATATTCGCTTATTAATTCAAGTGAAAATTATGTTAGGAATGGGCTATCAAAAGAGTAACATGGCGGATGTGTTAAAAGTTCATCCATATCGTGTGCAATTAGCCATGCAGCAAGTCCGTGCGTATGACTTGAAAGTATTAGGACAACTTTATGATACGCTAGCTGAAAATGACTGGCTAACAAAGACCGGACAAATGGATAAAGAATTGCTATTTGAGTTATTTATTTTGAGATACAGTGCCTCTTAAGTTGTTGACTTTTTCAGATGCTTGTATCATAATTAAGGTACATTTTAATAGAACGACCATCACAAAGGGGTGCCAACTGGCTGAGATCATACCCTTGAACCTGTAGTGTTAAGACACGCGTAGGAATTGTGATGGAGTATCAACGTGAACGTTATACTCCTCCTTTGTTGTATGGTATCGTCTATACAATTAAGGAGGATTTTTTTATGAAACAATCAGCAACATCATCAAGTAAGATCTTAATAGGTGTAGAAGGAGCAATTATTGCCGCTTTGGCAATGATATTATCCTTTATTCCAACCACCATTGGATCAAGTTTTACTATTTCGTTAGGAATGATTCCACTAACTATTTACTCTTTAAAACGTGGTCTCTTACCAGGGTTATTATCCGGATTAGTTTGGGGATTTCTTCATTTTGCAACTGGACAAATTACCTATTTATCAGTGAGTCAGGTGTTAATTGAATATATTATCGCCTTTCCAATGGCAGGCATGGCAGGTTTAGTGTCTAAACGATTTTTAGCTAGTAAGGAGACAAAAGATTCATTGAAATGGTTAGTAGCAGGTGTGTTTATTGGCACATTCGCAAGATTTTTCTGGCATTTTGTAGCAGGGGTTGTGTTCTGGGGGCAATATGCGCTTTGGGGGATGTCACCGATTCTATTTTCACTTGTGATGAATGGAGGAAGTGGACTAGCAACAGCGGTAGTCACTGCTATTATGCTTACTTGGTTATATAAGATGTCACCTCGTTTATTCTTTAACAACTAATGTTTAGTTAAAAACTATCCCTAAATTAAACGCTTATGATATGATTAAGTGGAGATGATGAGAAGGGGTGTGTCAGGATGACAGAATGGTTTGTTAATTTAGCACCATGGCAACAGGCGTTGGCTGGTACGGCATTTACTTATGGTATGACAGCGTTAGGTGCTGCGTTAGTGTTTTTCTTTAAAGAAATAAAAAAAGATGTGCTTAATTTGATGTTAGGTTTTGCTTCAGGTGTGATGATTGCGGCTAGTTTTTGGTCGTTACTTGATCCAGCGATTGAACGTGCGCGTGAAAATGGAGATATTCCTTGGTTAGTCGTGGGGATTGGCTTTATTTTAGGAGGCTTATTTTTATATTTAGCCGATAGAGTGATTCCTCATATGCACTTTGGTGATAATCAAGAACAAGAAGGAATGCCAAGTCATTTGAAGAGAACGGTATTGTTAGTTTTTTCGATTACGTTACATAACATACCGGAAGGGCTAGCTGTTGGGGTAGCGTTTGGTGCTGCGGCTTCAGCTGATAATCCTGCACAAGCTGTGTTAGGTGCGATGGCAGTTGCAATTGGAATTGGGATTCAAAACTTTCCTGAAGGAGCAGCAGTTTCAATCCCTCTTAGACAAGAAGGCTTGAGTCGTTGGAAATCATTTTTATACGGTCAAGCGTCAGGATTAGTAGAACCTATGGCTGGGATTGCCGGTGCGTTATTAGTTGCACATATGACATCGATATTACCGTATGCGTTGGCGTTTGCAGCAGGCGCGATGATTTATGTTGTGGTAGAAGAATTAATTCCTGAAGCACAACAAACGACAACTAAAGGCGCACATTATGGCGTATTTGGTGTTATGACAGGTTTTGTGATTATGATGATTTTAGATGTCGCATTAGGTTAGATGAACTGAAGATAAAAGTAAACCCCACACTAGTTGGCTAGTGTGGGTTTTTATAACGGCGCTGCATTCTCCAATTTTCTAATAGTTTGACGATGATGTAGATGATAACAAAGGGTAGTAAAATTTTTAAGGTAAACCCAATTAATTTACCGACCAATATTAAGCCAATTGATAGAGCGAATAGTAAGACAATTAGTCTTATAATACTATTAATTCCGTAACGATTCATTGAACGTCACTCCTTATATTGTTGTTTTATTACATTAATTATAACAAGCTATGATGGAATGATAATGGTGCTTAGGACTGATTTTTATCTCATCATTAAGTTGCTGGGGGAAACAGAAAAAAGAAACAGACATTAGCCCCTCCTGTTTTTGGGTTAATGTCTGTTTAGTTAGTGTTTTAAAGCCCAAAAAAGAGTAGACAGAGACGATGAAACTCTGCTACTCACTTATAGGGGAAACTCTTGAAGAAAGAAGATTAGAAGAAACAATCTAATTGTTTTCTAATCTTACTAATTATATTCTCATAATACTAAGATAAAATCAAGAAGAAAGTGTCTCTTTTTTCTTAAAAAAACCCATTTTTAGATAAAAGTCTAAAAAATGGGTAATTAATATTAAAAATCGATAGGATATAAATCAAATACCTCGACTAATACATGGTTAACATGTGCTAATAAGTCATTTTTTTCTTGGTAAAATTTTTTGATAGAATAGTTTGAACCGTTCAAATTGTGATAATGTAGATGAATAAAATCTTCAGTTTGTTTAATATTTGACTGATTAGAAGTGAATAAAATATAGTCATCTAGTACGTCATATTTCATTTCTTGCCGGAAGCCTTCTTTGATAGCAATGGTCATAATCAGAGCTTCGGGTGTTAATTCCCCTACCATAATAGTTTGATCACCAATTATTAATTTAGCTATTTCAGCTTTGAAAGGCACACATGCGTTACAACCGCCATCGGTCATTTCATAGTCAATGATTAGTTTTGCTTTTTTTGTTATCATAATCTCATCCCTTAATAAGTTTCTTCAATTAATTTTGCGAATTTATCAGTTGAAATATTCTCATTTATTTGGATACGATCTAATGTTAGGAGACCATCGCTTTTTGATGCAAGTCCCGCGTTAGTAGTTAATCCTATTGTGTATCCAACATCTTTTGCAAGAGCTAAGATCTCATCGTTGTAGTCATTATTGGGATAGGCAACGACAGTGGTGTCTTGATGAAGTAACTGATCCAATGTCTGTTTAGAATCCTTCAATTCTCTTGTTCTTGTTGTAACATCTAAATCAAGTAAACTATTGCCATTTAAGGTGCCACTTCCGATGGATATTTCACCATTAGTCATCATTTCTTGGATGTCGTATATATTTAAAAAAGCGATACTGCCAGATATATTGGGTAAATAATTAATCGTTGCCTGCATGTTAAGTTGTTGTAGTAACGGATAAACAAGTTTATATTGTGAATAATAGCCGTCATCAAATGTTAACCAGACAATTTTTTCAGCAGGTTTCTTATTTGAAGTGAAAACTTCCATCGCTTCTTGAGGAGTAAGAGTATAATAATTATTTTTTTCTAACCATTCAAGCTGTTGTTTGAAATAGTCGATGTGGAGACTGTTTTCCATTTCATGATTTTCTACATGAGAATAAGCAATGATGGGAAATTCAATTGGGTCTTCGCTTTTTATCCAAGAGGAGGTATCAGGTGTTTGTTTATTACGTTTGATAATTTCTGATTCATCAATTTTGTTAACATTTAATTGACTAGAGTCAACTAATACTTCATTTTTATGAAGTTGTGGGTGACTTTTTTGATTATGGTTATTTTTAGTTAGCATCGTAACTGATAAAATAATTAGTTCAATAAAAATAATTGCTAATAAAACAGTAATTATTTTTTTTCGCATGTAGCCATACCTCCAGAAAATCCTTTTTATTCATCCTAACATATAAAAAAATATTACTCAATTCGTTTATGTGAAAGAACGTTCAAGAAAAACAAATAAAATATTCTTAATACCTTTAACATTTTGTCACAAAAATGTACAACTAAGGATTAGTATATGAACACGCCAAACAACAACCCTAACAAAATATTTAATTATTTACTTATGTAGTAAATAATAACGATTCAATCCTCATCGAACGGCTAGGCATTTTTGTGAAAAAAAGCATAAAAAAAAGAGAAGACAATCTTCTCTTATCTTTAGTCATTAGTTAGCTTTAGTCATTTTCGCATGTAGACGAGCTTTATCACGACTAGCTTTGTTTTTGTGGATTAATCCTTTAGATGCAGCCATGTCGATAGCTTTGTTAGCTGCATTTTGTAATTCAGCTACGTTATCAGCACCAGCTTCTACAGCTTGATCAAAGTTTTTGATAGCAGTACGCATTGCGCTTTTTTGAGAAGCGTTTAAACCGTTAGATTTATTAGCAGTACGTACGCGTTTGATTGCAGATTCGATATTTGGCATGTATTTCACCTCCAATTATTCTAAGTTCTAATTGTACTGAAAACAGACACAATTCAACATTCTTCATTATACCTAATTAGTTTTCGATTTGCAATAATATTTTGCTGTATAAAGTGAATTTGTAACGCTTGTAACAAAAAAAGATATTGAAAAATATTTATGGAAATATAACTAAAAAACAACTATAATGGAAATGTTTGTATGGAACACTATTATAGTAGAAAAATATGAATAATGACGTTAATAAAATTAAATAGGTAGGTGGGAGTTTTGGGTAGTATTGATTTTTCAGCCGGGACAGTCAATCTTGCGTTAATCATAACAGTTATTCTTGTTATGGGCTCGATTTTTGTTAACGGTTGGACAGATGCTCCAAATGCAATTGCAACAGCTATTTCAACGCGCGTGTTGAAACCAAATGTGGCAATTGGTATGGCAGTTGTCATGAACTTTTTAGGTGTAGTGGTCATGACGTTCTTAAACGCGACGGTAGCTGAGACAATTAGCAACATTGCCGACTTTGGAACGAATCAGCATAACGCACAGGTAGCATTGGCCGCAGCGCTATTTGCCATCGTGGTGTGGGCGGTTCTTTCGTGGTATTATGCGATGCCAACGAGTGAAAGTCATGCGTTAATTGCGGGATTAACTGGGGCTGCTATGGCTCTTTCAGGTATTCACGCTGTTAATATGGATGAATGGAAAAAAGTTATTTTTGGTTTACTTTTCTCTACGAGTTCAGGATTTATCGGCGGTTATCTTGTTGTGTCGATTATCACTTTCTTATGCAGAAACGCAGATCGACGCAAAACGAATAAATTCTTTAACGTAGGGCAAGCATTAGCTGCTGCAGGAAATGCCTTTTTACATGGTGCCCAAGATGGTCAAAAATTTATGGGTGTGTTTATGTTAGGTCTTTCTTACAATGGCTTTGTTGAAAATGGTTCAGGTGGTTACACGATTCCAATTGAAGTAATGGTTATTTGTTCACTGATTATGGGATTTGGAACATCAGTAGGGGGCATGAAAATTATCAAGTCTGTCGGAATGGACATGGTAAAATTAGAAACTTATCAAGGTTTTTCAGCTGATTTAAGTGCCGTTATCACCTTATTTATTTGTTCTTGGACAGGTATTCCTGTTTCAACTACTCATACTAAAACAACAGCTATTATGGGTGTTGGTGCCGCAAGACGTATGTCGAGTGTGAATTGGTCAGTAGTACGAGGTATGGTTTTGGCATGGGTCTTAACTTTCCCAGGAGCAGGATTAATTGCTTATGTGATGGCTAAGGTTTTCTTGAAGATATTTTAGACTAGGAGAATAGAGAAATGGCAAGAAGGAAAGAATTCAATTACTTTGAAAATTTAACAAAATTAGCTGAAAAGAGTGAGCAAGCAGCTAAAAAAATGCAAGAGTTAATCAATAACTTCTCAGAAGATAAAGTAGCAACCTATACACACGAAGTACATGAAATTGAACGTGAAGCAGATCAAATCTCTCATAACATCTTGAATGAATTAAATCATTCATTTGTGACACCGATTGATCGTGAAGATATTGTTTCAATTACAGAAGAGTTAGATAATATTTGTGATGCAATTAATTCATTAACTTATTTATTCGATACTTATGCGGTAACTGAGTTACGCGCAGATACAGATAAAATTGCAAGTTATGTTGTGGAAGCCACACATGCTGTAGTCGTAGCGACAAAAGAATTTGCAAAATTTAAACAATCAAAAATTTTGAAATCAAAAATTGATTTGGTCAATGAAATTGAAGAAAAAACAGATACATTATATCGCTCTTTAATTAAAGAGTTGATTACAAAAGAAGATAACGTGATGAACGTTATCAAGTGGAAAAACATTTATGAAGGCTTTGAAGTAGCTGTAAATAATACAGAGAAATCTGCTGATATTCTTTATGGCTTAGTTATTAAAAATACTTAATGATAATCAGAGTAATTACCCATTGTTTTTGGTAATTATTCTGGTTATTTTTTTTAAAACTGGTATGATTAAAAAATAGTTAATGATAAATTAAAAAGGAGTGATGACATTGGAAAAAAAAGAAGCCGTTCAATTAGATTGGGAGAATTTAGGGTTTTCTTATATTAAGACAGACATTAGATATGTTGCTACATGGAAAGATGGTAAGTGGGATGAGGGAATTCTGACAGAAGATAACCAAATAAGTATCAGTGAAGGGTCACCAGTTATTCACTACGGTCAATCATGCTTTGAAGGGTTAAAAGCTTATCGTACGAAGTCAGGTGAGGTGCAACTATTTAGGCCAGAAGAAAATGCTAAGCGTATGCAAAGAAGCTGTCGTCGTTTATTGATGCCAGAAGTGTCGGAAGAGCAGTTTTTATCAGCGGTTAAAGAAGTAGTAAAAGCAAATGAACGTTTTATTCCGCCATATGGAACTGGAGGTACACTTTATTTGCGTCCTTATGTGATGGGTGTGGGTGATAGTATTGGTGTTGCTCCTGCTAATGAATATATTTTTGGTGTGTTTGCCATCCCGGTAGGTGCTTATTTTAAAGGTGGGCTGACGCCAACTAGTTTTATTATTTCAGAATATGACCGTGCAGCCTCTCAAGGAACAGGCGGGGTTAAGGTCGGTGGCAATTATGCAAGTAGTTTATTGCCCGGTAAAGAAGCAAAACAACGATCATTTAGCGATTGTATTTATCTTGACCCAGCAACTCATACTAAAATAGAAGAGGTTGGCGCAGCGAACTTTTTTGCAATTACCAAAGATGGTCGTTTTGTGACACCAGATTCACCGTCTATTTTGCCAAGTATTACGAAATATTCATTATTATATCTAGCTGAACATGCATTAGGAATGCCTGTTGCACAAGAAGATATTTATGTCTCACAATTAGATTTGTATGAAGAAGCAGGTGCGTGTGGTACGGCAGCAGTTATTTCACCGATTGCAGGTATTCAGCATGGAGATAACTATCATGTGTTTTATTCAGAAACAGAAGTAGGACCTGTGACAAGAAAATTATATGATTTATTGACAGCTATTCAGTTTGGCGACAAAGAAGCGCCTGAAGGGTGGATAACGAAAGTTTTATAATAAACTATCTTGAAGCATTAAGTTAAACAGGGTTCTGAGCAAAAAGTTTAGATTCAAGAAATGAAGGAGTTGTGACAAATTTTTGTCACAACTCCGCTTTTTAGTTTGTTATTTAATAAACATGGTATAATGAACATATGAAGGTGATTGTCAGTTGTGATCTTTTTGAGAGGAGAGATTATTATGTCAGTTTTTGATAAAATAGCTGATTACAAGGAAGACAAGCGTCGTAAAAAAGCAATAGCCAAAAGTGAGAAGTTACGTGAGAAAAATCGTTTATTACGTCAACAAGGAAAAGAGCCAACTAAGGGATGGAATAAGATGGTAGATACAGGAATTGGTGGAATGAATAACATTAGTCGTGGACAGGTTGACATGTTTGGTGATCCAGAAGGAACATATAATGTTATTGCTGAAGAACAGAAGAATTTGGCTAAAAACAATGATAAACCGTGAAAAAGTTAGGCTTGGATTGTTTGAATAAAAGTATAATAGACCTTCAAAAGTTAACGGATATTGGGAACTTTTGGAGGTCTGTAAGTTTGGTGTTATAGATGCCAGTTTTAATAAGGACAAAGAAATTTTGGGCAATTTAGTCCTTATATTGAGTGAAATAGGATAAAATAAAGTAAATAAATAGATTGAGGATTAATTACCGTAATTATTAGTGAAGAGGTGCTAACATGCGAGCAGAAATTATTGCAGTGGGAACAGAGCTATTGATGGGACAAGTTGTTAACACAAACGCGACATTCTTGTCAGAGCAATTAACCGGATTAGGGTATCAGATATACTTTCAAACAGTTGTGGGAGATAATAGGGAACGTCTAAATGACTGTCTATCATTAGCAACTGAACGTAGTGATTTGATTGTCCTTACAGGTGGACTAGGTCCTACAGAAGATGACTTAACCCGAGAAACATTAGCTCATTTTTTGGATGCTGAATTAGCGATTGATCAGGCTGGATTGGAAAAGATCATCCAACATTTTACCATTCAGGGACGTGAATTAACGGATAATAACCGTAAACAGGCCTTATCTCTTGTTGGCGGCCAAACATTAACTAATCCAACAGGTTTAGCTGTGGGGGATTTTTATCAGACACCGTCGAACGCTTATTTATTATTACCAGGACCGCCAAGTGAAATGAAACCTATGTTTCTTCAAGAAGCGGTGCCATTATTACAAGATAGATTGCCACAAAATAATCAGTTGTTTTCACGTGTTATGCGCTTCTTTGGTATCGGAGAATCACAATTAGTCACTGTATTAGCTGATGAAATCAGCGGACAAACAAATCCAACTATTGCGCCTTATGCAGCCCCAAATGAAGTGCGTTTACGATTGACGGCACAAGCAAGAAATAATTTGGCAGCCAATCAATTATTAGATTCATTAGAAAAGCGTATTATGGCGTTAGTCGGTGATTATTTTTATGGTTATGGTGAAGAAAATAGTTTAGTGAAAGAAACCGTACAAGCATTAAAAGATTCCCATGCAACACTCGCTGTGGCGGAAAGTTTAACAGCTGGCCTTGTCCAAAGTACGTTGGGGCAGTTGCCTGGTGTTTCCGAAGTGTTTGTCGGAGGCTTTGTGACATACTCAAATGAGATGAAACAACAGTTATTAGGGGTGGAAGAGGCGACATTAGCTAAACATGGTGCAGTGAGTCGTGAGTGCGCAAAAGAGATGGCAGTCAACACGCGTCGTTTGACTGGGGCAGATTATGCTTTATCGCTAACGGGTGTAGCCGGTCCTAGTGAGGTGGAAGGCAAAGCTGTAGGGACAACCTGGATTGCTTTAGCAAAACCTGATGGAACCGTTCAAACACAAGCGTATCGTTTTACTCGTGACCGTACGTATATTCAGCATAGTGCGATGATGAATGGGTTGAATAGTTTACGAATAGAATTGCTAAATAAAAAATAATCGAATGTTTGTTCGCTTTTTTACTTGCTTTTTTGAATAGAAAAACGTATCATTATATTATAATCGTGAATTAGAAGGAGGATCATATATTGGCAGATGATCGTAAAGTCGCTCTAGATGCGGCGTTAAAGAAGATAGAGAAAAACTTTGGTAAAGGTTCAATTATGAAGCTAGGTGAAAAAGTTGATACACAAATTTCAACCGTTTCAAGTGGCTCTATTGCGTTAGACGTTGCGTTAGGTGTAGGTGGCTATCCTCGTGGACGTATCATTGAAGTATACGGTCCAGAAAGTTCTGGTAAGACGACTGTGGCACTACATGCTATTGCTGAAGTGCAAAAACAAGGTGGAACTGCAGCGTTTATCGATGCCGAGCATGCGTTAGATCCAGCATACGCAGCTAAATTAGGTGTTAATATTGACGAATTATTACTTTCTCAACCAGATACAGGGGAGCAAGGATTAGAGATTGCTGAAGCTTTAGTAACAAGTGGTGCGATTGATATTATTATTATTGACTCTGTGGCAGCGTTAGTTCCTCGTGCTGAAATCGATGGTGAGATGGGTGATTCTCATATGGGTCTACAAGCCCGTTTAATGTCTCAAGCACTACGTAAGTTATCAGGAACGATTAATAAAACAAAAACTATTGCTATTTTCATTAACCAAATTCGTGAGAAAATTGGTGTAATGTTTGGTAACCCAGAAACAACACCAGGTGGTCGTGCATTGAAGTTCTATTCAACGATTCGTTTAGAAGTTCGTCGTGCAGAACAAATTAAAAACGGTACAGATATTATTGGTAACCGTACACGTATTAAAGTAGTGAAGAATAAAGTAGCCCCACCATTTAAACAAGTTGAAGTAGACATTATGTACGGTCAAGGGATTTCAATGGTTGGTGAGTTATTAGATATGGCAGCGGATATCGATATTGTCGATAAAAGTGGTGCGTGGTACTCATATAAAGAAGAACGTATGGGACAAGGACGTGAAAATGCTAAACAATTCTTATTAGATAATACAGAAATTATGGATGAAATTTATAATGCTGTTCGTAGTGCGTATGGAATTGGTAATGGCGCAGTAACGGTAACCGAAGAAGTTGAAGAAGGTTTAGATTTAGAAATATAAGCTTAATAGCGTTATTAAGGAGCTGTGACAATTTTTGTCATAGCTCCTTTTTTACGAATAATAGTGTTTGTTATCATCTTTTTTCTCATTAACTTGTAAAAACAGATGATAGACTGATTTTAATGCATAAATTGAAGTTTTGAGATAGTCAATGATGTATTTTCTGACGTTTCATCATATAATAGAGTGTGAAGAATTATGTGGTGAGGGCATCATTGTAACTAATAATTATAATAAGGAGAACAATCATGGCAATTGATAAAGCAATTTGGCATTATGAAGTACCAGACTATCCTAAAGAATTACCTAATGAACAGGGTGGCGTTCATATTGCTTTCTTTTTTCGCTGGATGGCTGAAAACGGCTTTTCGGGCTCAGAATTAAATGAGGAATATCCAGCAATACAAATGAAATTGAAACTAACGATGTTAGATGCCTTTGATATATTAATGACGTTTTTTGACGGCACTATTATGGCAGAAGATTTTAATGAAACAGGTGCAAGGTTTGCAAATGCTTATTATTTAGAAAAAGAATTATATTCACGAGATTATGGCAATTACCTAGAAGACTATGAAGCCTTAATGCCTTCATTGAAACACTTAGAAGGTTTTGAAACATTTTATCAAGGGGTCATCTATTCTGAAGAGAATTATCAAATCGTAAAAAAATTAATCGATCAACGATATGAAGAGTACGAAACGTGGTTGAACCAACAAGAAGAATCGCTGGATAATAATGAGTAAATGAGGTGGGAAGATGTTGACGAAAGTTTTTGCACATCGTGGAAGTAAAGGTACACATCCAGAAAACACCTTGCCTGCTTTTGAAGAAGCTGTGTTGGCTGATGCGGACGGGATTGAACTAGATGTTCATGTTTCTAAAGACGGCCACTTAATGGTGATTCATGATGAAACGATTGATCGGACGACAACGGGAACAGGTCGCGTGATGGACTTGACGAAGAAAGAGATACAATCGTTTAATGCAGGTAGCTGGTTTTCAGAAGAATATGACGAAACGATTGTTCCGACGTTAGAAGAAGTGACTTACTTTTTGAAGCAATTGAATTTTAAAGGCATCTTAAATATAGAGATTAAAACAGATAAAATCCACTATCCTGAGATTGAAACACGTATTCATGAGTGGATGATATCTGATATATGGCCGTTTAGTTTTATGTATTCGAGTTTTAATGTAGGCACATTGGTTATTCTTGAAAAAATAGCACCAGAAGTGCCTAACGCGTTAATTACATTTGCAGATCAAGAAATGATTGATTATGGTTTGTTGACTAGAAATATTACCGGCATACATCCTAAAATCACTTGGCTGGAAGAGCATCCTGAACAGGTTTCAACATTTTCAAAAGCATTACGACCATGGACAGTAAATAAAAAAGATCAAATGTTATTCTGTTTCAAGTATGGTGTATCAGGTATTATGACGGACTATCCTAGAACAGCAGTAGCGTTAAGAAATGAGTGGCAAAAATAGTATGACAAAACCTAAATTAATGGTAATTGTAGGGCCAACTGCTGTAGGTAAGACCGCCCTTAGTGTTTCTTTAGCACAAACATTTAATGGTGAAATTATTAGTGGAGATTCCTTACAAGTCTATCAACAACTTGATATTGGGACAGCCAAAGCAACCAAAGAAGAACAAGCAGGGATTCCACATTATTTATTAGATGAAATTCCTCTTGAAGGTAGTTATTCTGCCAGTGATTTTCAACAAGGAGCACGTCGATATATTGAAGAGATTATTTCACGTGGTAAAACGCCAATAATCGTGGGCGGTACAGGTTTATATATTCAATCGTTACTGTTTGATTTTGAATTAGGCGCCAATGAAGGAACTGTTACCGAAGATGAAAAACAAGCTTTTCGCGATAAATGGGAGACAATCATGTTGACAGAAGGACGTAATAAACCGTGGCAGTATCTTCAACAAATTGATCCTGAGGCAGCTGCAATTATTCATGAAAATAACACACGTCGTGTTATTCGTGCAATAGAATTAAAAGAGTTGTTTGGATGTAGTATAACCGATCAACAAGTAGATTTTTCTAACTTAGAAAATGCCTTGTATGATGTTAAGCTTATTGGGTTAACCACAGATCGTGAACTGCTATATGAGCGCATCAATCAACGTGTGGATATGATGATGACACAAGGGTTAATGGAAGAAGTCCAGCTATTAGCGGATAAGCGACACGTTCAAGGTGCCCAAGGAATTGGGTACAAAGAATTTTTTCCTTATTTAGATGGTCGTATGTCATTAGAAGAAGCTATTGAGCAAGTTAAACAAAATTCACGTCGCTATGCGAAACGTCAATTAACATGGTTTAGAAATCGCATGCCTGTTGAATGGTGGGATTTAGTACAGTATCCAGAGAAACAAACTGAATTAGAAGCAGCCATTAGTAAATGGCTAGCTTCGGAAGGAGGGACGCATGACTGAACGCGTTCTACTAGTAGGGGTTGAAAACCCAGAAAATTTTAGACATTTTGAAGAATCGATGATCGAATTAAAAAATTTAGTAAAGACGGCTCATGGTGAAGTAGTATTAGAAGTCACACAAAAATTACAGGCGATTAATCGTCAGACGATTGTTGGTAAAGGAAAGTTAGAAGAAATTCAACAGTTAGTTGAGGCACATGAAATTGATTTAGTAATTTTTAATCATGAATTGACACCACGTCAAGGCCGAAATATTGAAGCTGAAGTGGGCGTTCGTGTATTAGACCGTGTGCAATTGATTTTAGATATTTTTGCCTTACGTGCCCGTTCAAAAGAGGGACAATTGCAAGTAGAGCTAGCTCAAATGAGTTATATGCTTCCACGTTTAGTTGGGAGTAATGCAGAATTGTCTCGTCTTGGAGGAGGCATTGGGACACGTGGACCTGGTGAAACAAAATTAGAAACAGACCGTCGTCATATTCGTGATACGATTGCCAATATTCGACGTGAATTAAAGGAAGTTGCGGCTCATCGTGAACGTAATCGTCAAAAACGTAAAAACTCTAATGTCTTTCAAATTGGTTTAATTGGTTATACCAATGCTGGAAAATCAACATTGCTAAATCTCTTAACGAATGCGGGGACATATTCTAAAGATGAATTGTTTGCCACACTAGATCCGTTAACAAAAAAATGGAAATTAAATGATTCCATGGGCGTTACTGTGACAGACACGGTAGGATTCATTCAAGACTTACCGACACAATTAATTGAAGCTTTCCAGTCGACACTTGAAGAAAGTCGTGGGATGGACTTGTTGTTACACGTAGTAGATGCAAGTTCTGAAGATCGTCATTTACAAGAACAAACAGTAATGGAGCTAATGAAAGATTTGGAGATGGATGGGATTCCTGTGTTAACTGTTTATAACAAAATGGACTTAGTTGAAGATCATTTGTTTGCACCTACGCTGTTTCCAAGCTGTCAAATTTCAGCCAATGATCCAGACAGTATCGCCATCATTGAACAAGCCATCATTGAACAGCTGAAACAAATTTTTGAACCTTACCGATTAGAATTAACGCCGGCTCAAGGGAAAGAATTGATGGAGTTAGCACAACAAACCTTAATGCTTTCACAAGAATACGATGAAACGACAGGCAATTATCTTGTAACGGGCTATGCATCAAAAGAATCAAAATGGGGAAAGAAAGAGGAGGCATAAGATGAGTTGGAATGAAGGGTTATCAACAGAATTATTAGAAAAAATCAAGACGGTCGATAAAAAAATTGGTACACGTCGTTTAGAAATGCAAGAAGTGGCGTTAAATAACCAGGCAAAAGTGTTAGCAGCGTTTAGAAAACATAAAGTATCAGAAAGTCATTTTAATAAGTCAACAGGCTATGGTTATGACGATATGGGGCGTGAAGCATTAGAAGCAGTATACGCTGAAGTTTTCGGGGCTGAAGATTGTATCGTTCGTCCACAATTAATCTCAGGGACGCACGCGATTTCGACTGCGTTGTTTGGTGTGTTACGTCCAGGAGATGATTTATTGTATATTACTGGCACACCATATGATACTTTATTAGAAGTCGTGGGTGTGACAGGTAACGGTATTGGTTCGTTCAAGGAATATAATATCGGTTATGACCATGTTGAGTTATTAGCTGATGGTAGTGTTGATTTTGAAGGTGTGAAAGAAAAAGCAACGGCTAAAACAAAAGTCTTCGCGATTCAACGTTCACGCGGGTATGACCAACGTCCATCCTTTACGATTGAAAAAATCGAAGAGATGATTCGTTTTGTTAAAGAACATTATCCTGAAGCGATTGTTTTTGTGGATAATTGTTATGGTGAATTTGCTGAAACGTTGGAACCGACACAAGTTGGCGCAGATTTAATGGCTGGCTCTTTAATTAAAAACCCAGGTGGTGGCTTAGCGAAAATTGGTGGCTATATTGTGGGGAATAAAGACTTAATTGAAAAATGTGCCTATCGATTGACGACGCCAGGAATCGGAAAAGAAGCTGGGGCAATGCTAGATACGGTTCATGAAATGTTTCAAGGATTCTTCTTGGCACCACATGCTGTGAGCCAAGCGATTCAAGGCGCAATTTTTACATCGGCTTTGTTAGAAGAATTTGATGTCGTTTCGACTCCTAAATGGGATGAACCAAGAACGGATCTTATTCAAATGGTTGAATTGGAAGAAAAAGAAAAAATGATTAAATTTGCGCAAGCCATTCAAACATTTTCTCCTGTAGATGCTCATGTCTCGCCAGTTCCAGCTTATATGCCTGGATATGAAGACGATGTAATCATGGCAGCTGGAACCTTTATTCAAGGTGCTAGCTTAGAATTAACATCAGATGGCCCTATTCGCCCACCATATCGCTTATATGTTCAAGGCGGATTAACGTATGAACATGTTAAAATCGCCGTAAGCCATGCCGTACAAGAAATTTTTTATAATTAAAAGTGCTTGCGAGTGCGTTTAGGCCTTAGAAATATCGAAGAACGGCTAAAAATTGTTTTTAAATTTTTAAACGGTTAAGAGAAACTTCCGAAGGACTGCACTCAAAAGCCGGATTGGGTAAAGTGCTTGAAGGTGTGGGTTGCTTTTGAGCAATATGCGTGTGACAATGAAAATTGTGCAACAATTTTTGAGAGTTACAACATATTGCCGAAAAAGCAGTACCTGAAAGCCGGATTGGGTAAAGTGCTTGAAGGTGTGGGTTGCTTTTGGAGTACTGTTTATTTTGTAAAGAGGCTCTGTGACAGAATTTTGTCATAGAGCCTCTTTTTTAGAACATATGTGATAAATTAAGTTTTTCCTTAATCTTTTCCAATTAGCTAAAAACGGGTTGTGAAACATCTAATGTTTACTATAATGAGAAGAAAAAAAGAGAACAATAGTTAATCATCAGATGTTGTTTTTATTAATGAGGTGGTAGACGTGCATAAGCGAGTTGATGGGATGATATTAGGAAGTTATGTGTTAGTGAGTTTATTTGGTATGTTAATGGTTTATAGCGCCAGTTCGTACCGATTATGGAGTCAAGGAGATGCAACGATTGATTTGTTTATGAAACAAGGATTGTTTGTAGCGGTAGGTTTTCTCATAGTGGGATCAATTTTTTGTATTAGATTATCGGTTATTTTACATTCTAGAGTGACGATATTTTTAGTTGTCAGTTCGTTAATTTTTTTGTTTATGGTTAAAATACCAGGGCTAGGAGTTAATATTAACGGTGCTAAAAGATGGTTATCTATTGTGGGTATTCAATTTCAACCAGCAGATTTTGCGATGTTAGCCTTAGTATTTTATTTAGCACACTATTATCGTCAGGTAGATAAAAAAATGAAGACGTGGAATTATCCGCTTATTATTAGTGGGTTGTTAGCCTCGTTAATTTTAACGCAACCTAAAGTGACGGGAGCTTTGATGGTGTTATTTATCGTGCTAGCAATGATTATGATAAATTCTGTTCCAATCAAGTACATAGGTATGTTAATAGCCGCAGGTTTAGGTAGTTTATTAGTAGTAGCAGGAATCATCGTATTTTTGGGGAATCATCATTTATTACCAGGACTATTTCATCATGTATACGAACGTATCATAAGTGTTTCTAATCCATTTGATGAGTATTTTGGCTCAGGTTATCAAATGAGTCAATCATTTATTGCCATTTATAATGGCGGGCTATTTGGATTAGGGTTAGGAAATAGTATGACAAAACAGGGATATTTACCCGTAGCTGAGACAGATTTTATTTTTTCTATCATTGTAGAAGAATGGGGACTGTTATTTAGCATGGTAGTATTGGCGCTGTTATTAGGACTATGTGCAAGAATTTTTTATTTATCTTATAAATGGGATAATCATCAAGAAGGCTTACTTTTAACAGGTATTGGGCTATTGTTCTTTATTCAAATCACCGTTAATATTTCAAGTATTTCAGGATTGATTCCGATGACAGGAATCCCACTGCCTTTTATTAGTTATGGTGGGACTAACTTTTTGATAAACTCTGTGGCTGTGGGGGTAGTGTTGAATATAGCAAGTAGACGACATGATCAGATTGATTATATAAAAAGCAGGGGAAAAAGAGCGTTTAGCTAGAGGTGATTTTATTATTTCTTAATAGTTAATGCTTTTTGGTACACTTTTCTCAAATAGGTAAACAATACCTCGGCAAATACGAAACCAACTGCTAAAGCAAGAGCGATTTGGATGACTTTGAATAAGTCAGTTGATGCAATAAGGGTGTTTCCACTTGTAAAGTTTTTCATCCCAAGGTAAATGATACTACCGGGCACGAGTGAAATTAAACTAGGTAAATAGATCATATTAACCGGAACTTTTATTTTAATAGCAAAGAAATTTCCTAGTAAACCAATCGTTAAAGCGGCAAAAAAGTTTGATAAAATAACATCGTGTCCGTCACCTTCTAGCAGAGTGTAGACAATCCAAGCGGTTGCACCAGTTAGGCAAGCATAAGGAATAGTTCGCCTAGGCACATTGCTAATTAAACCAAATCCTAAGGTGGATAGAAAGGCGACGATGAATTCAACGATTAAATGAAAAAAATTCACGATTAGACACCTCCTAATAATTGGTTAGTCAATGAGGTTGCAAGAATAACGCCCGAGCCAATAGCTCCCGCCGTTAGTACGGCATCGACGGCCCGCATCATTCCTGAAATGGTATGACGGCTGATAATTTCTCTTAAAGAGTTTGTAATGGATAATCCAGGAACCAAGGGCATTAAGGCACACAAAATAATGCTGCTAGAACTTTGACCAAGACCAACTAGTGTCACAATTGAAGCGAGCGTCGCGATAATAAAACTACTAAGTGCTTCTTTGATATAAGGGACAGTTGTTCGGCGTTCAATTGTATGTAAGGTACTGTAGCCAATCATGCCAATAAAAAAGGCCAAGGCTAAATCTACCCAAGTCGCCGTAAAAACCATCATTGGGGTAACCGATACTAGACCGGCTCCTAAGACTTTATAGCGCTTTGGAAAATCAATCACTTGTTCTGAAATTATTTCTACTTGTTTAGCCAATTGAGTAAAAGTAATCGATCCTTCTTGGAAACTTCTAGATAAGTGGTTAATTTCATCCACTTTTTGTAAATTAAAGCCTTTTAATTGTACTTTTACAAAGTGAGAAGCCATACCGTCACCAGAATCAATAAAAACAGCACTTAACGTCACATAGCAAGAAATATCGACGTTGGCAGATTTTCCAATATATTCAACGGTTTGCTCGACTCGAGGTATTTCAGCACCACTTGCGACCAGTATTTTACCAACTTGGGCACAAACTTTAATCACTTGTTGTTGGTATAGTTCTTTGTTTTTATTCATTCACTTTCACCTCGTTGTCTTTTTAACGCTCTTTAAATCAATTGTAACATACTAGTGAGAAATCGATAAAAGACATGAGATAATTTATGCCAAAGTTTAAATAGCAAAAAAAACGTTAGCCCTTTTTAGGATAAACCTTTGAGGGACTAACGTTTTTTATAGTTGACCTTATGCTAGTCATTTGCTTCCAAAATCATCGATAGAATCATTGGATTACGTTGTGTTTTTTCTGCTAAGTAAGGTTGTAGTGTTTCTAAAATTCTTTGACGAATCATGTTTTCGCTACAATTTTCTTCTTTTAGGGCTTGTTCAATCGCACGATTCAATAATTTTTGACAGTGAACGATCAAGTCTCCTGATTCACGCATATAAATGAAGCCACGTGATAAGATATCAGGTCCAGCCATAATGGTTTTCTTCTCGTAATTAACTGTTACAACGGCCAAAACAAGTCCTTCTTCAGAAAGAATACGACGATCACGTAAGACAATGTTTCCAATGTCGCCGATACCATTTCCATCCACATAAACGTCGCCTGCTTGGAAACTTCCTGCACGACGCGCGCTATCAGCTGTTAAAGCTAAGACATCACCGTTTTCCATAATATAACAATTGTCAGCTTCAACACCGACAGATTGTGCTAATTCAGTATGGATTTTTAACATACGGTATTCACCATGAACGGGCATGAAATATTTAGGCTTCATCAAGCTCAACATTAATTTTTGCTCTTCTTGTCCACCATGACCAGATGTATGAATGTTGTTCACTTTTCCGTGGATAACTTCTGCACCAGCTTCGGATAATAGGTTAATCACACGATTCACGCTTGTTGTGTTTCCAGGAATAGGTGAACTTGAGAAAATTACCGTATCACCCGGTTGGATTGAAATGTGACGGTGAGTACCGTTAGCAATACGACTAAGTGCTGCCATGGGTTCTCCCTGTGAACCGGTACATAAAATCAACATTTCATTTGCCGGATATTCATTAATTGAATTTGCATCGACAAAAGTATCTTTTGGTACATTGATATAGCCTAATTCTTGACCATTAACAATCGCATTTTCCATACTACGACCAAAGACGGCGATTTTTCGCCCAGTCGCTAAAGCAGCTTGTGCGGTTTGTTGTAGACGGAAGATATTAGAGGCAAAGGTTGCAAAAATAATACGCCCTTCGATTTTTTCAAAAATACGCTCAATCGATTCACCAATAACTTTTTCCGATTTTGTAAAACCTGGTACTTCAGCATTTGTACTGTCAGAAAGCATACATAGTACGCCTTCACTGCCGATTTTCGCCATTTTTTGTAAGTTTGGTGGTTCGCCAACTGGGGTGAAGTCAAACTTGAAATCTCCCGTACAGACGATATTTCCAGACGGTGTTTTAACGACAACACCTAAAGCATCTGGGATACTGTGAGTTGTTCTAAAGAAAGAAATAGTCGTTTTTCTAAATTTAATGACGGTATCTTCGTTAATTTCATTTAACGTTGCATCGCGTAGTAAACCATGTTCGTCAAGTTTATTACGGATTAAAGCTAACGCTAATGGACCAGCGTAAATAGGAATATTTGCTTGCTTTAATAGAAATGGAATTCCACCAATATGGTCTTCGTGTCCATGGGTAATGACCAGTGCTTTTACTTTGTTTAAATTTTGAACAATGTAACTATAATCTGGAATAACATAGTCGATGCCTAGTAAGTCATCTTCTGGGAATTTGATCCCAGCGTCGACAATGATAATCTCATCTTGAAACTGAATCCCATAAGTGTTTTTACCAATTTCACCAAGGCCACCAATACCAAAGACCCCAGTTTCATTGTTTTTTAAGTTAACTTTCATATTAGTTAAACTCCATT
The DNA here is from genome assembly GCF_004792515.1 of Vagococcus xieshaowenii. Lineage (NCBI taxonomy): Bacteria > Bacillati > Bacillota > Bacilli > Lactobacillales > Enterococcaceae > Vagococcus > Vagococcus xieshaowenii. Next base: position 1,707,583 of record NZ_CP038865.1, on the reverse strand, counting down.
AATGTAAACTCAGCGTTTTCCTTTTCGTATGCCAAATGATTGTCGTCTAATAATTGAACGAATTCAATATTAAATGCTGTGTTGTCTTCAACCAATTGACGGGCTGCACGCTCGTTTTCAGCTTCTAAATAAAGAGATTTTGTTTGCTCTCTTTTAGGGTTTTGTGTTTTTAATTCTTGATAATAAACTTTGTAGATCATGTAATGTCCACACTCCTTCTATAATATTAAAAAATAGGTCTGATTACCTATTAAGTTGTAAAAAATAAAACAGTCGTTAGTTCACTTAAATACCGTCTAATAACGACTTCTTGTTCACGAAAGTCATAGTCATTTTATCATATTTGACCAAATAAGTATAGAAAGGACGCTAAGTCGCTAATAAATCATTATTATAAAAAGATGAGAAGACCCCGTTTGATGTGATAAGATGGAAGAGAAGCAGTGAATAAGGAAAGGGAGTGACGAAATGAAATTAATGTTGCGTTATACATTAAAACATAAGAAATTATTATTCTTAAATTTCTTGTGTGTGTTTGGTTTTATCATGATTGAGCTGGGGTTGCCCACACTATTAGCATCTATGATAGACAAAGGGATACTTGAAAATGATACCAACTATGTCAAAAAAATTGGTCTACTAATGTTGTTGGTAACAGCAGTTGGGATGGTCTTGCATTTGGGGTTAACATACGTGGGTTCACGTTTAACGACCTTAATTGTCATGGATATTCGTGATGATATGTACCGTAATGTTCAAACCTTTAGTCATCATGAATACGAACAATTAGGTGTCTCTTCACTGATTACACGAATCACAAATGATGCTTATCAAGTGATGCTCTTTTTAGGTATGGTTCTTAGAACCGGATTTATGACCCCAATGATGTTTATTGGTAGTATGGTGATGATTGTTAGTCAGAATGCGTCCTTAGCAAAGTATGTTTTAATGTGTTTACCTATACTGATTTTAGGTGTGTATGTCATAGCCAAGTTTTCAGAACCATTATCTAAACGACAACAAAGTAGTTTGGACAAAATTAATCGTATTGTACGCGAAAATTTAACAGGCTTACGAGTAGTGCGAGCATTTGTTAATGAAAAGTTTCAAGAGTCACGTTTTAAGAAAGTTAACGAAAAATATACAAAGAATTCTATTAATTTGTATACCTTAATGTCTACGTCTCAACCAGCGTTTTTCTTAGTATTTAATATCGTAATGGTCGTTTTAATTTGGGTAGGCGCTAAACAAATTGAGGCAGGTAGTTTACAAGTGGGGTCATTAGTGGCCTTTATTGAGTATATATTTCATGCACTATTTTCATTCATGATGTTTGCGTCAGTCTTTATGATGTTTCCACGTGCGGAAGTTTCTGCTAATCGTATTCAAGAAGTATTAGATGCAAAATCTGATATTTTAATTAATGAAGAAGGTATCAAGGAAACTAAAACACAAGGTGTCATTGCCTTTCATAACGTTAGCTTTGCATACGAAGAGACGGAAAGTCCCGTCATCCGAAATGTCAGCTTTGAAGCAAAACCAGGAGAAACGGTCGCTTTTATTGGAAGTACAGGAAGTGGGAAATCAACGTTAATCCAGCTGTTACCACGTTTCTATGATGTAACCAAAGGTGAAATATTAATCGATGGTGTCAACGTCAAAGATTACTATTTACCGAGCTTGCGTGAGAAAATTGGCTACATTCCGCAAAAAGCCTTGTTGTTTAGTGGAACGATTCGAGATAATTTATTGTTTGGGAAACCTGATGCTACGGAAGAAGAATTAGCAGAAGCATTGGCTATCGCTCAAGCAACAGACTTTGTGTCTAAAAAAGAGAAGGGTTTAGATGAAGTCGTTTCTGAAGGGGGAAGTAATTTCTCAGGTGGTCAAAAGCAACGGTTAGCCATCGCCAGAGCGCTTATTAGAAAGCCAGCTATCTATGTGTTTGATGACAGTTTTTCAGCACTTGACTATGCAACAGATGCACAGTTACGTCAGCAATTAAAAGCAGAAGTCACAAATAGTACTGTCTTGATTGTCGCGCAACGCGTAAGTACCATAATGGATGCCGATAAGATCATCGTATTAAACGAAGGGGAAGTAGTCGGTCAAGGCACACACCGTGAGCTACTAGAAAGTAATGATATATATTATGATATTGCTTCTTCACAATTAAGTCAGGAGGAGTTGCTAAATGGCTAATACATTGAATTCATTAAAACGATTATGGTCCTATCTTCGGTTGTATAAAGTCGGCTTCTTCTTGGCTATCCTATGCGAGGTGACAGCAACCATCATCAATGCACTGTTTCCTGTTGTGGTAGGATTACCAACTACAAGAATTGCGCAAAATATTGCACAAAAACAAGCCATTGATTTTGATTATATCGTTAAAATATTATTGGTTATTACCTTTATGTCGTTTATTTGTAATGTTTGTTATTTCGGGTCAAATGCGTTAATGTCAAGGGTCGTTCAACGGTCAATGCGTGACTTACGACGAGATATTTCACATAAAATTAATCGTTTGCCAGTTGCTTATTTTGATACACATCAGCGTGGGGATATTTTATCTAGAATGACAAATGATGTCGATTCTTTAACCAACGCACTACAACAAAGTCTATTACGTATTATCTCAGCAGCAATTGGGATGGTATCAGCAATCTTTATGATGTTTAAGATTAATCCCAAGTTAGCCTGGTTAGCGATGTTAATGATCCCAGCTTCGATTATTATTTCAAAAGTGATTGTTAATAAATCGCAACAATACTTTAAAGCGCAACAAGCGGCTTTAGGTGACTTGAATAGTTATGTGCAAGAGAATATGACCGGATTTGCCGTCTTGAAATTATTTGGTCGTGAAAAAGATAATTATGAGAAGTTTAAAGTAACGAGTCATAAATTATCAGAATATGGCTTTAAGTCATCGTTTATTTCAGGCTTAATGATGCCGTTAGTCCAATTAACAGCGTATTTGGTTTATATTGTTGTAGCGGTTCTAGGCGGTTTCTTAGTAATCAGCAAAACGATTACATTAGGTAATTTACAGGCCTTTATTCAATATGTATGGCAATTAAATCAGCCAATGGGACAAGTGACACAGTTGTCAGCGGTTATTCAAGGAGCAACAGCTTCAACTAAACGTATTTTTGAAGTATTAGATGAATCAGAAGAACAGGAACTAAGTGATGTTTCTGCTCTAGCGGATAATATTCAAGGGGCAGTTTCTTTTGAAAATGTCAGCTTTAGTTATGAGCCGAACAAGCCGTTAATTGAGAACTTGAATTTTGATGTGACACCTGGTCAGATGGTAGCGATTGTTGGCCCAACAGGTGCGGGGAAAACGACGTTGATTAATCTCTTGATGCGTTTTTATGATGTGACAGGAGGTGCTATCAAAATTGATGGGGTAGATACCAAAGACATGAAGCGAGAAGATGTCCGTTCATTATTTGGTATGGTTTTACAAGATGCTTGGCTGTATCACGATACTATTATGGAAAATATTCGTTTTGGTAAGCTAGATGCAACGGATTATGAAGTGGTTGATGCAGCAAAAGCAGCAAATGTCGATCATTTTATTCGTACAATGCCAGAAGGATACAAAATGAAAATTGATGAAGAAGCTGATAATGTATCGCTAGGACAAAAGCAATTATTAACGATTGCACGTGCCTTGCTATCAGATCCTAAAATTCTTATTCTTGATGAAGCGACAAGTTCGGTTGACACGCGATTAGAATTATTAATTCAAAAAGCCATGCAAAAAGTCATGCAAGGGCGAACAAGCTTTGTGATTGCCCATCGTCTATCAACTATTAAAGAAGCTGATTTGATTCTTGTGATGGATCAAGGAACCATTATCGAAAAAGGCACACATGATCAATTGCTAGCGCAAAATGGTTTTTATAAAAAATTATATAATAGTCAATTTGCTGATGGAAAAGAATAGTATCAAAAAGTTGTATTGGAAATTGTGATAAAAGTATTTATTTTCTAGATTTAAGAAGAAGCGATTTTTGTAATAATGTTATTAGAGAAGAGGAGCTGTGACAGATTATTTGTCACAGCTTCTTTTTGTTTAGATTAGAAGATTCGTGCTTAGACTAGTTAAATATTAAAAAAAATTAGAAATGGTATAGTTATATTTTTTCTTTTTCAATAACACGTGATTTTAAAAAAGAAAATTAAATTGTATGTTCTTGGAAAAGCGTTTACTATGTTGTTTTATAAGTGGAATATGAAAAAATATAAGGTTATATTATTAGAAAATAAATAGGAAAAAACATTGTTCATTTTCTTTCTTTTTTTGTAAAAAAAAGTAAGTGTTGGTATATAATGATTGGTTAGACTTGCTAACCTGAATTTATTTATTATATAATTAGACATTGATTAGAAAAAAAGAAAAACACAGGGGGAATATGTACATGGAATTTAATAAAAAAATTCTCACATTTTACAGTATACTTATCACGTTTGCAGCAATTATAGTGGGGTATCCCTCTCAGACTCAGGCAAAGACGTATGATATTGGAACTGACATTACATTCGCACCATTTGAATTTCAAAATGATAAAGGCGAGTATGAGGGCATCGATATTGATTTATTAAATACGATTGCCAAAAGTAAAGGCTTTGATGTGGAGTTAAAACCTTTAGGATTTGATAGTTCTATTCAAGCAGTCCAATCAAAACAAATTGATGCTATGATCGCTGGGATGAGTATTACCGACGAACGTAAGAAATCATTTGACTTTTCAGATCCGTATTTTGATAGTGGTATTCAAATGGCGGTAAAAAAAGGGAATGACAAGATTAAAGGATTGGAAGATTTAAAAGGAAAGACAGTAGCCACTAAAGTTGGAACAGAAAGTGCTACATATGTTGAGGAAAACCAAAAAAAATATGGATACAAAGTGAAGAACTTTGACGATGCAACTGGTCTTTATCAAGCGTTAAAGAATGGCGAAGCAGATGCTATTTATGATGACTATCCTGTTTTAGGTTATGCCATTAGTCAAGGACAAGCCTTACAATTTGTAGGAGATAAAGTGACAGGTAGTTCATATGGATTCGCTGTTAAAAAAGGTGAAAATAAAGAGCTATTGAAGTTATTCAATGAAGGTTTAAAAGAAGTAAAAGAAAATGGAACGTATGACAAAATTTTAGCTAAATATATCGCAAGCGGTGCAGATGATGCATCAGCAACAACTAAAATGAAAAAAATCACACCGAAAAAAGACAAATATGTTATTGCGAGTGATTCAACGTTTGCACCATTTGAATTCCAAAATGCTGACGGTGAGTATGTAGGGATTGATGTTGATTTAATCAATCGTATTGCAGATATGCAAGGGTTTAACATTGAAATGAACTATATTGGTTTTAGTTCGGCGATTCAAGCGGTTGAATCCGATCAAGTAGATGGTGTGATTGCTGGAATGACGATGACGGATGAGCGTGAGAAGAAGTTTGATTTTTCAGAACCTTATTTCCAAAGTGGTATCCAATTAGCGATTGCACAAGATAATAAGGATATTACATCTTATGAAGACTTAAAAGGCAAAACAATCGCAGCCAAAATAGGAACTGAAAGTGCGGATTTCTTAGAAAAGAATGAAGCTAAATATGGTTACAAAATTAAGTATCTAGACACAACAGATGCGATGCATTCAGCACTAGAAGTAGGTGCTGTAGAAGCATTCATGGACGATTATCCAATTACTGATTATGGTATCAACCAAGGGAAATTACTTAAAACACCGGTTGCTCGCGAAGAAGGCGGTTCTTATGGCTTTGCTGTTAAAAAAGGTAAGAATCCTGAATTAATCGCGATGTTTAACGAAGGATTAGCTGAATTAAAACGTACGGGTGAGTATGACCAAATTGTAGGTGCCTACCTTGGAAAAGAAGACGACGAACAAAAAGCAGATAAGGTAGATGAGAGTACTTTTATGGGCGTAGTTAAAAATAACTGGCAACGTTTATTAAAAGGTTTAGGGATGACCTTATTATTAACCTTAATTTCATTTGTTTTAGCGTTAGTATTAGGTGTAATCTTAGGACTGTTTAGCGTATCACCAAGTGCTGTTTTAAGAGGGATTTCAATGATTTTCGTTGATATTGTACGTGGTATTCCACTAATGGTATTAGCATTCTTTATTTACTTCGGTTTACCAGGATTAATAGGTGCTAAAATTCCAGTATTTGTTGCAGGGATTATTACGTTGACCTTAAACGCTAGTGCTTATATATCTGAAATTGTTCGTGGCGGGATTAATGCCGTGGATAAAGGTCAAATGGAGGCTGCACGAAGTCTAGGATTATCTTATGGTAAGACAATGAAACGAGTAATCTTACCTCAAGCCTTTAGAGTGATGATTCCATCATTTGTTAACCAATTTGTTATTTCCTTAAAAGATACGACGATCCTTTCAGCGATTGGTTTAATCGAATTATTACAAGCAGGAAAAATCATCGTTGCCCGTAACTTACAAGCAACAACGGTGTATTTCCTAATTGCGTTACTGTACTTTATCGTTATTACAGCGTTAACCAAATTTGCTAAACGTTTAGAAAAGAAGGTGAATTAATTGGCTGAGAAAATTTTAGTAGAAAACTTACGAAAACAATTCCATGACAATGAAGTCTTAAAAGGTATTAACTTGTCAATTAATGAAGGAGAAGTGGTTTGCGTTATTGGACCATCAGGCTCAGGTAAATCAACATTTTTACGTTGTTTAAATCGACTAGAAAAAATTGATAAGGGAGAAGTCATTATTGATGGTGTTAATATTGCCGATGATAGCACCGATATTAATTTAGTTCGTCAGCATATCGGGATGGTTTTCCAACATTTTAATTTATTCCCACATCTATCAGTTATCGAAAATATTACACTAGCTCCTGTAGACCTTGGTAAACTGACCAAAGAAGAGGCGCAAAAAAAAGCCATCGACTTGTTAGACACAGTTGGTTTGTCTGACAAAAGTGAGGCATATCCAAAATCACTTTCAGGTGGACAAAAACAACGTGTGGCTATCGCGAGAGCTTTAGCAATGAATCCAGATATTATGTTGTTTGACGAACCTACGTCTGCTTTAGATCCGGAGATGGTAGGAGATGTGTTGAACGTTATGAAGAAATTAGCACATAAGGGAATGACGATGGTTATTGTTACCCATGAAATGGGGTTCGCAAGAGAAGTAGCTGACCGTGTGATTTTTATTGACGAAGGTCAAATTTTAGAAGATACTACACCAGAACAAATCTTCACAAATCCACAAAATGAAAGAACGAAAAATTTCTTAGATAAAGTCTTATAAAAAACACCGACTGACCAAATGATCATTCTACTTGGTTAGTCGGTATTTTTGTATCAAGAATTACGTGCTAATACATCATTTTGCTAAGTTAGTTTTATTATAAATGATGGTGTTTTTGTTTACTGTTAACGATTGGATTATCTTTTTTATTCGTCTCTAAATTAGTGTATAATAAAGAGAATAAGAATTTGAGGAGTGTGCATTATGTTAAAATTAGGTATTATCGGAACAAACTGGATTACCCATCAATTTGTTGACGCGGCTATTACAACAAAAGAATTTGAATTACACAGTATTTATTCTCGTTCGATTGATTCAGGAGTGACATTTGGTGAACCGTTTGAACAAACTAATGTGTACACGAATTTAGGGGAATTTTTTAATGATAGCGAACTTGAGGTTGTTTATATTGCGTCCCCAAATAGTTTGCATTATGAACAAGCTAAGCAAGCGATATTAGCAGGTAAGCATGTTATTACTGAGAAACCAGCTGTTTCTCGTTTAAGTGAATTAGAAGAACTACATCAATTAGCAGATACGCAGGGTGTGTTTTATTTTGAAGCTGCACGTAATATCCATGAAGCGAACTTCAAACAAGTTGCTGAAATGATTCCGGCGCTTGAACCGATTGTAGCGGCTAATTTTAGTTTTATGAAGTATTCTTCACGTTATGATCAGGTGGTTGCAGGTGAAGAGCCTAATATTTTTTCACCAAAATTTTCTGGTGGTGCGTTGATGGATTTAGGTGTGTACCTCGTCTATTCAGCAGTTGCTTGGTTTGGTAAACCACGAGAAGTTCATTATTTTGCAAGAAAATTGCCAACAGGTGTGGATGGAGTCGGACACATGATTTTCCGTTACGAAGATTTTGATGTTAACATGATGACCGGAAAAGCAAGTACCAGCTTCTTGCCATCTGAGATTATTGGGCACACACAAACTATTAGTATGAATGCGACTAACAGTATTGAAAAGGTAAGTTTGTATGACCACACAACAGGTGAAACAACGGCTATTCCTATTAGTAAAGAGGAAAATCCGATGGTTGAAGAAGCGAAAGCTTTTGCCACATATATTAAAAAGAATGATTTACAAGATGCACAGTATCGTCAGTTATTAAGTATTATGCATACCGTGCATGACGTGATGGAACAATTAAGAATGCAAGAAGGTATTACATTTGCAGCAGACATTAAACAATAAAGGATAAACTAACTATATGGAAATCAATCAATTATCACAGGCTTGGCAAGAAAAATGGCAAGCAAAAAACTTTCAAGATCCTACCGCTATTCAACAAAAACTTTATGAACCGTTGAAAGAAGGCGAACATATTCTAGGTGTTTCACCAACAGGAACAGGTAAAACGATTGCCTATGTCTTGCCTTTATTAGAAAGGTTAGATCCTAACGCAGGTAACCAGTTATTAGTGTTATTACCAACACAAGAGTTAGCAATTCAGGTGACAGATGTTATTCGTGAATGGATAGGGGATGTTGGGTGTTCAGTACAACCGATTATTGGACAAGCCAATATCAAACGTCAAATCGAAAAATTAAAAGACAAACCAGAAGTACTTGTTGGAACACCAGGACGTGTGTATGAATTAGTCCAACAGAAAAAAATCAAAGCGCATTTATTAACAACGATTGTACTGGATGAAGTGGATCAATTAATCGCTCATTCAGAGTTGAATGCAGCGCAAAATATTTTGAAACGATTGCAACAACAAACACAATTAGTAGGAATTTCAGCGACTGGTCAAACCGTGGAAGCGGGCTTTAGAGACTTAGTGCGACGTGACTTTAAACTAATTGATGTGACCAATGATCAAGGGGAACAAGCAGCAGACGTTTTGCATGGTTATATTCGTACCCCACTACGCAAACGAGGTAGTGTATTGAAGAGCTTAGCACACGTAGAGGGAATGCGTGCGATTGTCTTCTTTAATGAAGTACAAGATATGGGATCAGTCTCAGATAAATTAACGTACGAAGGTGTTGCAAATGCCTCATTAGCGTCGGATCAAAATAAATTTGCACGTCAACGTGCCATTCAAGCTTTCCATGAGAAGAAAGTTCCATTCTTATTAACAACCGATTTAGGTGCGCGTGGACTTGACTTCCAGGAAGTCGATTATGTGATTCATTATGATGTGCCTTATGGTGCCGAAAGTTATATTCACAGAAGTGGACGTACGGGACGTATGAACCGTGAAGGAAATGTCTTGACCTTGTTAAGCGATCATCAAATGAAAGACTTGAAAAATGTTAGTCAAAAAGCAAGTGCTGACTTACATGAAGTTTTCTTATATGGTGGCAGATTATCATTAACTGCACCAACCAAAACGGCAGAACCAAAAACAAAGCCGAAAAAAGATAAAAAAGAGAGCAAATCGAAAAAATCATCTGCTAATAAGAAAAAGGCGAAACCTTCTAGAGCCAAGAAAAAATAAGTAGCAGTATACGTTTTGTTGTAATTGGAGGAATCGCATGAGAAGTCGAAAAGAACAAATTTATCAATTTTTAAGTATGCATGTTAGTGGATTAACAGCTAATGAAATTGCCAGCCAAATGGAGTTGGAAAGAAGCAATGTTAGTCGCTATTTAACAGAATTATATAAAGAGAAACGAGTGTTTAAAAGTGCAGGACGCCCAGTTGTATATAGTGTTAATGTAGCCAAACAAGAACCAGATAAATACACAGTATCGTTCGATGACTTAGTTGGGGCTAATAGCTCTCTTAAAGTGAGTATCCAACAGGCAAAAGCGGCTATTTTATATCCACCAAGAGGCTTACATACGATTATTTTTGGTGAAACAGGGACCGGGAAATCGTTATTTGCTGAGTGTATGTATCAATTTGCCGTTAGTTCCAAAAGTTTGAGTGGTGATGCACCGTTTATTTCATTTAATTGTGCAGATTATGCGCAAAATCCTCAGTTGCTATTCTCACACATTTTTGGGGTGAAAAAAGGTGCCTATACTGGTGCGGATGTGGATCGTCCAGGTTTGTTAGCACAAGCTGATGGTGGGATTTTGTTCCTAGATGAAATTCATCGTTTGCCTCCTGAAGGTCAAGAGATGTTATTTACCTTTATTGATAAAGGGGAATTTCGTCCGTTAGGTGAGAGCACAGAACTTCACCATGCGTCAGTTCAAATTATTGGAGCGACAACTGAAAGTTCGGAAGTCTTCTTATCAACCTTCAATCGACGTATTCCAATGTCAATTACCTTACCCGCACTTCGTGAACGCTCTCTAGATGAACGTTATGAAGTGGTCACACTTTTTATTAATCAAGAAGCAGATCGTTTAAATCAAAAAATTGTGATAGAGCGCGACGTACTGTTAGGTTTCATGTTATACGATGCAGAAGGAAATATTGGACAAGTCAAACGTGACTTGAAATTAGTTTGTGCTAAAGCATTTCTACATTATCGTACGCATGATGAAGACTATTTAACGATTAAACAAAAAGACTTGCCGTTAAATGTCCAAAAAGGCTTATTACGTGTGAAAGATATACCAGAGCGTTTTGACCGAGCAATCGATAAGAGTAAACAGCACTTAACCTTTAAACCAGGCGCTAAAGAAGTAGTTTGGCAACAGGATCCAGCACGAGATATGGGCGTCTATCAAACGATTGAAGATCGTGTGAGTGATCTTAAGCAACAAGATATTGAAGAAATTGATTTAGAAAAATTAATTGAAGCCGATGTCGATCAATTTTTTGCCGCATATATGGATGAATTGGCTAGTTCAACGATTCATCGCGACTTAATTCCTGATAATGTGTGGAAATTAACGAATCATCTATATGATGTTGCTGAGGAAAAATTAGGGCGTGTGTATAATGAGAAATCTCGTTTTGCGTTCGCGCTTCATTTACAAGGAACATTGGAACGTATTCGTGACAAACGATTAATCGTACATCCTAATTTAAATGACGTACGCATTAATTACCGTGAAGAGTTTCAAGTCGCGTTAGATTTATCCGCAATGATTGAACAAGAAATGAATTTACAAATACCATTTGATGAAATTGGTTTTATTACAATGTTCTTATCAATCGATTTGACCGAGGAAGCGAAAGTTCAATTGAATGAAGTTCAAGTTGTTTTACTCATGCATGGTAAATCCACGGCGTCAAGTATGCTAGAAGCAGTACAAGAGTTATTAGGGACAACAGCAGGTGTTGCCTTTAACATGCCGTTAACAATGGAAGTTCAGACTATGTATGAACAAGTGAAAGATTACGTTTTGACTCATAAAGATGAAATGAAGAGTGGCATGTTACTGTTAACCGATATGGGTTCTTTAAACACATTTGGTAACATGATTTATGAAGAAACAGGTGTCAAAACACGTGCTATCTCAATGGTAAGTACAATCATTGTGTTAGAAGCAGTCAGAATGGTAGGGACTGGAAGAAGCCTAGAAGATATTTATCAAAATATTCAAGTATCCTTCCAATCTATTGTTCGTAACCAATTTAAGCCAATCAAAGAATTACCTAAAGCAGTTATTGTGACCTGCTTTACGGGTGAAGGAGTGGCAGCTCGTTTGTCTGAACGGATTAAACCAATTTTAACTGAGGAAATAAAAGTATTTCAATTGCAATATTTAGAAAAAGAATCCTTCCGCTCACGTATTGATGAATTACTTGAACACTATGATATTAAAGGTATTGTAGGGACTGTTGATGTGGAATATCAAAATATTCCGTTTTTCTCGGCGTTTGATATCTTTAATAATCAAGGATTGAGCGATCTAAAACGAATTGCCTCTGATGAAGTTGAAATTGATCAAATGATTTATTCATTAAAAAGTAGTTTAACCCATGTAGACTCAGTATCAGATTTACTTCATTTATTACAAAGTATTGTGGAACATATTCAACGTGATTTGAAGTTAATTCTAGAGCCGGGCATTGAATCAGCGATAATGATTCATATTGCCTTTTTGATCGATGGTTTAAAATCAGAAGAACGTTTAAGAGTATTTGAAGACCTAGATACTTATAAAACACAACATAGAATGGAATTTAATGGCGTGAAGACCAAAATGATGCAATTAGAAAAGCGTTATGAGATTGCTATTTCAGAAGATGAAATTGCGTATATTACACAAATGTTTATCGAAAATGCTTTATAAAATATTTTTTTAAGGTTCGTAAAATACACACTGATCGTTACTGTGTATTTTACGAACCTTTTTTAGTGTAAACTAAAATAATGGTATAAGCCTTGGTGTGATAGCGTTTCCTTAAAAATGAAAGTTGGCACGCAACTTGCTTGTATTAAAGCAAGAGAGTGATGTTAGGATAAATCTAAGGGGGAATTTATAATGGCAACAAAAACAATCATGTTAGTATGTTCAGCAGGGATGAGCACCTCAATGTTAGTAACAAAAATGCAAAAAGCAGCAGATGATCAAGGAATTGATACGGATATCTTTGCAGTATCAGCATCAGATGCAGATAATAGTTTAGCCTCTAAAGACGTCAATGTTTTATTATTAGGCCCACAAGTTCGTTTCATGAAAGGCCAATTCGAAGCTAAATTAGCAGATAAAGGCATTCCGTTAGAAGTCATCGATATGAAAGATTACGGCATGATGAATGGTGAAAATGTCCTAGCACAAGCATTGAAATTAATTGGAGAATAATAAAAGTAAAAAGGTGGAGAATCATATGGATCAAGAATATTTAGAAGCAGTGATGGGGCTAATCATTAATTCAGGAAATGCAAAAAGCGACGCAATGGAAGCGATTTATGCAGCGAAAGCCGGAAACTTTGAAGAAGCAGATGCTAAAATAAAATCTGCAGAAGAAGCACTGGTACAAGCCCATCATTCACAAACAGGTTTGTTAACAAAAGAAGCCCAAGGTGAAAAATTAGAAATCACATTATTAACGGTTCATAGTCAAGATCACTTAATGACGTCTATTACATTTACAGACTTAGCTAAAGAAATTATTGACTTACATCGTAAAATTGCTTAATTTAACTTTTCATTTTATATAGAGGAAAGCAAAAATATTCGTTTTCTTCTATATAAAGATAGATGAAAGCGTGTACTATTTAAGAATAACACTATTATTAGGAGGAAAATATAATGGCAACAAAAACAATCATGTTAGTATGTTCAGCAGGGATGAGCACCTCAATGCTAGTAACAAAAATGCAAAAGGCAGCAGATGCTCAAGGAATTGATACAGATATCTTTGCAGTATCAGCATCAGATGCAGACAACAGTTTAGCTTCTAAAGACGTCAACGTTTTATTATTAGGCCCACAAGTTCGCTTCATGAAAGGCCAATTCGAAGCTAAATTAGCAGACAAAGGCATTCCGTTAGAAGTCATCGATATGAAAGATTACGGTATGATGAACGGTGAAAATGTCCTAGCACAAGCAATGAAATTAATTGGTGAATAAATACTGGGAAGTACTTAACTATTATGTCTGTAGTACTTGATGCGTTTTAAAAAAGAAAAATGTTTGTTGTTGTAGATTATTGCGTTAATAATCAATCGAAAGATTATTGAAAAAATAAGTATATTAATGGAGGGATGATGCATGCACGCATTGACAGCTTGGTTGGAGAAGTTTCTTCTGCCAATCGCAGGGAAAATTGGAAACCAGAAACACTTAGTCGCACTTAGGGATGCTTTTATCGGTACGATGCCAGTAACAATGGCAGGATCAATGGCGGTATTATTAAACGCGATTATTCGTGATTTACCAACACAGTTTATTGATGGTTACGACGCTAATACCATTCCAGTATTTAAAGAAATTATTGGAATTAATGGTTATGTATGGAATGGGACATTAGCAATTGCCGGTTTGATGTTTGCTTTCTCACTAGGGTATAACATTGCCCGTGCATACGGTGTCAATGACTTAGCCGGTGGATTAGTTTCTGTAGGGGCATTGATTCAAGGGATTGCGTTCTCAGCACCAGCAACTGTCAACTTAGAGCCTGGTCAATTAGGAGAAAAAGCAACTGAATTATTAACAAATGCCGGTTCTGTTATTTCACAAACAGAAGTTTTAGATACTGCTACAGGGAACATGAAATTAGTTGAACAAGTAACCAATAACGCATGGGGTTGGTTGAAACTTGATCATTTAAATGGTAATGCCTTCTTCACAGCAATGATTTTAGGATTTGTAGCAGTTATTATTTTTGCTAAATTAATGAACAGAAACATTACAATTAAAATGCCAGAACAAGTACCTCCTGCTGTAAGTAAAGCATTCGCAGCGATTATTCCAGCATTAGTTGCATTATATGCTGTGGGAATGTTTAATTACTTCTTCACACGTTTTACAGATGTATTATTTATCGACTGGGTACAAAAAACAATCGCTGATCCATTACTAGAGTTATCTCAAGGTTTTGGTGCAGTAATGATTATCACTGTTTTCATTCAATTATTCTGGTTCTTCGGAATTCATGGAATGAACGTTTTAGCACCAGCTTTAGAAGGGATTTGGGGAGTTGCCCAAATTAAAAACGTTAACTTGTTTAACGAAGGTGGCGTTGAGATGGTTAAAGAACACGGTTATCTATGGGTACGTGGTTCATTTGATGCGTTCTCAATGTTTGGTGGTTCAGGTGGTACAATTGTTTTAATTATTGCCATCTTAATCTTCTCTAAACGTGCAGATTACAAGACAATCGGTAAATTATCATTAGGACCTGGTATCTTTAATATCAACGAACCTGTTATGTTTGGTTTACCAATCGTATTAAACCCAATCATGTTCGTTCCATTCTTGTTAGCACCAATCGTAACAACAGCTATTGGTTACTTCGCAACAATTAATGGATGGGTTGACCCAGTATCTCAACAAGTAGTATGGGTAACACCACCACTATTACTATCATTCTTAGCAACAGGAGCAGACTGGAGAGCACCGGTCGTATCATTAATCTGTATGATCGTAGCCTTCATCATTTATGCGCCATTCGTTATCGCAGCAAACAAAATGGAAGAACAATAAAGTGCTTGAGTGAGCGTTTATCCCCGAAAAATAATGAAAACTATTCAAAAACAGCTTCTCATGTTTTTGAAAGGGTAGACATTATGTTCGAAGGGATGCTCGCGAAAGCCGGATAAAAAAGTGCTTGAGAACGCGGTTAACTTCTGAGTAATATGAGCAGAATGACGAAAATTGTGTAACAATTTTTGAGAGTTCTGACATATTACCGAAGAAGTTGCGTCCGAAAGCCGGATAAAAAAAGTGCTTGAGAACGCGGTTAACTTCTGAGTAATATGAGCAGAATGACGAAGATATGAGTAACACTAAGCAATAAAAGAGCATAAGCAACAAAAACCCCCAATTAGGGAAAAATATGATGATAACGGGGTGAGTGGTAGTAATTATCACAGACCCTGTTATTTTCATTATAAGGAGGAAGAACCATGATTGCAGTAAATGTGGCGATGCAACAAGATAAAGTAATTGCATTATTGGAAAATTTAACGGAAAATGTGACGTTTACTTATAAAGAGAAAAAAGGTATCAAATTATTATTTGAAGTAAAAGGAGCAAGCGCTGAAGAGGCAGTTAAAGTAGCTAAAGAAAGTATCAAAGCACAACCTTGGGGAAGTGTTTTGTTCTTCCAATGTACACCAGCGTAGTCAACAGATGAATTAAAGGAGAGAAAGATAATGATGAAGAATGGCTTGTTTTTAATTAGTATAGGATTGATAATGTTTATGTTTTGCGTGAATCGAGTGACGTTAGAGTATGATTTCTTGCTAATGACGACAGCTGTTACCTTAATCATTGTAGGTGGTATTCTCTCATTTAGAGCCAACAAAAAAGCAAAACAAACCGAGGTGAAATCAAATGAAAATCGTTAAGACCTTAAATGTGCCAGCAGAATTTTTTTACCAGCAAGTGATTAATTCCGTCCTATTTGATATTCGTAAAAGTACCGGTGAAACGGTTAAAGAACATCAGTTAACGAACTACTCTTACGTTAAAGAATTTTCAAAAAATAGTCGGGCAAAAATTAGCATTGAGGCAGCACAAAAAAATGAACTTTATTGTTTTAATACCTCAACGGTTCGCAATGATTTTACGGTTAGTTATGCGATCAAAGCACTTTCAGATAAACAATGTGAAGTCACGTATACAGAAGAAATGATCTCACACGGTGTACTTCAAAAAGCGAATGACATGATGTTTGGCATGTTTTTAGCACCATTCAAGAAAAAACAACTAATAAAAATGTTGGTATCTATGGAAGCTTCGTATTAATTAAGAAGGCTCTTATATGTTTAGGACAGTAAGGCTGATTAAAGGGAAAGGAGCTGTGACAGTCTTTGTCACAGCTCTTATTTTCCAAAAAAAGTGTTCCCAAAATAGCCGATATTAACGATAATATAACTAAAGGTGGATAATAAAATGGTAAAAAGATTAATTAGTGCTAATGCAAGTGAAATTGCTGGGTTTTCAAAGGAAGACTTAATTCAAAGTATTAAAGCCAGTGAAGGGCGTGTCGTATTAAGTGAAAATGTCGTTATGCATGAACCGATAGTAGGAGATATTACGTCAAGTGAGTTAGCACGAGCTTATGGTGCTGATATGATTTTATTAAATGGTTTTGATGCGTTTGAACCAATTATTTTAAGTTTATACGAAGGGCAATATGCTGCATGGAACGCTAAACCCAACGATAATGCTATTCGTGACTTAAAAAAATTAGTGGGGCTACCTATTGGAGCTAACTTAGAGCCTGTTGATCCTAACGCTGATATGACATCTGATATTATTGAGATTTCAAAAGGTCGTACAGCATCTGTTGAAACATTTAAACGTGCTAATGAAATTGGCTTAGATTTTATCTTGTTAACAGGAAATCCAGGTACAGGAGTTACAAATCAAAGAATTGCTGAAAATATAAAAATTGCTAAAGAACATTTTGACGGTGTCATTATAGCAGGGAAAATGCATAGTGCGGGTGTAGATGAGCCAGTGGTGAGTATTGAATCGGCTAAGCAATTTATAGAGGCGGGAGCTGATATTGTCTTGGTACCTGCAGTAGGAAGTGTCTGGGGGATTACCGAGGAGATGGTAGGTGAGGTAGTAAGTTATTGTCATCAGCAAGATAAGTTAGTGATGAGTGCGATAGGAACGTCTCAAGAAAGTTCTCATCCAGAAACGATTCGCCAAATTGCATTAAAAAATAAAATTTTAGGCGTTGATATACAGCATATTGGAGATGCCAATATGGGATTAGTAGGAATTAAAAATATTAAAGAACTATCAGATGCTATTCGCGGAGAACGCCATACTGTTTCACGTTTTGCGAGATCAGTGAATCGTTAATCAAAAGATACCTATCAAACTATCAATTTTCGATCTTTATCGAAGCTTGATAGTTTTTTTTACGTATTATTTCTATTTTCATGTTATTTTAATATTTCTTATTTTAATAATGAAAACAATAAACAAGAAATTAAACGAACGTTTAATAACAATGTTATTGGTTTTTTACTTTATTTATCGTTGTTTTGGTGAAGGTTATTTGTAATAAATGTATATTAAATAACAAAAAGTACACACAAATAACTGTGTGTACTTTTTGTTTACGTTGATAGTGTAAGCGCATTTATATTGAAAACACCGTTATAATAACGTTTTCAATATAAATGTAAGTTGGCACGCAACTTGCTTATATAAGAGTGAAAAGAAAAATATTAATTATCTATTAGGAGGAAAATATAATGGCAACAAAAACAATCATGTTAGTATGTTCAGCAGGGATGAGCACCTCAATGTTAGTAACAAAAATGCAAAAAGCAGCAGAAGCTCAAGGGATTGATACGGATATCTTCGCAGTATCAGCATCAGATGCGGACAACAGCTTAGCGGCTAAAGATGTTAATGTTTTATTATTAGGCCCACAAGTTCGCTTCATGAAAGGTCAATTCGAATCAAAATTAGCAGGCAAAGGCATTCCACTAGAAGTGATTGATATGAAAGATTACGGCATGATGAATGGTGAAAATGTCCTAGCACAAGCTTTAAAACTAATCGAAGGATAAAGCAAAGAGATTGAGAGTACGTTTAGCTTCAAGTCATACGATGTGAAGGCACGAAAGTACTATTATTCATTTCTCTATCTTGATGAGGTGAAACGTCAAGAAATTTGTAGCAATTGAAAAAGTAAAAGGTGGAAATTAAATGGATCAAGAATATTTAGAAGCAGTGATGGGCTTAATCATTAACTCAGGAAATGCCAAGAGTGATGCAATGGAAGCAATTTATGCAGCCAAAACAGGAAACTTTGACGAAGCTGATGCTAAAATCAAAGCGGCTGAAGAAGCTTTAGTACAAGCACATCATTCACAAACGGGATTATTAACAAAAGAAGCACAAGGTGAGAAATTAGACATTACGTTATTGACAGTTCACAGTCAAGATCACTTAATGACATCGATTGCTTTTACGGATTTAGCAAAAGAAATTATTGATGTTCATCGCAAAATTTCAGCATAAATAAAAGGATAAAAAAGTTTGTTGGTAGGTTTTTAATTAATTGTGTTAATAATCAATCGAAAGATTATTAAAATATAAAAAAGTTTTGGAGGGAAAAGCATGAATGCTTTAACAACTTGGTTGGAAAGATATATTCTTCCAGTCGCAGGAAAAATTGGTAATCAAAAACATTTGGTTGCTTTAAGAGATGCTTTCATCGGTACGATGCCAGTAACAATGGCAGGATCAATGGCGGTATTAATTAATGCAATCATTCGTGATTTACCAACACAGTTTATTGACGGTTATGATGCTAATACTATTCCAGTGTTTAAAGAAATTATTGGAATTAATGGTTATGTATGGAATGGGACATTAGCAATTGCCGGTTTGATGTTTGCTTTCTCACTAGGGTATAACATTGCTCGAGCATACGGTGTCAATGACTTAGCCGGTGGATTAGTTTCTGTAGGGGCGTTGATTCAAGGAATTGCGTTCTCAGCACCAGCTGCCGTTCAAGTGCCACAAGGAGAATTAGGCACTAAAGCAATTGATGCCTTAAAAGCAGTAGGATCAGCAGTAGAAACAGTCGAAGTAAAAGATGCAGCAACAGGAGCTGTCACAGTATTTGACCAAGTAACTAATAATGCTTGGGGTTGGTTGAAACTTGATCACTTAAATGGTAATGCGTTCTTTACTGCAATGATTTTAGGATTTGTAGCAGTAGTTATTTTTTCTAAATTAATGAATAAAAATATTACAATCAAAATGCCAGAACAAGTACCTCCTGCTGTAAGTAAAGCGTTCGCAGCGATTATTCCAGCATTAGTAGCATTATATGTAGTTGGTATTTTCAATTACTTCTTTACTAAAGGTACTGGTATGTTATTCATCGATTGGGTACAAAAAACAATCGCTGAACCATTATTAGGATTATCTCAAGGTTTTGGAGCAGTTGTGTTAGTAACAATTTTTATTCAATTATTCTGGTTCTTCGGAATTCATGGAATGAACGTTTTAGCGCCAGTTTTAGAAGGAATTTGGGGAGTTGCCCAAATTAAAAACGTTAACTTGTTTAACGAAGGTGGCGTTGAGTTAGTTAAAGCTGAAGGATACAAATGGGTACGTGGTTCATTTGACGCTTACACAATGTTTGGTGGTTCAGGTGGTACAATCGTTTTAATTATTGCCATTTTAATCTTCTCTAAACGTGCAGATTACAAAACAATCGGTAAATTATCATTAGGACCTGGTATCTTCAACATCAACGAGCCTGTTATGTTTGGATTACCAATCGTATTAAACCCAATCATGTTTGTTCCATTCTTATTAGCACCATTAGTAACAACAGCAATTGGTTACTTTGCAACAACAATGGACTTAGTTAACCCTGTTTCTCAACAAGTAGTATGGGTAACACCACCACTATTATTATCATTCTTAGCAACAGGAGCAGACTGGAGAGCACCAATCGTAACATTAATCTGTATGGTTGTCTCATTCATTATCTACGCACCATTCGTTATCGCAGCAAACAAAATGGAAGAACAATAAAGTGCTTGCGAGTGCGGGTAGGCCTGAGAAATATCGAAGGACAGTTAAAAATTGTTTCTCAAATTTTTAAACTGTTAAGAGATATTTCCGAAGGACTGCACTCAAAAGCCGGATTACATAAAGTGCTTGAGTGAGCGTTTATCCCCGAAAAATAATGAAAACCATTCAAAAACAGCTTCTCATGTTTTTGAAAGGGTAGACATTATGTTCGAAGGGATGCTCGCGAATGCCAGATTAAAAAGTGCTTGAGTGAGCGTTTAAGTAAAGTACTTTAAGATCCATTCTTCATCAAAAAGGTCATTAGAAAATAAAAGAATTGGTTAATAAAAATCAAGGGGAAGCAGTGCTTTTTACTGCGACCCCTGTTATTATTATAGGAGGAAGAACCATGATTGCAGTAAATGTGGCGATGCAACAAGATAAAGTGATTGAATTATTAGAAAGTTTAACGGAAAATGTGACGTTTACTTATAAAGAGAAAAAAGGTATCAAATTATTATTTGAAGTAAAAGGAGCAAGCGCTGAAGAGGCAGTTAAAGTAGCTAAAGAAAGTATCAAAGCACAACCTTGGGGAAGTGTTTTGTTCTTCCAATGTACACCAGCGTAGTCAACAGATGAATTAAAGGAGAGAAAGATAATGATGAAGAATGGCTTGTTTTTAATTAGTATAGGATTGATAATGTTTATGTTTTGCGTGAATCGAGTGACGTTAGAGTATGATTTCTTGCTAATGACGACAGCTGTTACCTTAATCATTGTAGGTGGTATTCTCTCATTTAGAGCCAACAAAAAAGCAAAACAAACCGAGGTGAAATCAAATGAAAATCGTTAAGACCTTAAATGTGCCAGCAGAATTTTTTTACCAGCAAGTGATTAATTCCGTCCTATTTGATATTCGTAAAAGTACCGGTGAAACGGTTAAAGAACATCAGTTAACGAACTACTCTTACGTTAAAGAATTTTCAAAAAATAGTCGGGCAAAAATTAGCATTGAGGCAGCACAAAAAAATGAACTTTATCGTTTTAATACCTCAACGGTTCGCAATGATTTTACGGTTAGTTATGCGATCAAAGCACTTTCAGATAAACAATGTGAAGTCACGTATACAGAAGAAATGATCTCACACGGTGTACTTCAAAAAGCGAATGACATGATGTTTGGCATGTTTTTAGCACCATTCAAGAAAAAACAACTAATAAAAATGTTAGCATCTATGGAAGCCGCGTATTAAAAAAATCTATCTTAACACGACTTACCGGGTGTTAGGATAGATTTTTTGCTTATCTGTCTAGACAGAGCAATGTAAAAGTGGGAAAATAAAGACGTTGAGTCCTCTTAGTTAAATGGATATAACAAAACCCTCCTAAGGTTTAGTTGTAGGTTCGATTCCTACAGGGGACGTATAAGTTTTAAGAGAATAATATATTAAAATAATTATTAGAACTATTAATAATTCATTAGTTAATAATTAATGTGAAATTTTTTAGAGAAATATGAAAAGATAATAAGAAGGCAGAACATGTATATTCACATATAGGTGGAGTATGAAGGATAAATTGAACACACTTTTTCATTATATGATTAAGTGCTAAATTATGGATCTAAATTTATACAAGAAGATTTAGTATTTTAAAAGAAAGAACAGTATTTGCTTTTCAGAATTTGTAAGCATTAAAATAAACTTGGTCCAATTAATTATATAAGGGATCATCTTTTTAAAATTACAAGATGTTTTGATAGGTATAAAGATAATATTAATTATGATATAGAATTGAAACAGCGAGAAAATCAAGTTAAGGAATTTGTTAGATTCCTAAATAAAAACTATTTAACGTATAAAGTTATTGGTCAATCTTTCAACATCAATGTAATTGAACAAATTTCAAAATAAATTCCTAAATCAAAAAAATTGTATCGTGTTTGTACTGAAGAAAATTTGGATAAATCTATTAACGTATAAATACTTTAAGGTTGTATCTTTTGAAAAAATGATGCCACACAGTAATTTGAGGAAAGTTATTAATATAGATGATTTTTTAACAAAAGGACCTTAAAATCTGAAGAAGAAATTAAACAAGCTATTGATTTGGGCGAGGATAGTTATTTTCCTGATTATACCACCAAAGCTTTATTTAAAGGAAAAATATAAGGTGTTACTGTAAATGGAACTATCTTAAACTGTTTTCTGGAATTTGACAAAATAGTGTTGCTTATGGTAAATTTCAAAAAAGTAATGTTCTATAAAAATGAATTTTATTATGTGAAATTACAAGGTTAACAAAGTTAGTTGGAGAGAATTTTATATAATTCGTTTTAGACTAGTTATAAAGCAGTTTAAATTATTTATAATAATACCTAATTAAGTAGTGGCCAATATAATCGTATAAATAATAAAGGAAAATATAAAAAATAAAAGGAGTTTATTTATTATGGAGAAAAATATCATTAAATCATTTTTTTTGTTGACTATAGCAATGTTTTTAATAAGAACTAGTGCCGATGCAAGTGTTGAAAACATAAATAATTTGCCATTACCCGACTATCATGCTAATTCTGATAATAACGGTAAAACTTATAATAGGCACATAATTAGTACTTTAGGAATTGGAAATAATACACATTTAACGTCTGTTGCATCAGGAAATCAAAGCATTGATGAAACGAGTGTTCCTCAGTGGGAAGCTTTTGATGGTGACAAATTAACTATTGTACCAATGATAAAAGTAAATACTTTGTATTCAACACCGGAAGATAACCGCTTTACTAGTATTATCACTACAATAAATTATTCTCCTGAAATTAAAATAGATTTTTCTCAAAGTTTAAAATTTCAAAAGAATATTTCAGAGGGGATTAAAGAAATTGAATGGGATAATATTGTAGTAAATGAAAAAGATCATACTATAACAATAGAAATTAATTCTGGATTTCTAGGTATATCATCAGATTATATAGGAGAGATGAGCTTTTATATTCCAGCTACTTTAGAATTTCATAAAGTAATAGTTGAACCCAGTGTTTTGCCAATTAATATGACCACGGATTATATTACTGAAGGAGATGTTTTATATCAATCTGGAGTAACTTCTAGATATATTACAAATTTACAAGCGATTGGTACTAAGGAAGTGAGTAATTTATCTAGTAATCAGGGTGACTTTAAAATAAATGATGAGATAGAGTATACGATTACATATTCTAATTTAATGACTACAGGAAGCAATTCAAACATAAAAAATGTGAGAATTACAGATTTTATGCCCCTTGGAATTGATTATAAACCAGAAAAATTAACAGTAATCGAAAAAAATAATAAAAATGGGCTGTCCGTTGAGATTACAGATTCTGATAGTATTACTATAGTTAAAAATGACAATGAGGGAATAGTTATTGATATTCCTCTAGTTAAATCTTCTACTTCAATTATAGTAAAACTTCCAGGATTAATAACTGATAAGGTAGAATCTAATGTTATTACAAATGTTGCAAATATTAAAGGATTCGATGCACCTAGTGATGATGAGCATAATATAGAAGCAACTATTGATATTTTATTGCCCGAAATTCAGGCGGGACCTGTAACTGTTTATTATAAAAGTAAAGATGAAGATACAATTCTTGAAATAGTAACTTTAAATGGGGAAATAGGTTTACCATATGTATCAGAGAAAAAAGACTTTGAAGGTTGGAACTTATTGGAAATCCCTTTAAATTCAGAAGGTATCTTTACTAAAGAACCTCAAGAAGTTATATATTTTTATGAACCGACGGAACCGACAGAGCCGACAGAGCCAACGGAACCGACGGAACCGACAGAGCCGACAGAGCCAACGGAACCGACGGAACCGACAGAGCCGACAGAGCCAACGGAACCGACGGAACCGACAGAGCCGACAGAGCCAACGGAACCGACAGAGCCGACAGAGCCAACGGAACCGACGGAACCGACAGAGCCGACAGAGCCAACGGAACCGACGGAACCGACAGAGCCGACAGAGCCAACGGAACCGACGGAACCGACGGAACCGACAGAGCCGACAGAGCCAACGGAACCGACGGAACCGACAGAGCCGACAGAGCCAACGGAACCGACGGAACCGACAGAGCCGACAGAGCCAACGGAACCGACAGAATTTAAACAAGATGATACAAGTGAAGATAGCACTTATATATATTTACCAAAAATGGGAGAAAAAAAGGGGATGTTACTTACAGTAGGTGGAATGTTAGTAATTTGTAGTATGTTACTCTTTAAGCGTAGAAGGTAATAATTGAATATGGGAAGTAGTAGTCTTTTTAACTATAAACAATTGTGAGAATTTAACTGTTCTTTCTCAAATAGTGTTGATGGGCTCAAATTTGCTAAAATAAGTGACTAGGTGAAGTGTAAAAGCTTCACCTTTTTTATGTGATATTTTGAAAAATTAATCCTTGCGAAATATAAATTCTATCACGTATGTTTCTAAAGCTTTTAATACCTGAATCACTTTACTAATTGAAACACTACATAATTTCGCAATTAATTTAAGAGAAATTCTTTCAGCTATTAATTCAATGATTTTAGCTTCAATTATCCTTGAAATATTATGGGAAGGTTGAACTAAATCAATTTGCGAAGTCCAGTGCGTATTGCAATTGTAACAACGATAGCGCTGTTTAGATAACTTCTTAGAGACAATCCCAGTGTTCTCATGTGTCAATAGGACATCTACCTTCTTAGAACCATTCTTAACAATAATGTACTTTCCGGTGTTGTTTCGAGGCGAAGAACCACATTTGGGGCAAACTATGGCTTTAGGTTTATAGCTAGCTTGTATAATTTTCGCAGGCTTATTACGATAGGTTCCTTCGGAAACACTAGAAATTATTAAATTAGGGTCTTCAATTCCATAAATTTTTTTGATATCATTAGTCATAGCATATCGCTCCTTTTGTTTATTTTGTGTCGTAACTTAATATTAACAAAAGGCGATATGTTTTTTAATAATTAAATACAAAAATAGGACTGTAGAAGGAAAAATCCTTCATCAGTCCTATTTATTATATAGCCATTTTATAAGAGACCCTATGATATGTTTTTGGCTTTAGTTGACTTTGATTTTATCAGATTGAGCTCTCTTTTTTGTCTTAAAGTCAACACCAAATATTATAGAATCGAAAAACAACTCTTTTCGTCCGTTTCGAATTCTTCATCTTAGACTAATAACACTAACTTTTGTCACAGACTCTAATTACTGGATTTTAATGTTTTTGAACGATTCACTATTGTTCGTTATAGATTCATAAATATAGTTTATACTAAAGAATTAAGCCCACTCACCATTACGGAAAATAGGTTGACGAGTTCCGTCAGCGCGGATACCATCGATGTTCATATCAGCAGAGCCAATCATGAAATCAACGTGTGTATTACTACGGTTTAAACCAGCAGCTGCTAATTCTTCTTGCGTCATTTCAGTTCCACCTTCAACGTTGAACGCGTAAGCAGAGCCTAATGCTAAGTGATTAGAAGCATTTTCGTCAAATAATGTATTGTAGAAAACGATACCTGATTGAGAAATTGGTGATTGGTTAGGGACTAAGGCAACTTCACCAATACTACGTGCACCTTCGTCTGTTTCTAAAAGTTTTAATAAAACATCTTCGCCTTTTTCGGCAGTTGTTTCAACGACGCGTCCGTTTTCAAACTTAAAGACCATTCCTTCAATAGTTGTGCCAGCATAACTTAAGGGCTTAGTACTTGAAACGACACCATCAATACGACGGTTATCAGCAGCTGTGAAGACTTCTTCTGTTGGCATGTTTGCCATGAAGTGCTCACCACGTACGTTATCACTTCCAGCGCCTTCCCAACGATGATTTTTTGGTAAACCAATAATCAAGTCAGTTCCTGGTGCTGTGTAATGTAGTGAATCGAATTGCTCAGCATTCAGTTCATCCGCTTTAGCGCATAATGTTTTATCATGATCGTCCCAAGCAGCGATTGGATTTTCTGAATAAATACGAGTTGTTTTGAAAATTTGATCCCATAAAGCATCAACTTGTGCTTCATTTGATTCTAAATCAGGGAATACTTTTGCAGCCCAGTCTTTACCAGCCGCAGCTACGACAGTCCAACTTAATTTGTTAGCTTGGGTTGCTTCACGTAATGGAAACATTGCTTTACCAGAAGCTAGTTGGTATTTAGCGATTCGATCAGAGTCGATACCAGCAAAAGCGTCAGGATTTTTAGAAACAACACTAATACGACTTGCGCCTTCATCCACCCAAGATTGCATTTCGTCTATTTTGTATTGTGGGATAGTTGTTAGATTTTCTTCTGTTGCATTAGCGAAGAATTCGCGAGATACAACATCATCAGACCATTGAACAGAAACGTTACTAGCCCCTAGTTTGTAAGCTTCTTTTACAATCAAACGTGCTAATTCTGCTTGTTCTACATCAATGTTAACAACCACAGTGTGACCTTTTTGAACATTAACTCCTGTTTTTACGATTAATTCTGCATATTTCTGTAAATATGTGTTGAAATTTTCCATAGATATGTCCCCCTAAGTCTCAGTATTCTTTAATTTTATCATTAATGGGTGGAATTAACAATTCCAATAATAGTTTGTGAAAAAAATGTTAACAAATGATGAAATAATATAAAAATGTTTTTTTACCTATCCTTTTATGTTATAATAATAACGTGTAAAAAAGGAGTTTTAAAATAAGTTGTATTAAAAAACGTTGAAATATTGGGGTGACTATTTATGGCTAGAAGAAAGACAATAACAAAAGATCAAGTATTAAATGCAGCGTATTCATTAGTGTCAACAGAAGGGTTTGATAAGTTTACCGCACGAAATATTGCACAAAGAATGAAGTGTTCTACACAGCCTATTTACTTAGAATTTGAAAATATGGAAGATCTAAGAACGCAAGTGTTAGAAATGATAAAAAAACATCTTGTTAATGATGTTTTTTCAAAAGAAATAACAGGAGAATTTTTGTACGATATCATATTAAATTACATAGAATTTGCACGTAATGAACGAGTAATGTATCGAGCAATTTATGTGGAAGAGAATTTAGATCCGGATGCATTAAATCAATTCAATCTACAAGTATTTATGAAACACATGAATCAAGACGAAGAATTTGCTCAGTTATCAGATGAAAAGAAACATAATTTATTTATCAGCACATGGATTTTAGCAACAGGGATTGCGACGTTGAATTCATCAGGATTATATCGTCCATCAAGAGAACAAATTATTTCTTTAATCGATGAAGTAAGAGATATGTCTTTTGAGTATGAAAAGAGCATAGAGTTTAGCTAATTTTAATAGTAAAAAAGGTTGCGATTTTAATCGCAACCTTTTTTTGCTCGTCGTTTATGTATACGATTAATTTACTTTGCTAGCTAATTCTTTGGCGAATTTTTCTAAGTTAACAATATCGTCTTCTTCAGCAGCTAAATCCACTTTAACTGATTCGGCCCCTTTTGTTGCTCCAGCTTGAGCAAACGCTTGGTCGAAATCATCGACAGCTGAACAGAACATTTCGTAGAACGTATCTCCCGATCCCACAACGCCATAAATTTTACCAGATAAGTCTAATTCTTTTAATTCTTCATATAAATCGACAATATCATCAGGTAAAGAGCCTTCGTCATAAGTATAAGTACCAATCACACAAATATCTGCTTCTAAAAAATCATCAGCATCGACTTGTGTACATTCATCAATTTCTACTTCTAAACCTTCATTTTCTAATGCTTCTGCTACGATATCAGCTATTTCTTCGGTGTTTCCCGTTAAACTTGCATATACAATTTTAGCTAGTGCCATAAATTTCATCCTTTCGGTCTGTTTAATAGATATGATTTATTATAACAGAAAATCAACGTTTGAAAATAATTTATGTGATGAATTGAATTTGGTAAAAAAAAAACAATATGCTAGAATAGGTGTGCTAAGTAAATGAAGGAGAGAAAAAATATGATTACATTAAAATCAGCAAGAGAAATTGAAAATATGAAAAAATCTGGTGAATTACTGGCGAAAGTACATGAAAACTTACGTACATTTATTAAACCAGGTATTACAAGTTGGGATGTAGAAGAGTTTGTTCATAAGTTTATTGTTGATCATGGTGGCATTCCAGCACAGATTGGTTATGAAGGCTATGAATATGCCACATGTTGTAGTATCAATGATGAAATTTGTCATGGTTTCCCCCGACGTAAAGTGTTAAAAGATGGGGACCTAATTAAAGTCGATATGTGTATTGATTTAAACGGCGCGATGTCAGATTCATGTTGGTCTTATGTAGTTGGTCAATCAACACCTGAAATTGATCATTTAATGGAAGTGACAAAAAAAGCATTATATCTTGGAATTGAACAAGCACAAGTTGGTAATCGTGTGGGTGACATTGGTCATGCTATTCAAACGTATGCTGAAGCGCAAGGATACGGAGTCGTTCGTGATTTTGTAGGACATGGTATTGGACCAACCATTCATGAGGCGCCAGCAATTCCGCATTACGGCGAAGCTGGTAAAGGATTGCGTCTTAAAGAAGGAATGGTAATTACCATTGAACCAATGATTAATACAGGTACTTGGAAAATGAAAATGGATGATAATGGTTGGACAGCCTATACACAAGATGGTGGTTTGAGCTGTCAATACGAACATACATTAGCTATTACAAAAGAAGGCCCCATTTTATTAACAGAACAATCACCAGAATAAAAGGTTGAGGAGGAGGAAGTTAATGGACAAGCATATGAAACCAAAATCTTTTCGGCATTTTTGCCAATTGATATGGAAAAATGTGGGACGGGGCGAAATTGGTACGTCGTCCTCTGCGATTGCCTATTATCTTCTTTTTTCTGTCTTTCCTTTAATTATCATGATTGGGAACTTATTACCTTATATTTCAATTGATAGTGCGGAAGTCTTAAATTACATAAAAATACTTATTCCTCTAGAAATTTATAATTTAATAGAAGGCACAATCGTTTCATTATTGGGAACAAGTTACGGTGGCTTATTATCTATCTCTGCGTTAACGACGATGTGGGCAGCTAGTCGGAGTATTAATGCCTTACAAGTATCGTTAAATAAAGTGTACGGTGTAGGAAAAAGTCAAAATTTTATTGTGAGGCGTATTTTATCAGTTGGGATAATTTTTTCTTTTATGTTAGTCATGATGTTATTAACAACAATTTTCACTTTTGGTCAAGGTGTAATTGAACATGTTGCCCCAGATTTTCCAATTGTTGAAGAGGTGTATAAAAACTTGTCTTCATGGAAACTTCCTACAACTATGGGTGGCATCTTTTTGACCATGTGTTTGATTTATTATACTTTACCAAATGTTAAATCAAAAATTCGTTATATTTTTCCAGGGGCTATTTTTGCAACGCTTGGTTGGATGGGATTGACACAGATTTTTGGGTATTATATTACGTATTTTGCCAGTACCTATAACAGTTATGGTATATTAGGGAGCTTGATTGTCGTCTTATTATGGCTTAATTTTGCCGCGATTGTAATTATTTTGGGTGGTGTGTTAAATGCAGCGACACAAGAATTTATCGAAGGACCTGCAAAAGAACAACGCATCAGCTTAACAAGGGTTAAAAAGAAATTATTAGCAAAAAAGATGAGTCACTAATTGTTAGTGACTCATCTTTTTTGATTACGATGTTTCTTTTGTTCGCGTTCCTTACGTACTTGTTGTCGGTAAGCACGATTTCCAATATATCTCATAGCATTTAATAAAGGACGTTGATCTTCACCAACTAGGCCAATTTGCTCAACAAACAGTTCTAGACCGACTAATACAGCAACAATCATTACTACATTGGCAATCGGACTTGCCGCTGAATAAAGTAAGGCAATGATTGAAAAAGTTAGAGCTAACACATAAATCATTAAAACAGCGCCACGATGTGTAAAGCCAAGAGACAATAAACGATGGTGTAAGTGCATGCTATCTGGTTTTGCGATTGATTGTTTTTTTAGTTTTCGTCGAATAATAGCATAAAATGTATCAGTAATCGGCACACCTAAAATGATTAATGGTGTAATTAACGTGACTAATGTAGCATTTTTAAGTCCTTGTAGTGATAAAATAGCGATCATATAACCTAAGAAGAGTGCGCCAGTATCACCCAAATAAATTTTAGCTGGAAAGAAATTATAAGGTAAGAAGCCACTAATGCTAGCTACTAAAATAAACATCATAATGGGAACTTGAACAACAATTGCCCCACTAGAAGATGCTATATACCCGATAAAACCAATTGTTGTTAAAGCAATTATCGAAACACCGGATGCAAGGCCATCTAATCCGTCAATTAAGTTGATGGCATTAACAAATCCTAAAATCCATAAAATAGTCAACGGTAAGCTTAACCAACCAACATTAATATTTTCAAAAGAAAAGACATTGACGATATCCATTCGGATATTTAAAATAAAATAGGTATAAAATGCGGCTAATAACATGCCTAAAGTTTTAGCCCGTGGTGATATTTCTTTTATATCGTCAACGAGTCCGGTAAGAACAATAATACCGCCACCTAGAATTAATTTTAGTGAATAAACAGTACTAAAAATATCTTTAAAGAGGAATAATATAGCAATCGAAAAAGCTAAATATATGGCAAGGCCACCTGCAGAAGGCATGGTAGTCTTATTGATTCTTCGTTTGTTAGGAGTATCGACAGCGCCAATCCAAAATGATAAGCGTCTAATTAGAGGGGTTAATCCGGCTGCAATGATGAAAGTTAATATTAGCCGTAAGATTAAACTTAAAATAAAACTCATAAAGTTACCTACTTTCATATAGTTACACGCTCCATTATACCTTAAAAATTCAGGTGTTCCAACTAGTAAATAATCATGAAATCTTAAGTTTACTTAAACATTGTACAATTGTCTCGTGAATTATGATATAATTAACCGATTATTTTTGATATGAATATAAAAATTAATAAGAAAAATAAAAAGGAAGTATTAGATATGAAGGATTACCAAGTAGGTTCTAGGTCAGAATATCGTCGTAGTCAAGTGAAAAAGAAAACATATAAGGCTAAACGAAAAAAGAATAACAGTAGTAAGTTCTTAAAGACGCTTTTAATTGTATTATTATCTTTAGTTGTTGTTGGCTTGGTGTGGGCGGCTAAGTTAGTATCAAAAACGGCTTCAGTTATTGATAACTCTTATTCCCCAATTTCGACACGTACTAATTTGAATCAACATATTGATCCAATCAATGACCCTATTTCTATTCTATTAATGGGGGTAGACAATGATGATGATCGTGGATTAGAAAGTACACGTACTGATTCAATGATTTTACTAACAATGAGTCCAGAAAAAGAAATTATTAATATGGTAAGCATTCCACGTGACACTTACACATATATAGAAGTACCAAATTATTATCAAGGCTATGAAAAAATTAATTCTGCTTACGCACAAGGCGAATCTTATGCTAAGTCAGAAGGGAAAAATGTTGAATCAGAGTCAGCTGAAGCAGCGTTGGATGCTGTTGAATACTTATTCAATACAACAATCAACTATTATATAACTGTCGATTTTAACGCATTTGAAAGTGTCGTTGATGCCTTTGGTGGGGTTGAGGTTGAAGTGCCGTACGATATTAAGGAACAAAATGCTAAGGGAGAAGTTGTAGTAGAACTTAAAAAAGGTAAGCAACGTCTAAATGGTGAAGAAGCTCTAGCATTTGCTCGTACGCGTAAAAAAGATAATGATATCGAGCGTGGTAACCGTCAACAGGAAGTATTGATGTCTTTAATCAATCAAGCCATGAACGTAGGGTCTATTTCAAAATTAGAGTCAGTTCTAAAAGCGATGGATGGTCATTTTTGGACTAACTTAGATCGTTCAACCATTCTAAAAGTTGGTGAGTCTGGCTTAACAACTAAGTATAAGATTAATCAAAATAAATTATCATGGATGAGCTTTAATTATTATGGTGCTAGTTATGTAGGTCTTCATGAAGACAGTATCGCTTATGTGAGTCATAAAATCAATTCATTATTGGGCAAAGAACCCGAAGATGAACGAGATGCGCCAGATTATGAATTTGAAACAAATGGCTTTGTTTCACCAAGAACTTATCCACAAGATGGTATGGCAATGCCGGATTAAAATAGAGAGAAGTAAATTAACACAGGACATAAAGAGCGTGACAAGTTATGTCACGCTCTTGTTTTTTAATGAATAAAGGAAGAAAAATGTTGGGATTTTTGCTATAATGAAAAGCGAAATTCAAAAATAGAACTAGGAAGAATAATTAACTAGGGTGGTATATATGAATAAAGAAATCAAAATTAGATTAGAACTTGTCACAAAAGAGTATGATCTATATAAACAAAAATCAGATAAGATTAAGGCACTTTTTAAGTTTTCTCAAAAAAATGTGCCACATTTTTGGGCATTAAAAGGTGTGACATTAGAAGTACCAGCGGGTGAAACGGTCGGTTTAGTCGGGATTAATGGTTCGGGTAAATCAACGTTATCTAATATTATCGCAGGTATTATTCCGCACACATCAGGAGTTATGGAAATCAACGGTGAAACATCCATCATTGCAATTGGCGCAGGGCTTAAAGGTCAATTAACAGGAATGGAGAATATTCGTTTGAAATGTTTAATGACGGGGATGACCAATAAGCAGATTGATGACTTAATGCCAGAAATTGTTTCATTTGCAGATTTAGGTGAATTTATTGATCAACCAGTTAAAAATTACTCAAGCGGGATGAAGTCTCGTTTAGGCTTTGCTGTTGCGGTTCATCAAAACCCCGATATCCTAATTATTGACGAAGCATTATCAGTTGGGGATGATACGTTTTACCAAAAATGTATCGATCGTATCCAACTATTTAAAGAGCAAGGTAAAACAATCGTTTTTGTTAGTCATTCATTAGGCCAAATCGAAAAAATTTGTGACAAAGTTGTATGGATGCATTACGGAGAGCTACGTGAATATGGTGAAACCAAAGAAGTAGTGAAAAAATATAAAGAATTTACGCAATGGTTTAAAGGATTATCAGCTAAAGAAAAGAAAGAGTATCAAAATGAATACAAAGACCAACAACGTGATTTTTCAAAAGACAAATTACCAGCACTTGCTAAAGAGCAAGGATTAGGACAAGAAGCATTGGCTGAACCAGCAATTGGTAAAATGAGCAGTTGGACGAAAGGAATGTTAGCATTAGGAATAGTTGCCTTACTATTTTTTGGTGCGACACATTTGAGCGGTAAATCGTTAATGTCAGTAGTGAAAAATCCTGCGACACTTTTCCAATCAGTAGTGTCACCAACTAAAGAGCTGTTAACGTTAGAAAAATTTATTGAACAAGAGTAGTTCGGAGTGGAGAATATGAACGATAAGTTCAATCAGTGTTTGAAAGATATTTACATGAAAGTGGTGAGCTTTTTTACGATGTTTAGTAAAAAAAATTCGTCACATCATGTGATGTACTTATTAAGTTTCCCAGAAAACAATGATCAGTTAATCCAAATGTTAGACCAAGACCCTTTAATTGATAAACTAACGATTTTGTATCAAAAACAGTTAGTTGACGAAGTAAAAAAGTACCAATCATTGGGTATTGAATGTATTCAAATTAACTCGTTAGGGTTTTTTATTAAAGGTTTACCTATGTTAAAACAGGCAAAAGTTATTATTATGGATAACTATTTTGCGTTTATAGGTGCGATAAATTTTTCGAAAGAAACAACTATCTATCAAATTTGGCATGCTGCAGGTGCTATTAAGTGCTTTGGTTGGGAAGACCCTAAGACGACTTTGAGAAGTCATCAAGATCAAGAACGCTTTCAGAAAGTGTATAATTCGACCCATTACTATGTAGTAGGATCAGAGGAAATGGCAAATGTGTTTGAGAAAAGTTACCTACAGCCAACTAAAAAAATGTTGTTGACAGGTGTTCCTAGAACAGACTTTTTCTTTAATCAAGAAGCAAAAATAATAGCTGAGAATAAGTTTAAGCAGATGTTTCCTGAAGTAAAAGATAAAAAGATAGTGTTATATGCGCCAACGTATCGAGAAGTCACTATGTCTACTGAAAACTGGCAAAAAGTTGTTCCATCATTATCAGATGACTATGTTGTATTGGG
The DNA here is from genome assembly GCF_004792515.1 of Vagococcus xieshaowenii. Taxonomy (NCBI): domain Bacteria; kingdom Bacillati; phylum Bacillota; class Bacilli; order Lactobacillales; family Enterococcaceae; genus Vagococcus; species Vagococcus xieshaowenii. The sequence continues at coordinate 1,673,025 of NZ_CP038865.1, read as the reverse complement.
AAAATTCCATCCTCATACATTAGAGCAATTGTCTGTTGATGTATTAAAGCATATTCAAATTGATTTACGAGGATTAACTTTAAAAGAACTGTTATTTTCAGTGGATGTGCTCATAACAGATTATTCTTCGATACCTTTTGAGTATGAATTGGCTAAGCCTGATGGTCATACGATTTATTATACGTTTGATTTAGAAAGCTACTGTCAAACAGTAGGGATTCAACCTGATTTTTATCAGCGTCACCATGTGCATCCGGTTGAAACAAAAGAAATACTAGAACAAGCCTTTGATCAATTAGAATTGTATAAAAATGGTTCTTTGTCTGAATGGCATACTGCCAATGATGGTCGGGCAACAATACGTTTAATAGCACACATTAAACAAGAATTAAAGAAATAGGAGAAACGTTATGACAATTGAATACATTAATGGGTTAGAAGTAGACGCCATTACGCTTTCTGAGATTGTCCAAAGTTTACCTGAGTTAGATAGACAAACAGGTCCCTTTACATTTATTAGTGTGA